>CAYXPI010000433.1:0-1001 GCA_964467005.1 uncultured Limibaculum sp. | reverse complement strand
CAGCACGAGGCCGGTCTGGTCGACAAGTTTCACGCGGGGCTCGTCGAGGGCGCCCTCCACACCGAGGAACCCCGCCGCCGCCGCGAGAACGCGCTGCGAGCCGAGCAGGCGCTTGTAGGTCACGGTCGGGCTGAGGGACGGGCTTGCATAGGCGGAGTTGGCAAAGGACGAGGCCTGCCCGATCTCGGAGAGGCTGATCGAGCTGGACGCACCCGAGCCCGGAAGGATGAGCGAGACCGACGACGTATACCGCACCGGCGCGAGCTGGAGGTAGGCCGCGACCGGCACCCAGAGCGCGGCCACACCAAGCAACGCGAGAACCCCGTAGCGCGGCAGCCGGCCTGCGTCGTCGATTCGCCCGCCGAAGACGATGCGGCGAACGCTGAGTCCCCGGAGCGCGGTGCGCACGAGCCACCCCCGCGAGGGCGTGTCGATGCGCCACTCGGGCTCGAGACGCAGGGCCGGCTCGGCGATGTCGGCACGCATGTTCATGGGCAGTCTCCCTTTCGGACGATCGGGAGATACCAGCAGCGGCGCGCCGTGCGCAGCCGTGCAGCCGGGCAGTCGCGAGGGCGTTCGGAGCGGACGCCTATCCGAACGGATAGATCGCGGGGGTCGGCAGACCCGACCGCCCCGATGCCGAGGAGTTCCGGATGTCTGCCATGCGAGCCTCGCTGAACCGGCACGGTCGCAAGCTAGAGGAGCCCGGTCTCCTTCGCGATCATCGCCGCGTGTGTGCGGTTGCGGGCATCGAGCTTGCGGCAGAGGGTCTTCACGTGGAGCTTGATCGTGACCTCCTGCAGATCGAGCTCACGGGCGATCTCCTTGTTGGAGAGGCCGCGGCAGAGCCCGCCGAGCACCTCGCGCTCGCGCTCCGACATCGCGCGTGCGAGCGGGTGGACCGGTTCCTCCTCCTCCGCCGCCGTCAGGAAATCGAGCGGCGCGTACTTCTCGCCCATCGCCATGAACCGCACCGCGTTCAGGAGCGATTTCGCCGCCAT
>CAYXPI010000432.1:0-1007 GCA_964467005.1 uncultured Limibaculum sp. | reverse complement strand
GTCTGCGTGAAGCTGGTGGCGGCCACCGGGGTCGGCACGATCGCGGCGGGCGTGGCGAAGGCGAAGGCCGATGTCATTCTTATCTCGGGCCACAATGGCGGCACCGGTGCCTCGCCGCAGACCTCGATCAAATACGCGGGCCTGCCTTGGGAGATGGGTCTCACGGAAGCGCATCAGGTGCTCTCCCTCAACGATTTGCGCGAGCGCATCACGCTCCGCACCGATGGGGGCCTGCGGACCGGCCGGGACATCGTGATCGCCGCCATGATGGGCGCGGAGGAGTACGGCATCGGCACCGCGGCGCTCATCGCCATGGGCTGCATCATGGTGCGCCAGTGCCAGTCCAACACCTGCCCGGTCGGGGTCTGCACGCAGGACCCGGCGCTTCGCGAGCGCTTCACCGGCACGGCGGACAAGGTGGTGAACCTCTTCACGCTGATGGCCGAGGAGATCCGAGAAATCCTCGCCTCTCTCGGCGCGCGCTCGCTCGAGGAGATCATCGGCCGCTCCGACCTCCTCGACCAGGTGTCGCGCGGCGCCGCCCATCTCGACGATCTCGACCTCAATCCGATGCTCGTGCGGGTGGACGAGGGCCGCACCATCGCCTATCGCCGCAACCGACCGCGCACGCCGGTGCCGGACACGCTCGACGCCCAGATCGTCGTGGATGCCGAGCCCTTCTTCAAAGAGGGCGAGAAGATGCGGCTCGACTACACGGTGTCGAACACCCAGCGGACCGTGGGCACCCGGGTCTCCTCCCACATCGTCCGCCGGTTCGGCATGAACAACAAGCTTCGCGAGGGGCATCTCACGGTCCGGCTCGAGGGCTCGGCGGGGCAGTCCCTCGGCGCCTTCGCCGCCCCTGGCCTCAAGATCGAGGTGCATGGCGACGCCAACGATTACGTCGGCAAAGGGCTCTCGGGCGGGGTGATCACGCTGCGCCCGCCCTTGGGGTCGCCCCTCAAGGCCTCCGAGAACACCATCATCGGCAACACGGTCCTCTACGG
>CAYXPI010000431.1:0-1023 GCA_964467005.1 uncultured Limibaculum sp. | reverse complement strand
CAAAAGCCGCTGACGAACAACGCGCTTTTTCGCCTGAGGGGCTTGACACACATGCCGGGACCGCCGAAACACGCGGCTCGTCTGGATCCCTGACAACGGTTCGAGAAACATGAAAACCTACTCCGCCAAGCCCGCGGACATCGAGAAGCGCTGGGTGCTGATCGACGCCGAGGACGTGGTCCTCGGGCGGCTCGCTTCCCACATCGCGATGCGCCTCCGCGGCAAGCACAAGGCGACCTTCACGCCACATATGGACATGGGCGACAACGTGATCGTCATCAACGCCGACAAGGTGAAGCTCACCGGCAACAAGCGGCGCGACAAGGTCTATCACTGGCACACGGGCTATCCGGGGGGCATCAAGTCCCGCACAGCGGACCAGATGCTGACCGGACGCTTCCCGGAGCGGGTGATCACCAAGGCCGTGCAGCGCATGATGCCGGGCGGCCCCCTCACCCGGCGGCAGATGACCAATCTCCGGGTCTATGCGGGCGGCGAGCACCCCCATGGCGCCCAGAACCCCACCGTCGTCGACATCAAGGCGATGAACGCCAAGAACGCGAGGAGCGCCCTCTGATGGCCGAAGAGTTGAAGTCGCTCGACCAGCTGAAGGACGCCGTCGCCGCCCAGGACACTCTGGCCGATGATGGCGTGGAGACCGAGATCCAGGCCCCGCGGGAGCCGGTGCGCGACGCGCTCGGCCGCTCCTACGCCACGGGCAAGCGGAAGGACGCGGTCGCCCGGGTGTGGGTGAAGCCGGGCGCCGGTCGCATCACCGTGAACGGCAAGGAGATGGCGCAGTACTTCGCGCGGCCGGTGCTGCAGATGGTGATCGGCCAGCCCTTCCAGGTGGCCAACGTCTCGGGCCAGTTCGACGTGATGGCCACCGTGAAGGGCGGCGGGCTCTCGGGCCAGGCGGGCGCTGTCAAGCACGGGATCTCCAAGGCGCTGACGCTCTACGACCCCGAGCTGCGCCCGGCGCTCAAGGCCGCAGGCTTCCTCACCCGCGATGCCCGCGTCGTC
>CAYXPI010000430.1:0-1033 GCA_964467005.1 uncultured Limibaculum sp. | reverse complement strand
CTGGGTGTGGCTCTGGGTGTGGCTCTGGGTGTGGCTCTGGGGCGCATTTGCACGCAGTAGATTCGCCCACGGCGGCGTGGTAGCTGTTTGAAAACACAAATACCTGGGAGCGCGGGCCCGCGGCCCGTTGGACGCCGATGAACGAACAAACCCCCAACGACCAGTTCCGCGCTTCGTCCTTTTTGCAGGGCCACAACGCGGCGTATGTCGAGCAGCTCTACGCCGCCTATGCCCGCAACCCGCAGAGCGTCGACCCGAGCTGGCAGACCTATTTCGCGGGGCTGGGCGACGACGGCTCGGAGGTGACGGCGGAGGCGGCGGGGGCTCCCTGGCAGCGGGCGGACTGGCCGCCGGCCCCGGTCTCGGAGACCATCGCCGCGCTCGATTCCAACTGGGACGCGCTGCCCGACCCCAAGGCTCTCAAGAAGAAGATCGACGACAAGGCCAAACAAGAGGCCCCCGGCGGTGTGTCGGAGGACGAGGTGCGCCGGCGCCTTCTCGATTCGATCCGGGCGATCATGTACATCCGCTCCTACCGCTCGCGCGGGCATCTGGGGGCGGATCTCGACCCCCTTGGCCTCACGGGCCAGAAGGAGCACCCGGAGTTCGACCCCAAATTCTTCGGCTTCACCGAAGCGGATCTCGACCGTCCGATCTTCATCAACATGGTGCTGGGCCTCGAGACCGCGACGATGCGGGAGATCCAGACGCTTCTGAAGCGCACCTATGCGGGGACCTTCGCGCTCCAGTTCATGCATCTCATCGACCCTGAGGCGAAGAGCTGGCTGCAGCAGCGCATCGAGGGCCTTGGCAAGGAGATCCAGTTCACCCGCCAAGGGCGGAAGGCGATCTTCAACAAGATGGTCGAATCCGAGGGGTTCGAGAAGTTTCTTCATGTGAAGTACCAGGGCACCAAGCGTTTCGGCCTCGACGGCGGCGAGGCGCTGATCCCGGCCATGGAGCAGATCATCAAGCGCGGCGGCGCGCTGGGCGCGAAGGAGATCGTGATCGGCATGCCCCATCGCGGCCGGCT
>CAYXPI010000429.1:0-1046 GCA_964467005.1 uncultured Limibaculum sp. | reverse complement strand
GTCGAAGGCCTCGGGGGCCTCGCGGATCAGGCGAATGTCGTGCATGGGGGCCTCCCTCTGGCGCGGCGCTGCGCCTTATGCCCCATCGCCTGCGGGCTTTCCAGCCTTGGCCTGTTGGGCCCTGAGCCACGCGTCGTACTCGGGGTCGGGATCCCAAGCGACCGCTAGCGGCGCCCGGGTCTTCCAGTCCTCCGGCATCGCGATCCCGTCCGGCAGCTGGGTCGTCGTGTCGCCGAAGGCCGTGTCGACACTCTGCTGAGACAAATTCTTGGCCTCGCGCAGATCCGCAGATCGGAGGTTTGCGCGCGCAATCTCCCAGCCCTTCAGATCTGCGGATCTTAAGTTCGCGCCCACGAGGTCCGCCCCTTTGAGGTCCGCGCTCCAGAGCTCCGCCCCTTCGAGGTTCGCCCCTTCGAGGTTCGCGACACTGAGGTCTGCCCCTTCGAGGTTCGCGCCCCCGAGCTGTGCCCCTTGGAGCTTCGCGTACCCGAGCTTTGCCCCGTCGAGCTTCGCGTCCCCGAGCCGTGCCCTTTTGAGCGTCGCCTCCCTGAGCCATGCCCCTTTGAGCTTCGCCCCTTCGAGGTACGCATGGGAAAGGTCGGCGCGGGGGAGGGTGAGGCCGTCGAGGTCCCGGTGGGCGAGGTCGGTGTAGGTGAGGTCGAGCCAGTAGCCCTCCGTCTCCTCATGGGCCTCGCGCTCGGGGTGGCGCTTGAAGCGCCGGACGAGCACGTCGAGCACCGCCTTCACATCGGCCCGCGGGCGCTCGTGCGGCTTCTCCAACGTCTGCTTATGGCCGCGGGCGTTTTCGCGGACATAGGCGCAGAGCACCTCCATCACCGGGATGTGGTCGCGCTCGCTGTCCTGCGCGATCCGCTCCAGCGCGTAGATCGCGCCCAGCCGCACCTCCAGATTGGGCTCGGTTCGTTCGACCGTTTCCTCGCGCTTCACCGTCTTCTCCTCGCCGAGCTGGCCGACGGCCTTGGTGAAGCGGTCCGTCACGAGGCCCTGCTCGGTGGCGTCGGTCTGGCGCTCGTTCATCCAGGTCT
>CAYXPI010000428.1:0-1046 GCA_964467005.1 uncultured Limibaculum sp. | reverse complement strand
TGGGCGAGCTGTTCGGGTTGAGCATCTCCGAGGGTGCCATCGCGAACGCGTTCCGCCGAATGGCCGACCCTCTCGAGGCTGCGCGTCAGGCGATCCGGAAGACCCTTCGGGACGCACGGATCATCGCCTCCGATGAGACCACGACCCGCCTCGACGGCATCACGCACTGGCACTGGGTGTTCGTCTCGGACCGGGCCGTGCTGCACGAGATCGCGCCGCGGCGCGCACGGGCGGTGGCCGAGCAGGTTCTGGGCCCGCACCGGCCCGAGGTCTGGGTCTCCGACCGCTACGCCGGCCAGCAGGATCTGGCGGGGGCGCACCAGGTGTGCCTGGCCCATGTCCTGCGCGATGTGCAGTACGCCATCGACTGCGGCGACAGCGTCGTCGCCCCGAAGATCCGCGATCTCCTGCGCTGGACGATCCGCATCGGCAGGCGGCGAGGAGAGCTGCGCGACACCACCCTCGCCCAGTATCACGCCAAGGCGGACCGTCGCCTCGATGCGTTGCTCGGCACACCCGCCGCACATCCCGACGGGCGCGCCTTGCAGGCGCAGATCAAGGCCTGGCGGGGCAAGTTCTTCGTCTTCCTGACCGACCGCCGCGTGCCGGCGACAAACAACATCTCCGAACGCGAGATCCGCCCCTCGGTGGTGTTCCGGAAAGTCACAAACGGTTTCCGCTCGGAATGGGGCGCAGGCGTCCATGCCGGCTACCGGTCGCTCACCAGCAACGCAAAGCTCCACGCCCACACCGCCATCGACGCTGTCCGCGCCCTCGTCTCGAGCCGGAGCATCCACCGCATGGAAACCATCCTGCCAGCCACGTGAGCAGTTACCTGAGCGCGGCGGTTTCCGCTGCGAGCGCGGTCGCGGCCCATGCGGACGCAGCGTCCCCTGTGTCGAAGCGGAAGCCCGACCCAGCCGCGGCACCCTCGGGCCTCGCCTTGGCCTCAGCCAGCGCCGCCAGGAGCGCCATTGGCGGTTCTTCGAGGTCCGCAGCCTCATGGGCCGCAATCAACGTCTCGGGCGCCCACGCGACGACGTAGC
>CAYXPI010000427.1:0-1060 GCA_964467005.1 uncultured Limibaculum sp. | reverse complement strand
TGGACCGACACCATCCCCTCCCCTCCTCTAAACGGCAAGATTCTGCCATTCATAAGGATATGTGATGGAAAAGCGCGGAAATATCAGTTCCGGTGATTTATCCGCTGCGACGCCAGTCGAACTCGTCGCGCGCCCTGCGCGCCGGCCATCGACCACGAAAGCGCGAAGACGGTGAGTAGGCTGGCAGTCGTAGCGATTGTGGATTTGCCAGAGTGTCTCACGTTCAAGGTTCTCCTATTCGCGCACGGAGTCCCACCGGAAAATCCATTTAGTCTTTACATCATTCGCTATTCGAACCGAAAGAATCCGATGGACCCCTTCCCCGAGGTGAAGCGTTGACGCAGCTCCACTTCGCTGAAAGCGACAAATCCATGAAGTAGTCGATCGCATCGGATCTCCCTGCGCCACCGATCTCGCGGCCGAGGATCCCGGACAAGGCGAGCTTCGCCGTCATGGTTTCGCCGCCCACTGAGCGAAAAAAGCCGAGGCCTTGCGCAAGACCTCCACCTCCTCCTTGAGCCGCTTGTTGTCGCGGCGCAGCTGCACCAACTCGGCCGCCTCAGCGCTTCGAGCCGCAATCGCTGCCGCTGAGCCGGCCGCATCCAGCTCGAGCTTCCAGGTCTTCAGCTGCGTCGCCGTCACACCCAGCTCCGCCGCCACGCTGCCATAGGTCGCCCCGGCCTCCGACAGCCGCGCCACAGCCTGCTCCTTGTACTCCGGCGTGAACCGCCGCCTCACTCGCTTCGTCATCCTCGTCCCTCCAGGTCGGTCCATACTTTACCGCCTGGTCCGGGATCAGCGAGCAAGGTCAAAGGCCTACGAGACATCAGCTCTCGCTGTGCCGGTCCGCACATCACGCCCGCTCGACGATCCGTGCACCATGGCCCCCGAGAACGGCGTGACCGCGTCGAGTTGCGGACCGACAACCGCGGTGCTTTGAAACGTGATGTGGCTCGTCACCCTCGTGTCATCACCAGTTGATAGGGAGACGCGGCAGCAGCCCTTCCCCCCAGCCGCAGGAAAGCTTACCCCATGCCCACGCAGCCGTTCTCACTCTCGA
>CAYXPI010000426.1:0-1069 GCA_964467005.1 uncultured Limibaculum sp. | reverse complement strand
GTGGCAGAGCGTGAGGCTCACGCCGAACTTGCGGATGCCGGAGAGCATCTCGATCGTAAGCGGCGGCCGAGCGCCCTTCTTGTTTCGTGAGTTCTGGGTTGGGATCTGACGCCTTTGTCGAGGAGGTGTCGGATGGATGGCGACGTACTTAGTTCCGTAAGTTCTCAGTGTCGCGGAGAAGGGTATGCCGGGCGTATCGAGGTTGTGACGGGGCCGACCGGGCGGCGGCGCTGGCCGGACGCGGTGAAGGCCCGGATCGTCGCCGAGACGTTCCGCGACGGCGCGTCCGTTGCCGATGTTGCCCGCCGGCATGACATGAGCGCGCCGCAGCTGCAGTCCTGGCGGCGCCAGGCGCGCGACGGGCTGCTGCCGATGATCGAGAGCGACGCCAATCTGCACGGGGATCCGCTCGGGCTGATCCCGGTGACGGTGGCAGGCGGGCGCGACGAGCCGCCGTCTCTGCCGCCTGGGGCACCGTCTGGCGGCGCGATTGCGGTCGAGGTCGGCGGTGTGCGGATCGTCGTGCCGTCCGATTTCGACGAGGGGCATCTCGCGCGCGTGCTCCGCGCCGTGCGTGGCGCGGCATGATCCTGCCAGGCGGTAAGTGCCGGGTCTGGCTCGCGACGCGGCCCGTCCACGCGTCGCGCGCGCCGCTTCGCGACGTCAGGACGGGCCACGACGGCCTCTCCGGCGTCGTGCAGCCGGTGCTGGGGCACGACCCATTCTGCGGCGCGATCTTCGTCTTCCGCTCGAAGCGCGGCGACCGACTGAAGCGTCTGGTCTGGGACCAGACCGGGCTCGTCATGGTCTGCAAGCGGCTCGAGGGCGGCGCCTTCGTCTGGCCGAAGCCCGCGGACGGGGCGATTGTATCGACCCGGTGACATGCTGCTCATGCGCGAGACGGAGCGGCAGCGATGAGCGAGACGGTGGCAGACGGCATCAAGCGCTGGACGGCGAAGCGGAAGCGCGCGCTGGTCATCGAGATCATTCGAGCCAAGACGACGGTGGCGGCGGCGAGCCGGACCTACGACCTGGCGCCCTCGGAGATCGAGGGCTGGGTCGAGGACGC
>CAYXPI010000425.1:0-1089 GCA_964467005.1 uncultured Limibaculum sp. | reverse complement strand
ACTCGGTCTGATCCCGGCCGACGGACGCGACCCGGAGGGCCCCCATGCGGGGCCCATTTTTTGGGCGATTAAATACCTAAGAAAGCATTCGGGCTAAGGAGTGCGCAAATGGTCGTCGCAGATCTCGATGGTCTCCCGAACAAGCTGGCTGCATTGGCGCATCGTTGGGATGACAGGCTCACCGGTAAAGACTTCCGCGCCCTCGGAGAAAGCTATGCGGGCGGAAGGTTTGCCCTTGCTCTCTATTTCCATCTTGAATGCAAAACCGATAGGCATCGACAGCCACCCTCCCTCGACCTCTATGACACTGTCGCTAACCAAGGCGTTCTTCTCGGCGTTGTAGAGCCGGAAGCCCTCAACTCGGGTTACGGACGCAGTAGGGATGATAAGCCGATGCTTGTTGATTGTGTTCGTTCGTCGGGTCTCCCAAACGCGCAAGCGCCCTCCGCGATAAGGCTGTATTTTATCGACCACGAAGTTTTTGAGCCGGGGGAATGCTTTAGCTACTCCACTATCGAAGGACTTACGAAGCTGGTCCCTGGTTTCGTGCACGGGGAAGTGCACCCGCGTACCGGGCTTCCCTGTCTTCGCGCGCATCGCGCCGGTCATGAGGTAGTCCAGAGAGGCGTCGAGGTTTCCAAAGGCGTCGCCAATGGCCAGGGAGACGTCAATTGGAAGTGGAAGCGTATTGATGCCGTATCGATATTTTCCGCTTTGGACGTCAAGCTCCTCCCGGAAAGAGCAGAAATCCGTTTCGAGGTATGCCAAGATCCGCGTCTCAGCCTCCTTGATATGGCTATTGGCCCTATCGATCTTTAGGTTCGCCTCCATGACCGAATGCGACAACACGTTCAAATCCACGGTGAAAAACCTCCTGCGGATGCCGCCTAAGCCGCATAAGGATGACAAGGAAGACGGGAAGGCTCAATCGTCTGAGCCTTCCGAGACTGAAGATAGCAAGGATCGCAGTAAGCGCTGAAACGCAGGGCGGCCGTAGCGCTGGTTAGGCACTCGCCCGTGCGTCAGACCGCCGAGGCGCTCCAGGACGTCGACGAGGCGGTCGCGGTGCGGCGCGGGGAGTTGTCCCCC
>CAYXPI010000424.1:0-1097 GCA_964467005.1 uncultured Limibaculum sp. | reverse complement strand
CGGCGCCCCAGCCGGCCGCGCCGGCCGCGCCGCCGCGCCGCGGCCTGACATCCCGGCCCGATCCCCGCGCTCGCGGCGGGGAGCGGCGCATCGGCGCAGGCGGCTCCGCCCTCGCCTCCCGATCGGCCCTTTGTCCCGGCACGCACCGTGCCTTTGCAGGGACCCTGCATGCCGCCGATCCGCGAACGCAACTTTCCCGTTTGTTGACTCTTTCCGCAGCGTCACGCACCCTTCCCGAGCATTCGACGACGCCGGCCATCGCGCATCACTGGCGGCCCCCCGGCCCGCCAGCGACCACGACCGACGGCGCCGACACCGGCTGTCGTCCGGCATGCCTTGCGTGATTTGCGTGCGCGACGCCTCCGCTTGCGACGCGTTTTGTTTCTGGATTTTGTTTGGAGCCGACCATGACCGTGACATCCCATGCGCTGAGCGCCGACGGCCTGGCCCGCCTCATGGACCTGCAACGCCAACTGCAGGTCCTCGTCGCCCAGGCCGAGGCGGACGGCGCCACGCCGGACGAGACGGCCGCGCAGCAGCGTGTGGCCGCAAAGATCGCCGATGCGTTGCGCCGCGCCGCGCCGGCTCAGGCGGACGCGCCCGACGACACGCCCGACGACACGCCCGACACGCCGCAGGCGGCTCTGCCGGCACGCCCGGACAGCTCCGCCGCGGGCGGCTCCTTCGAGGCCTGGGAGGCCCGGAGCGCGGAGTACCATCGGATCATTGCCAAGATCGTCGCCCTCGACGACGCGGGTCACGCGGCCGCGGAGACGCTCAACGGGTATCTCCACGAGATCTCCGACGCGCTCTCCGAGGATCGCTACGACGACGCCGTGGATCAGCTCGACCTTCTGATCCAGACCTACGCGCTCGTCACCCGGGACGGGACCGACGGCAAGGAGGGAGACGACGACTGTCACGACACCACGGCCTGGCAGATCCGCGCCCTCGTCCGCGACGAGACCGGCGCGCCGGTGCCGGAGGCCCGCGTCGGCATGGCGGGCCCGGGCGCCACGATCTTCGAGATCGCGGACGCAGCCGGCCTCGCCCTCTTCGACGTGACCGGCCCCGGGCGGTTCAGCCTCCAGGCCTTC
>CAYXPI010000423.1:0-1102 GCA_964467005.1 uncultured Limibaculum sp. | reverse complement strand
TCGCCGCGTCGAAATCCGGGCCGTCCAGCGCCCCGTCGAGATCCCCCGCCGCAAAAAAGAAATGCGTCTGAAGATCCACCTCGGGCTCGATGCTCCCAACGGCGAAGTTGTCGAATTCCACCGCGCGCGGGGTGCCGATCTCATCGAGCGCGAGGATCCCCGCCGCCACGCTGCCCGTTTCGAAGACCGGGCGGAGCTGGACCGCGAGGAAGTTGTCCCGGTCCCGCAAGGGCGCGTCCACATCGAAGAATTCCGGCGGGCTGTCGGGCGGCAGGTTGTCCGGGTTGATCTGCACCGTCACCGTGCCGTCTCGGAAGCCCGAGGTGAAGAGGTGCCCATGGCCCTCGGAGAGAACGTCGTTCTCGGGGCCGAACTCGCCCTCCACCTGGTTTTGGCCGAAGGACGCGCTGCGCCCGGCCTCGAAGACCGGATCGCCAAAACCGGGAAAGCTGGAGCAGCCAGGGTCCCCGCAGGCGGCGACGCTGGTGCCGTCGCTGTTGGCTGGGGGCGTCGTGATCGGGCGGATCTGGATCTGCCCCGTGCCGAGGTCGCGCGGGCTGGCTCCAAACTCCAGATCCTCCGCCTCCACCGCGTCGTTCGGGGTGTCGACAAGCACGAAGAGGAAGACACCACTCCCGTCCCTGTAACTCGCATCGTCCCGTGGGAGTTCCAGGAAAACGCCGAACTGGTGGAAGTTGTAGATGAGCCCGGGCGGCCCGCCGGGTGCGAAACCGGTCGGCGCGCGGCCGCTCGGGTTGAAGGTGCCGGGGCTGCTCCCGCCCGCGCCGCCTGATGTGAAGGGCTGGGCGAGGAAGAAGCTCGAGAGGTCGATCGTGGAGCCATCGGCCGCGGTCGCCGGGTCGTCGAGCACGAGGGCGGGGATGCCGTCCGAGTCGAGCCCAATGAACAGCGAGGTCGCGGTCGGGCCGATGGAGCGCGCGTCATCGAGCACGATGTTGGGCGGCCCGCCGGAGACCTCGCCGGCCAGGCTTCCGCTCGGGCGCTGCTGGGAGAGAAGCGCCGCGTTGAGGAAGGTGATGTTGCTGTTGGTTTCGTCGATGGCGGAGGGGTCGTTGCCGGTCTGACCGCCGAGGCCGTCGTC
>CAYXPI010000422.1:0-1111 GCA_964467005.1 uncultured Limibaculum sp. | reverse complement strand
TGTCGAGCCGGGGGATCATCATGTCGTTGGCGTATTTGAACTCGTCCTTGAGCTTCGCGCGGATCTCCTCGTGATAGAGGGTCCGCAGGCGCGGGACGTAGGGAGCGCCGTCAGCCATCGATCACCTCCCCGGATTTCTTCGCATAGCGCACCTTGGTGCCGTCCTCGAGGAACTTGAAGCCCACGCGCGTCGGGCCGCCCTCCTTGGGGTCGACCATCGCGAGGTTGGAAAGCTGGATCTTCGCCTCCATCGGGATGCGCCCGCCCTGCGAGCTCGCGCTCTGCTTGGCGTGCTTCACCGCCATGTTGACGCCCGAGACGATCGCGCGCCCCTCCGACGGGAAGACCTGCGTGATCTCGCCTTCCTTGCCCTTGTCGCGCCCGGTGATCACCACCACCCGGTCGCCCTTCTTGAGCTTGGCCGCCATCAGAGCACCTCCGGCGCGAGCGAGATGATCTTCATGAAGCTCTTGCCGCGCAGCTCGCGCACCACGGGTCCGAAGATGCGGGTGCCCACGGGCTCGAGGTTGTTGTTGAGGATCACCGCTGCGTTGCGATCGAAGCGGATGGCCGTGCCGTCGGCCCGCTTCACCTCCTTGGCCGTGCGCACAACGACAGCCTTGCGCACATCGCCCTTTTTCACACGGCCGCGGGGGATCGCCTCCTTCACGGAGACGACGATGATGTCGCCGACGGATGCGTATTTCCGCTTGGCCCCGCCCAGCACCTTGATGCACTGGACCCGACGCGCGCCGGAATTGTCCGCGACATCCAGATTGGTCTGCATCTGGATCATGTGGTGTCCTCCGACCTACGGGGATGGCCCCGGGGTTTCGAAGGAGGTCGTCAACTCAGCTGGCGCTGCCGCCCACCTGGCTCACGACCTCCCATCGTTTCGATTTCGACTTCGGCGCGCATTCCTGAATCCGGACCTCGTCGCCTTCCTTGAAGGCGTTGGCCTCGTCATGCGCGCGGTACTTCTTGGTCTTCTTGATCGTCTTCTTGAGGACCGGATGCGTGAAGCGCCGCTCGACCAGGACCGTCACGGTCTGGTCGTTCTTCGCGCGCACCACCTTGCCCTGCAGAACTCGCTTCGGCTTGTCGCTCTCAC
>CAYXPI010000421.1:0-1115 GCA_964467005.1 uncultured Limibaculum sp. | reverse complement strand
ACCCGAGCCCGAACCCGAACCGGAGCCCGAACCCGAACCCGAGCCGGAACCGGAGCCGGAGCCGGAACCGGAGCCCGAGTTCGACCTCGGCGACATCTCGCTCTTGCCCGACGACGGCCTCGGCGGTCAGACCGGCAACGACCCCTCCGCCATCAACGAAACCACGAGCGGGGTCACCAACGGCAACGTCTCGGTCCTCGCCCAGCAGCTCGAGAGCGGGCGCCCGGCCAATTTCGGCCTCTCGGGCCTGCCGTCCACGCTCGCGCCCGAGCCCCGGTCCCAGGGGCCCACGGCCTTCAAGCTCTTCGTCGGGCGCGACGGCGACGGCATTCCCGCCCTCGTCGGCGAGACCGACGCGGCCCTGTCGACGATCGACGCGTCCAGCTTCGCCCTGTCCGAGCCCTTCACCGCGGGCGGCGGAGACGCCTCAGCGCGGCCCACCACGCTCAACGGCGGCGCGCTCACCTACGGCTTCCACCTCTTCTCAGGGATCTACATCCGGCCGACGGAGGCGGGTTTCGGCGAGGGCAGCGGGCTCTTCTCCTTCGTGCTTCTCGAGACCGGCGCGGGCACCGTATCGGCCGAGGATTTCCGCGCGGGCTCGCGCACGCCGGTGCGCGACTTCGAGGGGCTCAACACCGCGCCCGATCCGGCCTTCTACCCGATCGTCTCCTTCGCCACGAGCAACGAGGGCCAGGAGGTCGAGACCGGGGACTTCTCCGTCGGCCGATCCTTCTCGTTCGCGACCAACGGCGGCAGCGGGCCCGATGTGGTTCTCTCGGAGGGGCACGGCACGCTCTTCACGGCCGGCTTCGCCTTCGACCCCGCGGTGGCGGTACCGCTCGCGGATGGCAGCACGGCGGATCTCGCGCTCGCGGTCCGGGAGCCGGACAACTTCCTCGCGGTCGAGGTGCGCCCGGTCTACGAGGGCGGGAGCCTCTCGGCGGGGGTCCCGGATCTCGGCGCGGTGGACGCGCCCTTGCCCGCCACCTTCGGGGCGGGCTTCGGCCCGCCCTCCGGGAGCGTCACGCCGCGGGTCGATCTCCAATCCCACGGCTTCTTTGCGGCGGGGGATCTCGACGGGGCGCTGGACGGCCCGGATTTCGACGCGGCGA
>CAYXPI010000420.1:0-1148 GCA_964467005.1 uncultured Limibaculum sp. | reverse complement strand
CCTACTCCCAGCAGGGCAACGGCGGCGGCGCGCATGACGAGGACTATCTCGGCTATGTCGTCGTCCATGGCGACATGGTGACGGAGGACATGGTCGAGACCGATGCCGGCGCGCATTACGGCATTGTCCGCACGGTCGACGAGCTCCAGGAGGCCTTTGCCCCCACCGGCGAGACCAAGACGCGCGACTACGACGGCCAGGAGCTCTTCGGCTACGACAGCCGCGATGTGGAGGGTGACCCGATCGGCTCCAATCCGGGTGCGTTCTCCGAGAACCCCTATGCCGATCTCGTGACCTTCGACGACGAGACCCTGGCGGATCAGGCGCCGCTCACGGTTGTCTATCAAGGGGCGGGCGGCACCTTCAGCGGGGCGGAAGGCGACTACGGCACGGTCGCCCATCCCGCCGGCAGCGAAGCCCAGCTCGTCGAGGGCACGGTGGTGTTCAGCTTCACCGCGGACACGCCGGGCGAGGGCAAGCAGACCATCCTGTCGAAGGACCACTCCTCGAACGAGGCGGGCGGGCATTTCACCGCCTGGGTCAACGACCGGAGCCAGCTCGAGATCCGCTTCCAGGACGCCCAGGCCGAGTCCAACTCGAGCCGCTACCTCAAATACACCGACGAGAAGATTCAGGCGGGCCAGACCTACAACGTCGCCTTCTCCTTCTCGCAGGACGCGCTCCTCCTCTATGTCAACGGCCAGCTGGTGGACGCGGATGACGGCTTCCCGAGCGGGATGTCGGCCAACATCCATGAGTGGCTCGTGGGCGCCTCGGCGATCCACCGCCAGGGCGACGACGACAACGCCCGCGACTTCTTCGACGGGACTGTGGAGGACTTCTACGTCCTCGACGGGCCCTTGACGGCGCTCCAGGGTCTGCTCCTCGGCGAGGCCGACGGCGATGTGGCCGCGATCACCTCGGGCATCGTGCCCCAGGCGGACGACACCGCCGAGGAGGAGGACGACACCACCGAGGAGGGTGACGACACCGCCGAGGAGGGTGACGACACCACCGAGGAGGAGGACGGCACCGCCGAGGAGGGTGACGACACCGCCGAGGAAGGTGACGGCACCACCGAGGAGGATGACGACACCACCGAGGAGGAGGACGGCACCACCGAGGAGGAGGACGACACCGCCGAGGAG
>CAYXPI010000419.1:0-1164 GCA_964467005.1 uncultured Limibaculum sp. | reverse complement strand
TCGTCAAGAACAAGGTCGCGCCGCCGTTTCGCCAGGTCGAGTTCGACATCATGTACGGCGAGGGGATCTCCAAGACCGGCGAGCTCATCGATCTCGGCGTGAAGGCCGGGGTCATCGAGAAATCCGGCTCCTGGTTCTCGTTCCAGGACCAGCGGATCGGCCAGGGCCGGGAGAACGCCAAGCGCTTCCTCCGCGACAACCCGGATGTGGCCCTTACCGTCGAGGACAAGATCCGCGCGGCCCATGGGCTCGACTTCGCCCTCGGCATGACGGACGAGGGCGACGACGTCCTCGAGGCCTGACCCCGGCCGGGCGCACGCGTTGCGGTGAGCTCTGACGCGGCCCACCGCACCGTCGCGCCCGCCGCGCCGTGTGTCTTTCGATGCCGCCCAAGGAGTTGGGGTCGGGACGCACGTCGATGGTCGTCGCCATCTCCCGGCTTCTGGCTGATCGGGGCGGCCGCGCGCCGCCATCAGAGGATTGGCGCCCCCGCCGACAGGTTCCGAGCGCCACGGCACAGCTCCGGTGGACAGTGCGGGGCCCCGCGCGATACACGGACCTCCGACATCAGAGGGCCCACGCCATGACATCGCTCACCGAGATCCGCCGCGCTTTCCTCGACTATTTCGCCGGACACGGGCACGCGCCGGTCGAGAGCTCGCCGCTCGTGCCGCGCAACGACCCGACGCTCATGTTCACCAATGCGGGCATGGTGCAGTTCAAGAACGTGTTCACCGGGATCGAGCACCGGCCCTACTCCCGCGCCGCGACCAGCCAGAAATGCGTCCGCGCCGGCGGTAAGCACAACGATCTCGACAATGTGGGTTACACCGCGCGGCATCACACCTTCTTCGAGATGCTCGGGAACTTCTCCTTCGGCGACTATTTCAAGGATATGGCGATCCCGCTGGCCTGGGACCTGATCACCAGGGAGTTCGGCCTGCCCAAGGACAAGCTCCTCGTCACGATCTACCACGACGACGAGGAGGCCGCGGAGATCTGGAAGAAGCATGCCGGCCTCTCGGACGACGAGATCCTCGGCGTCGCGACCTCGGACAATTTCTGGTCCATGGGCCCCACCGGCCCCTGCGGCCCCTGCTCCGAGATCTTCTACGACCATGGGGAGGGCATCCCCGGCGGCCCCCCGGGCTCGCCGGACGAGGA
>CAYXPI010000418.1:0-1187 GCA_964467005.1 uncultured Limibaculum sp. | reverse complement strand
CCACTCAGGGCTTGCCCAGACCGTTCGCCCAAAGATGTTAATGAGTTCGTACCCGACGCGCGGACCTTCAACTCGAGCGTCGGGTATGACAGGAAATCGCTCGACGCATGTTTCGCGTTGTATGGGCGTGACGGCCGCCAACCAGCCCAGGCTGCCGATGGCGACCGTCAATAACAGAGCAAGGCTCACTAGATTTTGCGATATAATCTTCATGATTTTGAAAATGCCAAGTTTTTGAGAGTCTATATTCTGCAATAGTCCAATGGGAGAGCTTTCGCGCGTGACGAAAGCTTTCTTTGAGAGTCTGAATCATAAGTCTGCATGATTTTTCAGGGTCTTGCCATTCGCCGCGTTGCGATGCGGATGTGAGCGATGAAGAGCCATGCGATGGCGGAGGTCCAGTCTCGTTCCCAGTCTTTTGCGAGGCGGCGGGATCGGCCGAGCCACGCGAAGGTGCGCTCGACAACCCATCGTCTGGGCAGGATTTCGAAGCCTTTTGCTACGTCGGAACGCTTGATGACCTCTATGGTCCAGTTCCCGAAATTCGTCAGGGCGCGGCGCAATTTGGCTCCCGCATAACCACCATCGGCAAAGACATGGCGCAGCCATGGAAACTTGTCGCGTGCTTCGGCGAGAACGGCCGGTGCACCGTCGCGATCCTGGATGTCTGCGGCGTGGACGAGCGCCGTCACCAAAAACCCTTCCGTATCCGTCAGGATATGGCGCTTGCGGCCCTTGACCTTCTTGCCTGCGTCAAAGCCTGAGATACCGCCGCTTTCCGTGGTTTTCACCGACTGGCTGTCGATCACGCCGGCGGTTGGTTGTGGGCTTCTGCCCTGCGCTTCGCGATAACCGAGCAGCAGCCGGTGATTGATTTTCTCGAGCAGCCGCGCGTCGCGCCACCAGTAGAAATACTTCTGCACCGTCGAGAAGGGTGGAAAATCCTTCGGCAGGAACCGCCACTGGCAGCCGGTTGAGGCGATATACAAAAGAGCGTTCATAATCTCCCGCATCGGCCATTTGCGCGGCCTGCCCATACGGTTCGGCAGCGGCATGTCCGGCTCGATCAGCGCCCATTCCGCGTCGATCAGGTCGCTTGCGTAACGCGTCGACTTACGCTCATACTTCTTCCGGGTGATTTCATTCCAAGGCATCTTGATCCTCCGTGTCTTAAGCAAACACAAGGA
>CAYXPI010000417.1:0-1211 GCA_964467005.1 uncultured Limibaculum sp. | reverse complement strand
CCCGAGCCGTTGACGCCGACCTCAAGGATCACCTGGGGCCTGGCCTGACCGAGGGGGAGGGGCCGCGCCACGGGCTCCAGCACCGCCTCGATCTCGCCCGCGAGGGCCGTGCGGATCTCGTCCGAGGAGAGGCGCTGGCCGTAGCGCTCCTCGGCGAGCCGGGCGGAGATCTTGAGCGCGGTGTCGACCCCGAGATCGGCGGCGATCAGCACCTCTTCGAGGCTTTCGAGCATGGCGTCGTCCAGCACCCGCCGCGGCACCGGTTTCGCGCCGAACACCCGCCCGAGGAGCCCCGTGCGCGGTGTCGGCGCCGGTTCCGGCTCGGGCTCGGACACGGGCTCTGGGGCCGGATCGGGCGCGCCCTCCTCCACCACCGCCTCGATGCCATCCGAAAGGCGCGAGGACGATCGGGTGAGGCGCTCCCTCAGCTTCTTGAAAAACGACATGCGGGCCCTCCTCAAGCCTCCCGCCCCTTTAACGCGGGGGCGCCGGGGAGGAAAGCGGGGTCAGTCGCCGGCGCCCAGGGCCTCGGCGGTGAGCTGCGCCCCGTCGACGCCCGTGATCCGCGCAGGCACGAGGCCGCCCACGGGCTGGTCCTCCGGGAAGGTCACCTCGGCGAAATGCGGCGTGCGGCCGAGGCGGGGCCGCTCCATCAGCACCGGGTGCACCGCGCCGGTCTGGGCGGCGAGATGGGCCGCCACCGCCGCCTCGCCCGCCGCGCGGAGCCGCGCCGCCCGCGCCTTGCGCACGGATTTCGCGACTTGGGGCATGCGGGCCGCCGGCGTGCCCGTGCGCGCCGAATAGGGGAAAACATGGAGCCAGGTGAGCCCGCACTCCGCCACCAGCGCCAGCGTGTTCTCGAAGGCCGCCTCCGTCTCGGTGGGGAAGCCCGCGATGAGGTCCGCGCCAAACACGATCTCGGGCCGCGCCGCCCGGATCTCGGCGCAGAAGCGCAGGGCGTCGGCCCGCAGATGCCGGCGTTTCATGCGCTTGAGGATGAGGTCGTCGCCCGCTTGGAGCGAGAGGTGGAGATGGGGCATGAGCCGCGGCTCGGTGGCGATCGCCTCCACGAGATCGGGGTCCGCCTCCACCTGGTCGATCGAGGAGAGGCGCAGCCGCGCGAGCCCGGGCACGAGCCGCAGCACGCGGCGGACGAGATTGCCGAGCGGCGGGCGCCCGGGCAAGTCCGCCCCCCAGGAGGTGAGGTCGAC
>CAYXPI010000416.1:0-1213 GCA_964467005.1 uncultured Limibaculum sp. | reverse complement strand
GCTCGGCTGTCCGGGCGCGACAGTAGACCTGCGGACCGGCGTTGCACGCCCCGCCGACCCGATCGACCGCATCACGAGACGCGCCTCCGTTGCGCCGGCGGCGACGGGAGATTGCCCGCAATGGCTGGCCTTTCTCGAACAGGCAGCGGGCGGCGACAAAGAGCTGATCCGCTTCCTGCAAGTCTGGTGCGGTTACTGCCTGACCGGCATCACACGCGAACACGTGCTGCTGTTCATCTTTGGGCCGGGTGGGAACGGCAAGTCCGTGTTCCTGAAGGTCGTGCAGACGATACTGGGCGACTATGCCGTCACGTCGTCCATGGAGACCTTTACCGCATCCCGCAGCGACCGGCACCCGACCGAACTGGCCATGCTGAAGGGCGCGCGGTTCGTGACCGCCTCGGAAACCGAGGAGGGTCGAGCGTGGGCCGAAAGCCGGCTGAAGCAGCTCACGGGCGGCGACAAGATCGCGGCGCGGTTCATGAGGCAGGATTTCTTCGAGTTCTTGCCTCAGTTCAAGCTGACGATCGTCGGCAACCACAAGCCGGCGCTGGTGAACGATGACGAAGCAATGCGCCGGCGCCTCCGGATCGCGCCCTTCCTGCACAAGCCCGCGGTGCCGGATCGAACGCTCGAGGCCAAGCTGCTCAATGAGGCTCCCGGCATCTTGCGATGGATGATCGAAGGCTGCATGGGCTGGCAAGCCAAGGGGCTTCCAGCATCGCAGGTGATCGAGGCTGCAACCTCGGAGTATTTCGACGAGCAGGACACGTTTGGCGCTTGGCTGTCCGAGTGCTGCAGGGTCGAGAAGCAGAACGTGCACCTGAAAGCGACCGCCAAGGAGCTGTATAAGTCATGGTGCAACTTTGCGAAGAATGCTGGGGAAGTGCCGGGCACGCAGAAACGGTTTGGCGAGACCATGCGCAAACACGGGTTCGAGCGGGGTCGCAGCAAGGCCGTCCGGATGTGGCAGGGGCTGGCGTTGCATTCCCCGGCGTCATGGCTGGGGGGTGACGGGTGACGGATGGTGACGCGTCATTCCTGCTATCGGCCCCTCGCGCGCGCGCGCGCATGAGTGTCAAACCGCGCACCCGTCACCATCCGTCACCCGGCATGGCGAGAACTGTGCCGCCCCAACGACCGGCATCCTTCAACAGCCGCGAGGTGTAAAATGACCATGCGCTTTCGACCGCCTCCGCTCGGCGAACTTCGG
>CAYXPI010000415.1:0-1225 GCA_964467005.1 uncultured Limibaculum sp. | reverse complement strand
AGCGGCCCGAGGCGACCTGCTTGATCTTGGCCGACGGGTTGTCGCCATTCGCCTCCGGCACGAAGTGCTTGGGGTCCTCGCCGCCCTCGCCCGAATCGGATTTCGCGCCGATCCGGTTCATCGCGACGTTGAGCGCCTTGTGCGCCTCCGGCGAGAGCGCGCCGAGCGACATGCCCGGGGTGACGAAGCGCTTCCGGATCGAGGTGATGCTCTCCACCTCGTCGAGCGCCACGGGCTCGCCCATGGGCTTGAAGGCCAGGAGATCGCGGAGATGGATCGGCGGCTGCTTGCTCATCCCCTCCGAGTATTGGCGCCAGAGGCTCGCGGAGTTCTGGGTGACCGCGGCCTGCATGAGATGCATGAGCTGGGCCTGCCAGGCGTGCACCTCGCCCCGGCGGCGCTGCTTGTAGAGCCCGCCGATCGGCAGGATGTCCGCCCCCCGGAAGGCCTGGGCGTGGACGGCGCGGAGCTTGGCCTCGATGCCCGCCATCCCGATGCCGGAGATGCGCGACGGCATGCCGGGAAAGAACTCGGCCACCAGCGCGCGGGAGAGGCCCACCGCCTCGAAATTGCAGCCGCCGCGATAGGACGAGACCACCGAGATCCCCATCTTCGACATGATCTTGCGCAGGCCCCAGTCCACCGCCGAGCGAAAGCGGGCGATCACCGTCTCCGCCGGCCCGTCGAGGAGCCCGCGCTCCACCCGGTCGAGGAGCGAGGCCTCGGCGAGATACGCGTTGACCGTGGTTGCGCCGACGCCGATCAGCACGGCGAAATAGTGGGGGTCGATGCACTCGGCCGAGCGGATGTTGAGCGAGCAGAAGGTGCGCAGGCCCTGGCGCGTCAGCCAGGAATGCACCGCCGAGGTCGCGAGGATCATCGGCAGCGCGACCCGATCCTCCGAGGTCTCCTCGTCGGTCAGCACGATGTGGCCCGCGCCGGAGCGCACCGCGTCCTCGGCCTCGGCGCGGATCCGGTCGAGCGCCTTCCGCAGCGCGCCGGGTTCGCTCTCCGCCGCGAAGGTGCAGTCGATCCGCCGATATTCCTCGCCGAACGCCGCGACCATGGCGCCGAACTGGCCGGTGGAGACCACCGGGCTCTCGAGCGTCAGGATCTCGGTCTGGCTCCGGTCCTGGCCCAGCACGTTCTTGAGGTTCCCGAACCGGGTTTTGAGCGACATCACCCGATGCTCGCGCAGGCTGTCGATCGGCGGGTTCGTCAACTG
>CAYXPI010000414.1:0-1242 GCA_964467005.1 uncultured Limibaculum sp. | reverse complement strand
GTCATCGCCATTGACCAAACCCGCCCGATCACAGAAGCGGGGAAAGTGAGCGGCGTATTTCGAGGCCAGTACATAGGCGATGGCGCCCTCGGTCGGCATCGCGCCTTCGATCAGCCAAGCCCGCGCTGGCGCCTGGGTCACGCCATCGGTGCAGGCCCGGCAGGCGTATTTCGGCCGAATGGTGACGATCACCCGCAGCTGCGAGGGCACGATGTCGAGCCGCTCGGTGCGGTCCTCGCCGATGCGCTGCATCTGGCCGCAGCCGCAAGGGCAGAGCGTGCTCTCAGGCTCGATCACCTCCTCGATCCGGGGCAGGCTCTCCGGCAGGTTGCCGATGTTCCGATTGACGGGCCGGCGCCTCTTGCGCGACGCTGGAGGCGTCGCAGGGGCCTCTTCCCGCGCCGTCTCCACCTCCGCCACCGCCACTTCCAGATCCTCGAAGGAGAGCTGCCGTTCGTCCTCGGTGAGCCGTTCCGACTTCTTGCCATGAAGCGCATGGCGCAGTTCCTGGATCGATGCTTCCTGGCGTTTGTTGATCTCGGCCAGCTTCGCGTTGCTCGCCATGAGCGCGTCGAGCGCGACGCGGATCTCGCCCGGCTCCATGCCTGCCGTGGCACCCGCTGGCGATGGCAATCTCATTCTGGTCTGCGCAGCGCCGCTGTCGTAGTCTCGAGGTGGTCAGCGTGGGGCTGATGAGGAGATTTTCATGACGTTGGTCGTTCTGGTCGCTTTCGGTGCGCTCGTCGCCGGGGGCATGGCTGCGGGGCTCGCAGGCCGGGGCTTCTGGCCTTGGGCGGTTGGCGGAGCGGTTGCGGCGATCCCGGCCGGCATCCTTGCGGAAGGCTGGACGGGGCCGGCCCTTCGCCGCGCAATCCTTTCGGGGGAGGTCGCCCCCGCCGATGTGCCGACCCTCGCGCCATTGCTTTCGACGATCGGCGCGCTCGTGGTCGTCGCGCTGGGCACCGGTCTTCTGCTCGCGCTCCTCGGCCGTCGACGCGACCGGGCCGCAGAGATCGAGGCCGAGGAGCGAATGCGCGCCGCCGCCAGGCGCAAGATCGCCGAGGAAGAGTGGCTCGGCCGACCACGAGATCGCCTGGACGATTTCCGCGACGAATTGCAGGCGCGCGCCGACGCCCAGGCCCGCCGCGGCCGGGAGTGGGCGAGCCTCATGCCGGTGCGGCACCGCCCTCAGATCGAGATCGTCGCCAGAACTCTCCATACGGAGATTCTATCGTAAGGTCA
>CAYXPI010000413.1:0-1260 GCA_964467005.1 uncultured Limibaculum sp. | reverse complement strand
GGCTGATCGGGCGGCCGACAGGGCGGCGCTCGGCTGCGATGGTCGCATAGGCGCTCGCAGCCGCGCTGTCGAAGGGCAGGATGCGCCCGCGGAAATCCTCCCGGAGCATCGCGTCGATCGCGCGCGCGAGATCGTCACGCCGCTTGCCCTCCGTCATGATCGCGACACCCGTCCGAAGCTCGGCCTCGCTGACCGCAGTGAGGTAGACTTGGCCACCATCCTGTCGGGCGAGCCATGCCTCGACCCGCGGCTCCGGCGCCGGCCGCAGCAGCTCCGAGACGACATTGGTGTCGAGGATGATCACTGGCTCAGTCGATCAGTCGTACCGCTGCGGTTCGCGCATCGGCTCGCGCTCGGGCAAGTCGAGATCCACCCCACCGAGCGGCGCGACCCGCGCGCGGATCGCGCTCGCGAGATTGCGCGGTGGCGCTGGCTGCTCGACTGCTTCCCGCAGGATCTCCCGGACCTCCTCCTCCATCGAGCGACCGTGCTCGGCGGCGCGGACACGGAGGCGGCGCTTCAGCTCGTCCTCAAGATTGCGGATCGTGATGCTGGCCATCCCGGCGCTCCTTTCCGTCTGCTCCGAACGGTAGGCAATGATTGCAATGCAATCAATCAGCTCTTGATGTCGCTCTCCGTAGAGACTTGCCATGGGCCGCGCTTGAAGGTGTACGGGGATGCCGCCGATCCCGTATGGGGATCGGCGGCGGGGCGGTCCTGGCGCCGCCAGAAGCAGCGCCAGGCGTCTGCACAAGGGCCCCCCACCGAGGCGCCAACCCGCCGCTCAGCGGCGCGCTCCCGCGAGCAGACGCGCAACTTCGGCCGACACTTTGTCCGCGCCGGCGACGAGTTGGTCGTCGGCGAGGTGGGTGTAGCGGTGCGTGCTCGCGAGGTGGCGGTGGCCGAGGAGGTTGCTGACCATGAAGCGCGGCTCGTTGGTCATGGTAGCCTGGCTCGCATAGGTGTGGCGCAGATCATGGAGCCGGAAGCCCTGCGGCAGCTTGGCGTGGGTCCGCAGGATTTCCCAGACACGCCGGATCGACGCGCGTGAACGGTTCCTTGGGACGCCGAGAGGGCAGTGTCGATGCCCGCGAGCAGGCGGGCTGAGACGATGGACGGGCGGCGTCAGCGGCGCTTCGAGTTCACCGATCCGTTCTCGCGGGGCCTCGACCTCCTCCGCCTGCAGGCGCTCGTGCAGGGCCGGAGTCGGCCGACTACGACTCCGCGATCTCGGCCGGCTTCGGCCGCCTTTTCGATTAC
>CAYXPI010000412.1:0-1260 GCA_964467005.1 uncultured Limibaculum sp. | reverse complement strand
TGGCCAGCCCCCATCGGCGGATCCAGTTTGAATGTTAGTGGACGGTGGCATGGGTTGCCATCGCGATTGACGGTCCCGGACGCGGCCAGACGGCTGCCGGGATGATGCTGACCTGGGGTGCCGGTGGCAGCCAGCCGAGCGCCGAGTGAGGTCGGACCGTGTTGTAGTGGCGCCGCCATGCCTCGATCAGGATCTCGGCCTCCTTCAGCGAGTAGAAGATCTCGCCGTCGAGCAACTCGTCCCGCAGCTTGGAATTGAAGCTCTCGACATAGCCGTTCTCCCACGGTGAGCCCGGCTCGATGAAGGCCGTGTTCACGCCAAGATTCCCCAGCCACTCCTTCACCGCCAAGGCGGCGAATTCGGGGCCATTGTCGGATCGGATGTGCGACGGCGTCCCCCGCGCCAGCATCAGTTCGGCCAGCACCTCGAGCACGTCGGACGAGTTGAGCTTGCGCTTCACCCGGATCGCCAGGCATTCGCGGGTGAACTCGTCGACGACGCAGAGCATCCGGAACTTCCGGCCATCATGCGTGCGATCCTCGACGAAGTCGTAGGCCCAGACATGGTTGGCCCGCTCGGGCCGGAGCCGGATGCAGGACCCGTCGTTCAGCCAGAGCCTGCCCTTCTTCGGTTGTCTTCTCGGCACCTTCAGCCCCTCCCGCCGCCAGATCCGCTCGACCCGCTTCGCGTTCACCAGCCATCCTGCCTGGCGCAGGAGCGCTGTGATCCGCCGGTAGCCGTAGCGCCCGTACTGGACCGCCAGGGCGACGATCTCCGCGGTGAGCTGCTCCTCGTCCTCGGCGGTGCGGAGCGGCCGCCGCTGGGTCGATCGCGGCTGGCCCAGGACCCGGCACGCGCGGCGTTCGGAGACGCCGAGCTCGGCACAGACGTCCCGGACGGCTTCGCGGCGGCGCTCGGGGCTGATCAGTTTCCCCGCAAGCTTTCCTGGAGGATCAGCTTGTCGAGCGTCAGGTCGGAGACCGCCTTCCTCAGCCGGGCGTTCTCCTTCTCCAACTCCTTGAGACGCTTCACCTGGTCGAGCTTCAGCCCGCCGTACTCGTTGCGCCAGCGGTGGTACGTCACCTCGCTTACCCCGATCCCGCGGATCGCCTCCGCCAGCGGCATGCCCTGCGCCACCGCCACGTCCACCTGCCGCAGCTTCGCGACGATCTCCTCGGGCTTGTGTTTCTTTCTCGGCATGGATCCTCCTCATCGGCCGAACCGACATTACGGGTGGATCCGTTTCAAGGGGGAGGGCCA
>CAYXPI010000411.1:0-1272 GCA_964467005.1 uncultured Limibaculum sp. | reverse complement strand
TGAACTGGCGCCGCGGCTCGACGATGTCGCCCATGAGCTTGGTGAAGATCTCGTCCGCCTCCGTCGACTGGTCGATCCGCACCTGGAGGAGCGTGCGCGCCTCCGGGTCGAGCGTGGTCTCCCAGAGCTGGTCGGCGTTCATTTCGCCGAGGCCCTTGTAGCGCTGCAGGCTGACGCCGCGCTCCCCCTCGGCCATCACGGTGTCGAGCAGCTCGGAGGGCGTGCGGATGGCGACCACGCGCTCCTTGCGCGTGAGCTCGGCCGGCCGGTCATAGGCCTCTCGGAGGTCGGCGCCGAGTTGGCCGAGATTGCGGGCCTCCGCCGAACCGAGGGCGCCCGCGTCGATCGTGCGGTGCTCGCTCACGCCGCGCACGGTTCGGGTGAAGGCGAAGCCGCCGTCGGGTCCCAGCGCCCCTTGCCAGCCCCGCTCGGTCTCAGGGGCCAGGCGGTCGAGCCGCGCGGCGATGGCCTCCGCTGTCTCCTGCGCCAAGCCAGGGCGGCCCAGCATGTCCGGGTTGAGCGCGCCTTCGATCGCCGCTTGCTCGAGGAGGAGTCGCGGGATCGAGGTGGGGAACTTGGCCAGGATCCGGCGGAGGAGGCGCGCCTGATCCACCAGCCGTCGGAGATCGGTGCCCGCGATTTCCGTCCCGTCGGCCAGGCGGAGAAGGCTCCCGTCCACCCCCTCTCCGATGAGATAATCCTCCTTGTCCCGCTCGTCCTTGCAGTAGCGGACGGACTTGCCGCGGGCGACTTTGTAGAGGGGCGGCTGGGCGATGTAGAGAAACCCGCCCTCGATGAGCTCGGGCATCTGGCGGAAGAAGAAGGTGAGGAGGAGCGTGCGGATATGCGCCCCGTCCACATCCGCGTCCGTCATCAGGATGATCTTGTGGTAGCGGAGCTTCGAGACGTCGAACTCGTCGCGCCCGATGCCGGTGCCGAGGGCGGTGATGAGGGTGCCGATCTGGTCGGACGAGATCATCCGGTCGAAGCGCGCGCGCTCCACGTTCAGCACCTTGCCCCGAAGCGGCAGCACCGCCTGGAACTCCCGGTGCCGGCCCTGCTTGGCCGAGCCGCCGGCGGAATCGCCCTCCACCAGGAAGATCTCGGCGCCCTCGCGCCCCTCGACGCTGCAGTCGGCGAGCTTGCCGGGCAGGCGCAGGCGCCGGGTGGCGGTCTTGCGCGCGACGTCCTTGCTCTTCTTGCGGGCGAGGCGTTCGTCGGCGCGCACCACCACGTGATCGAGCAGGGCGCGGCCCGCGCTGCCATGACCCG
>CAYXPI010000410.1:0-1309 GCA_964467005.1 uncultured Limibaculum sp. | reverse complement strand
TCTCTGATGGTACACGGAATGCGCGAGTAGTGGAAGTAATGGGCAGAGTGTGTGCACCTCCAGCAGGGCCCCGGCCGCCTCGCGGACGGGGGTCTGAGCGGGGGAATCGCTCCGGTGGGGTGAGCCACGGCTCGAGAGATTCGGCATGCCGCGCAACGGCCTAGTGGCCAGCGCGCATATGCCGAGGGCGGCATGGAAGACGGTCGGACGGTCTCGACGAGATCCCGAGGCGAGGAAGAGCCGGGCTGTTACCCGCTAGTCCCCGGGCGTTACCCGAGGCAGTGCGCGGTTTCAGGCCCGGCGGGAAGCACGGGAGAAACCGCATGGCACCCGCCACGAGACGACCGACCGAGACCACGACAACGACACTGACCGAGCGCATCGACTGGGACGCGGAGGTGCCCGGCCTCGGGCTCCGCATCCGACCGAGCGGCACTGCGAGCTGGATTCTCCAGCGCCGCGTAGAGGGCCGCATGAAGAAAGTCACCCTCGGCCGCGCCACTGACATCGACCTGACCCTCGCCCGCGAGCTGGCACGGGAGACTATGGCATTGCCGCCTGCCGATGCGCCACTGACCGAGGCAACGACGCTCGCCGCCTTCGCCGAGCAGTTCCTCACGGACTGCGCCGGCCGCTGGAAGTCCAACACCGCACTCCGCCACCGGCGCGACGTCGAGGACCGGATCGTGCCGGGCCTCGGCAGGCTCCGCGTCGACCGGATCACCCGCGACGATGTGATGGCCTGGCGCGATGGTCTTGCAGGCGTGCCCTCTGGTGCGACGCAGGACCGGGCGCTCGCCGTCCTCTCGGGCATGATGCGCCATGCCGAGGCACTCGGCATCAGGCGCGCGGGCAGCAATCCCTGCCGTGGGCTCCGGCGCCGCAAGACCGAGTTTCAGGCGCAGCGGCTCGGCCGCTCCGATTGGGCGCGGCTCGGTGCGGTGCTTGCTCAGCGCGAGAGCGCCGCGCCGGTGCTTGTCGGCATCGTCCGCTTCATCGCGCTCACCGGCTGTCGGCGGGGCGAGGCCGTCGGCCTCGAATGGGACTGGGTGCAGAAGGACCGCGCTCTCTTGCCGGACAGCAAGAGCGGACCGCGGACGCTCTGGCTGGGGAAGGAGGTCCGCCAGCTTCTCGCCGCCCTGCCCCGCACCTCGTCGCAGCGGGTGTTCCCGGGCAAGCGCGGCGGCACCATCGATGCCGAGCTGACGTCCTTCTGGCTCAGGGCGCGCCAAGCGGCCGGGCTGCCGAAGCTCCGCCTCCACGATCTCCGCCACGGCTTCGCGACCGTCGCCGTGGAGACCGGCATCAC
>CAYXPI010000409.1:0-1319 GCA_964467005.1 uncultured Limibaculum sp. | reverse complement strand
GGGCCGCGGATCGCCCGCCGCCCGCCCTCGCCGCCGCCCGCGCCGCGCCCGAGCCCGAGCCGCCGCGCCGCCGCCTGGCCGCAGAGCTCGCCCGCCGCCCCACGAACCGCCCCGCGGGCGATCTCGCGGTGGCCGGGGTCGCGGGGCTTGCCTGGTCGGGCGATGCCGAGACCCGGTTCGACCCTGTGTCGCTCGCCACGGTCCAGTCCTTCATGGCGCCGCGGCGGCTCGCGGAGACCGGGGCCGAGACCGGCGCGCGCGACGCCATCGGCGCGGTGCTCGACCAGATGCCCTGCAGCCGCCTTCAGGCCGCCTTCGTGCCGGAGACCGGTGCGCTCGAGATCCGCGGCCATGTGCCGGAGCCCGCCGCGCGGGGCGAGATCCAGGGCCGGCTTCAGGAGATGGTGGGGGGCGCCATCCCGGTCGGAAACGACATCCTCGTGCTGCCGGAGCCGCAATGCGCCATCCTGGCCGGCGTGGCCGGGCTCGGCCTCCCGCAGTCCACGGACCAGACGGACGACCCGCTCGTCGTCGGCTCGGCGGCGCAGGCGGCGATCTTCCGCTTTGAGGCCGGGGAGCGGCTCGTGATCAGCCTCGGCGCGGCGGAGTACGACGCGTATGTCTATCTCGACTATTACGACGCCGCGGGCTCGGTGCTCCATCTCGTGCCCAACACGGCCGCGCCGCTTCGCCGGATCCCGGCCGAGACCGCCCTCGTCCTCGGCGACGACGATGGCGATTTCGGCGGGCTCGCCCCGATCGTCGGGCCGCCCTTCGGACGCGACATCGCGGTGGCGATGGCGAGCTCTCTGCCGCTCTACGAGGGCCTTCGCCCGCTGACCGAGCCCGCCGGCCCCTATCTCGCCTGGCTCGCGGCGCGGCTTCGCGAGCTCCGCGCGACGCCGGGGTTCCGGGGCGAGTGGGTTTACTTCTTCGTCGACACCCGCGCGGCGGCGGATCCCCTGCCCTAGCGGGACCCCGCACCCCGAGTCGGGGGTGTTGAACTTACGCCACAGTTTCGAATCCGTGTTCCCACCGCCTCTTCCCACGATTTCTCACGCTTGCGCGATGACAGCAAATTCCATACGGTCCGATCATCTCTCGGCCTGTGTGCGACGTGCGCAATGGGTGTCGAGTTGGACGGCCACTAACTGGGGACAGGTGAAGAGCAATGCTGAGCGATAATGAGATTATGGAGGTCGCCGCCGGCGTGCAGGCGATCCTTCGCATCGAAACGCCGACGGCCGAGCAGCAGGCCGAGATTGACGCCATCGCCGCCGAACTCGGCGCGACCTCGAACACGGTCGAGGAGGCGATTT
>CAYXPI010000408.1:0-1329 GCA_964467005.1 uncultured Limibaculum sp. | reverse complement strand
GATCCTGGCGGAGGCTGCGAAGGGAAACGTCTGAGCCCCGCGCGCCGCCGGCGCTGCATCGAGAGCGTGCGGCAGACGCTCGGGCCGTGAGCGGGCGCCGCGCTCGGGCAGCACCCTCGACCCGGCACAAGGCGCCTCGAGGCCGGTCCGATGAAGTCCTGCTCGCCGCGGATATCACCGCGCTCGCGCGGGACTGCGGGCGCTCCGGCACCCGCATGATCACCGGACTGCTGAAGAATGCAGGCTGGCATGTGACCCACAAGCGGGTGCGGGCTCCCAATCCGAGTTCCGGAGGAACTCGGTTGGCGTCCCGTGGAGCGGATCGGACGGCGTGAGGGGCTCAAGGTCCCGCACGAAGCGGCCGACGAAGGGCCGGCTCTGGATGAACGACGGGTCCTGTGTCCGGCTCCGCCCGGAGCGGCCGAACCACGTGTGGTCCGACGACTTCGTCCAGGACCGCACCCATGACGACCGGGTCTTCCGGACGCGGAACATCGTCGACGACCACACCAGAGAGGCGCTCACGGATCTCTTCATCCTCCGTGGCCCGCCGGAGCACATCCGGTCCGACAATGGCCCGGAGTTCGTGGCCGAGAAGGTAACACCAGCTTGCGCTGCTCAGAACCCATGAGCCCAGTCACGCGTTCCGATGGGCATGAGCTTCCAGGGGCGGTCGATGCGCTTGTTCCACGCCTCGCAGGAGAGCGCGACGATGTCTTTGTAGCTGGCGAACACCCGATTCGAGAGCCAGTTCTCGCAGATGTCCTGCCAGATCTTTTCGACCGGGTACAGCTCCGGCGAGCGGGGCGGCAACGGGAGAAGGGTGACGTTCTCGGGCACGACGAGCGCCTTCAACATGTGGCAGCCGGCCTGGTCGAGGATGACGACAGCGTGCGCACCGGGCTCGACCATGGCGCTGATCTCGGCGAGGATGCGGGCTACCAGGGTCCGCGTGTCGCCGGTGCCGCGCCGCGCCCCGTCGAGATCGTCAAGCGAACCGATCCCGGCTTCGTCGTTCAGGCGAAACGGTGGATCGTCGAGCGGACCTTCGCCTGGATCACAATCAACCGCCGCCTCGCCAAAGACTTCGAGCGCTTCGCGGCGACGGTCCAGACCATGATCCAGATCTCCATGATCAAGCTCATGTCACGACGCATCGCTCGCTACCGGACCTTTTGAGACGGACTCTAAGGCGCGCGGCGCCTAACCCGGCCGGGCGGGTGCTTTGTCAAAGATAATGTCGCCTGGCGATTGGGGTATTTAATAACCCCATACAAAAGCCGCTGACGAACAACGCGCTTTTTCGCCTGAGGGGCTTGACACACATGC
>CAYXPI010000407.1:0-1342 GCA_964467005.1 uncultured Limibaculum sp. | reverse complement strand
CCGGACGGCCCTTCCACAGCTCCGAACGGTCGATCAGCACCAGCCCGCGCTGGCCTGGCGTGGTCGGCTTGTAGGTTTTCAACGCCATGCTTCTGTCGCCCGTCTGCTTAGGTCAGAGACCGGTGGTTACGTCGATCATGTGCCCCTCCTCGAGGGTCACATAGGCCTTCTTCACATCCTTGCGGCGCCCGGGGCGGCCGCGGAACCGCTTGACCTTGCCCTTGGCCACCACGGTGTTGACCGCCTTCACCTTCACGCCGAAGAGGGTCTCCACCGCCTCGGTGATGCGCGGCTTGGTCGCGTCGATCGCGACCTCGAACACCACCGCGTTGTGCTCCGAGGCCGCGGTGGTCTTCTCGGTTACGAGCGGCTTGCGGATCACGTCGTAAAGCGCGGATTTCTCGGTCATTTCAGCCGCTCCTCCAGCGCGCCGAGGCCGGAGCGCGTCAGCACCAGGAGGTCCTGGCGCAGGATGTCGTACACATTGGCGCCGGCCGAGGGGATCACCTGCACGCCCTCGTAATTGCGCGCGGCCCGGGCGAAATTGGCGTCCACCTCCGGCCCGTCGATCACCAGCGCGCGGCCCCAGCCGAGGCGCGTCACCCGCTCCTTGAGCGCCTTCGTCTTGGGCTCCGGCAGCGTGGCCGCGTCGAGCACCACGAGCTTGCCCTCCCGCGCCTTGGCCGAGAGCGCCATCTTGAGTCCGAGCTTGCGCACCTTCTTCTGAAGGTCATGCGCGTGGCTCCGCGGGGTCGGGCCCTTATAGGTGCCGCCCTTTCGGAAGATCGGCGCGCCACGGTCGCCATGCCGCGCGCCGCCCGAACCCTTCTGCCGCACGATCTTGCGCGTCGAGTAGTTGACCTCCGAGCGGCCCTTCACCTTGTGCGTGCCGGCCTGACGCTTGGCGAGCTGCCAGCGCACCACCCGGTGCAGGATATCGGCCCGCGGCTCGAGACCGAAGATCTCGTCCGAAAGCTCCGCCTCGCCCGCCGCGGCGGCCTCGATGTCGATCACCTCGAGCTTCATGCCTCGCCTCCCTCGGGCTGGGCCTCGGCCTCGGGCGCGGCCGCCTCGCGGATTGCAGCCGGCGTCGGCAGCCCGTCGGGCGCCTTCTTCTTCACCGCGTCGCGGATGGTCACCCAGCCGCCTTTCGAGCCCGGCACAGCACCCTTGATCATGATGAGCCCGCGGGTCGCGTCCGTCCGCACGACCTCGAGGTTCTGCACGGTCGCCCGGGCATCGCCCATATGGCCGGCCATCTTCTTGCCCTTGAACACCTTGCCCGGATCCTGGCACTGGCCGGTCGAGCCGTGGCTGCGGTGGCTGATCGACACGCCGTGCG
>CAYXPI010000406.1:0-1352 GCA_964467005.1 uncultured Limibaculum sp. | reverse complement strand
TGTCGGCATCGGCGGCGACGGCATGCGCGGCTTCAACTCGCCCGACACGATCACGCCGAACCCGGGTCAGAACCCGTTCTCCGAGTGGGCGGCCCAGAGCGACAGCGGGGAGAATTGGCAGGAGCTCGCCGACGAGGACGGCGAGACTTACATCGCCCTTGTCGATGGCGGCAAGCATTACGGTCATCTCGAGGTCAATCTCTACCAGGTCGGCGACGTCGCCACGATGACCCTGCAGATGATCTACAGCTTCCCCAATCTCGATGCGGATGGCGAGCTCATCGGCGACACCGACCGCCGCATCTATGACGACGTGCAGATGATCACCTTCAACGAAGACGGCACGCCGGCGACGCAGGAAGATGTCGCGCTCGTCATGGGCACCGGCGTCAGCGACCAGCTTCTCGGGTCGGCGGGCGCCGACTTCATGATCGGCAGCGGCGGCAACGACGTGCTGACCGGCGGCGAGGGTATGGACGTCTTCATCTTCGACGCGCTCGACGGTGTCGACTTCATCACGGACTTCAGGGTCGGCGAGGATATGCTAGACCTCTCGGGCGTTCTCGGCGGCCTCGGCATCGACAGCGACGATCCGATCGCCGAGGGCTTCGTGACGTTCGACAGCTTCGATGGCCTCGCGCTCGTGCAAGTCGATGCGGATGGCGCGGGTGGTGAGCCAGCAAGCACCCTGGTGCGCCTGGAGGGCGTGTCCCTTGCGGACGTCGAGGACGGCTCGAGCATCCTCTTCTGAGGCTCTCTCAGACCGCCCGAAGGACTTCGGGCGGTCTCTCACCTCTTGGTGGTCGCGGCTTCGGGTCCATCGCCGTGTGAAACAAACTCGCATCCCCATGCGGACGTTCCCGCCAAGTTTCAAAGCAGGCAATGACTGATGTTGCCACAGAATTACAGCGTCGAGGCTTTCATGTTGCATACGGTGATCGGGAGCTCGCCGGCACAGAATTTCCCGTTACTGTATCGACCCAGCAGAGTTCTGCTCATGCGACAAGGGAGCCGATGGAGCGATAAGCGAGACGGTGGCAGAAGACATCAAGCGATGGACGGCGAAGCGTAAGAGCGCGCTGGTTATCGAGATCATTCAAGGCAAGACGACGGTGGCGGCGGCGAGCCGAACCTATGACCTTGTACCGCCGCCACCGCGTGGTTCGGTTGACGTGTCAGTGCATGACCGGCCTCGGGTCGACCGGGATGATCGCCTCAGGCGCTGGTGGCCGGTATCCGAGGGCGCGGTGGGGCCGGAGGGTGGTGTGGTGGTGCCGCCACGGCTCGATCGGGGAGCCGAGTGTCCGTTGTCAGATAAATCGGGACACCGGAGGCCATGACGCTGTGGAGGG
>CAYXPI010000405.1:0-1379 GCA_964467005.1 uncultured Limibaculum sp. | reverse complement strand
CCCCCCAGCCGCAGGAAAGCTTACCCCATGCCCACGCAGCCGTTCTCACTCTCGACGAACACCACCGCGACCGTGCAATCCGGAGGCCCGCGCCCCGGGTTCTTCGGAGATATTTTCTTCAACATCCAAGGGAGCAGCAATGGCAGCTTCGCCTCCTTCGGCGTCGCGGATTTCGACCTGGCCGCGATCACGGCCGCGGGCATGGCGACCGATATCCTCGATGATGTCACGCTGGAGCTGACCCAGTCGAACGCCGGTTTCACCAGCCCCGGCACCTACGGCGTCTACTTCACGCCCGACAGCACCGTCGCCTTCTCCAGCCTCACCTTCCAGAGTGGCACGGGCACAGCCACGGTCGACCCCGACCTGACGGGCCTCGAGTTTCTCGGCGACTTCCTGTTCGAGACTACCGGCGACGTGGGCTCGGGCACCCTCGACACGGTCGATCTGGCGCTGCCCCAGTCGGTCGAGGACGCCATCATCGCCGAGATCAACGATGGCGACGACGAGCCGCTCCGGCTTGTGCTGGTGCCCGAAGACGCGACCGTCTCGGCCACCTACTCCGGCAGCAGCGAGAACTTCGATGGTCCGGGCCCGGTCCTCAACCTCACCGTCGACAGCGAGCAAGGCGACGGCGGAGGCGATAATGGCGGCGGCGGCGATGACGGCGGCAGCGCCGACAGCTTCGCGGTCAACGACCTCGGGACCGCGGTGAACGCGACCTACGACAATTCGGGCCTCGACAACCGCGAGTTCTTCTTCAACGTCACCAACGGCTCGAGCAGCTTCGCCGAGTTCTCCGTCGCCGATTTCGACCTCTCCGGGGTCGCGCCCGGCTTCGAGGCGACCGGCATCGAGAGCCTGACCTTCGAGGTCGCCGACACCTCGAGCGATGTCGGCTTCGACCGGCCCGGCACCTTCGCCTTCTTCTTCACCCCCGCGGTGGATTTCGGCCTGCGCACGCAGGGCGGGATCGAGAACCAGCAGGGCAATGACGGCCCGGGCCAGATCGACCCGATCTTCAGCGACCTCGAGCCCCTCGGCTTTGGCAGCTACACCCCGACCAACGATCCCTCGCAGCCCGAGCTGAGCTTCACGCTGACGCTGACCGACGTCGCCGAGCAGTACATCGTCGACCAGATCAACGACGCCGACAGCAACGACACCCTGCGCATCGTCCTCGCGCCGGCCGGCGGCGACGACCTCAACGCGCCGCTCGCCGGGCGCACCAATTTCGACGATCTGAACGGCCCGGAGATCAGCTTCACCGTGACCGGCGGGACGGCCGAGCCCGTCTTCACCATCAACGAGGTGGACGCGGACCAGACCAGCACGGACTCCGCCGAGTTCATCGAGCTCTACGATGGCGGCGTCGGCAA
>CAYXPI010000404.1:0-1398 GCA_964467005.1 uncultured Limibaculum sp. | reverse complement strand
ACGACACCACCGACGAAACCGAGGGCGACGGCAACACCGACGACGACACCATCGAGGGCAACGACGGAAACGACACCATCGACGGCGAACTCGGCGACGACATCCTCTTCGGCCAGGCCGGGTCGGACTCGCTCATCGGCGGCGACGGCGACGACTTCCTCGACGGCGGCTCGGACGTCTTCGAGACCCTTGAGGCGACCGAAGACGGGCTTGCGGGTGACGACACCTTCGAGCTCTTCATCACCGAGCGGACGGTCTTCACCCTGACGCTCGAGAACACCAACTTTGCGCCGGAGGTGACGATCACCAACCCCGACGGCGGGACGCTCTCCTTCCTGGGCGATGCGGATGGGGAGATCGTTGTCGAGATCATCGCGCCTTTCACCGGCGTCTACACGGTGGAAGTGTCGGAGGATGGTGACACTCTCGACGCTGGCGATGAGTTCGACATCACGATCGAGGCCGAAGGTGGCGACGCCGCCGACGTCCTCGAGGGTGGCTCGGGCTCCGACGACCTCTTCGGCGGTGCCGGCAACGACAGCCTCGACGGCGGCACGGGCGACGATGTCTTGGTCGGCGGCCAGGGCAGCGACAACATCCTGGGCGGCACGGGCGACGACACCCTCCGCGGCGGTCAGGGCAACGACGTGCTCGACGGCGGCGAGGGCGACGACGTGCTCGAGATCACCACGCTGGGTGATCCGGAGCCCGGTCAGGAGGTTCTCACCGGCGGCGCTGGCAACGACCGCTTCGTCTTCCAGTCCACCACCGGGTTCGACAACCAGCAGTCGCGTCCGACCGAGCCGGGCGGCGACATCATCACCGACTTCGCGGGCTTCGACGCCGCGGAGCCGGACGCGGAGGCCGACATCATCGACCTGTCGGATGTGATCACCGACACCGGGATCGGCACCAACTACTTCGAGAGCGAGCAGACCGGCCCGATCACGGTGGACACGGCGTTCCTCGCCGAGGACACGCCGGACGAGGGCACCCCGACGCTTCCGCCGGCGGCGGTCGACGTCTTCGTCCTTCAGGCCGGCGACGACCTCCAGGTCATCGTGGACATCGAGGACGACGAGATCTTCGGCCAGGGCGACATCGTGTTCTTCCTGGAGGACACGGATCTCGACGATGTGTCGGCCGACGACTTCTTCTCGGCGGTGGCCTTCGACATCGACGGCGCCTTCGACCGGGGTGCCTCGACGGCGCTCGTGGACATCGACGCCGACACCTGATGGCGTCCTCGGCCCGCGGGAACTCCGCGGGCCCCTCTCACAGATGCGAGCGCCCGGGCGAGAGCCCGGGCGTTTGCCGTTTCCGCGCGACGCGGGAGAGATGGGGAGGGACTGGCTGGGGCGGCAGGATTCGAACCTGCGCATGGCGGTACCAAAAACC
>CAYXPI010000403.1:0-1400 GCA_964467005.1 uncultured Limibaculum sp. | reverse complement strand
CTGGACATGGTGCAGATGGCCGATTTTGGCGGCCGGCGGCCGGCGCAACTCTCGGGCGGGCAGCAGCAGCGGATCGCGCTGGCCCGGGCGCTCGTCTTCGAGCCGGAGCTCGTGCTGATGGACGAGCCCCTCGGCGCGCTCGACAAGCAGCTCCGCGAGCACATGCAGTACGAGATCAAGCACCTGCACGACCGGCTGGGCGTGACGGTGGTGTACGTCACCCACGACCAGTCCGAGGCGCTCACGATGTCGGACCGGATCGCGGTGTTCAACGACGGGGTGGTGCAGCAGCTCGCCCCGCCCTCCACGCTCTACGAGAAGCCGGCCAACGCCTTCGTCGCGGCCTTCATCGGGGAGAACAACCGCCTCGAGGGCCGGGTGACCGCGGTGGACGGCCAGGAGGCGGAGGTGGAGATCCCCAACCACGCCCGGGTGCGGGCACTGGCCGTGGCCTGCGGCGGGGTGGGCGAGCGCACCATGCTCTCGATCCGGCCGGAGCGGGTCATCCTCGGCGACGACAGCGCACCCAATGCCCTCCGCGGCCAGGTCGTGGAGCTCATCTATCTGGGCGACCACATCCGCTGCCGCATGGAGGTGGCCGGTCACTCGGACTTCATCGTCAAGATCCCCAACAGCCACGCCCACGCCGCGCTCCGGGTGGGCGAGAGCACGCCGGTGGGCTGGCAGACCGACGATTGCCGCGCACTCGATGCGGCGTGAGATCGGCATGGCCGGCGCCGCCGCGGCGCCCACGCTTACCGGCCGGGCCCGCCCGAGGCCTTGCCGGGACGTCACCCACTCGGGCCAGAAACCAGGGAGTTCCTTCATGAAATCTCGCCATCTGCTCAGCGCCACCGCGCTCGCGATCGTGCCCTTTGCCGGCATCGCCGAGGAGCTGCCGCCATGCGAAAACTGCGCCGATTCGATGACCATCGTCTCCTGGGGCGGCGCCTACTCGGCCTCGCAGCAGGCCGCCTATCACGACCCCTACACCGAGCTCACCGGCGTTGAGATCATCAACGACGAGAGCTCCAACGAGGCGGTCGCCAAGCTTCGCGCGATGAACGAGGCCGGCAACATCACCTGGGACGTGGTGGACGTGGTGGCCTCGGACGCCATCCGGCTCTGCGACGAGGGCCTCGCGCTCGAGATCGACCACGACGCGATGCTGGCCGCCGCACCCGACGGCACCCCGGCCTCGGAGGATTTCGGCGATCTCATCGTCTCCGAGTGCTACATTCCGCAGATCGTCTACTCGACCACCTTCGGCTACCGGACGGATGTGGAGGCCTGGAACGGCGCCGAGCCGGACGACATCTGCGACGTGTTCGATCTGGAGACGTTCCCGGGCCAGCGCAGCCTCGAGAAGCGTCCGATCAACAACATGGAGTGGGCGCTCC
>CAYXPI010000402.1:0-1405 GCA_964467005.1 uncultured Limibaculum sp. | reverse complement strand
GCCCCGCCATCGGGATGTACCCCTTCTTCTGGAGCTGCCAGTCGAAGGCCTTCATGACCCGCTTCAGCGTGCCCGTCTCGGTCAGGCGATTGCGAAAGTGGCGGATGGTGTTCTCGTCCGGCGTCGGCGCGCCGAGATCGAAGCCGAGGAACCGCATCCACGAGAGCCGGTCGCGGATCATGAACTCCATGCGGGCGTCCGAAAGATTGTGCTGTGCCTGCAGGATCAGCGCCTTGAACATCGAGACCGGGTCGAACGGAGGGCGTCCGCCCTTCGACCCGTCGCCGTAGCCGAGCCCCTCGACCAGCCACGGCCGGAAATGCTCGAAATCCACCGTCGCCCCGAGCACCTCCAGCGGATCGCCGTCCTTGCTCAGACGCTCCAGATGCTCCGAGAGCCCAAACAACCCCGCCTGCCGCATTCTGATCCCTCCCAGTCCCGTCGGGTCAGTGAATCACAAAGCGCATCGCGCAGGTAGGTTCTTGCGGGTGTCCAGATGCAATTGTTGATGCCGCCAAGATCCTTGACGCAGCTGGGCGCCTCCGGAAACCGGGCTGGCGCGGCCGGCTGCCCTGTGATTCCATTGACTTGAGGCGATGACGAGCGAGGCGGGCATGGTGGGACGGCAGCCAGGGTTCTGGGACGTCGAGGAGCGGCTGCGGGAGCTCTCTGCGCAGGGTGATCCGCTGGAGAAGCTCGCCGCGACGGTGGACTTCGAGATTTTCCGAACCGGGCTTGTCGCCGCGCTTGGGCCGCGTGACCGCTCGAAGGGCGGCCGGCCGGCCTTCGACCCGGTGCTGAAGTTCCGGATGCTGGTTCTGCAGGCGATGCACGGGCTCAGCCTGGCGCAGACGGAGTACCTCGTCGCCGACCGGCTGAGCTGGATGCGGTTCTGCCGCCTCGGCCCCGGCGACGCGGTGCCGGACGCGAACACGCTCTGGGATTTTCGCGAGGCCCTGATCGCCGCCGGTGCGCTCGACACGCTGTTCGCGCGGCTTGACCGGGCGATCACGGAGGCGGGCTACCTGCCCATGGCGGGCCAGATCGTGGACGCGACGCTCGTCGCCGCGCCGCGTCAGCGCAACACCGAGGCCGAGAAGGCGCGCATCAAGGCCGGCGAGACGGCCGCCGACATCTGGCCGGACAAGCCCGCGAAGGCGCGCCAGAAGGACACGGACGCGCGCTGGACGATGAAGTTCTCGAAGGCCAAGCCGGCCGCCAACGGCAGGCCGCAGATCGACATCGCGGTGCCGGCCTTCGGCTACAAGTCGCACATCTCGATCGACCGCCGGCACGGGATCATCCGCCGCGCCAGGGTCACCGACGCGGCCGCGCATGACGGAGCGCGGCTGCGCGAGGGGCTGATCGATCCGACCAACACCGCCTCGGATGTCTGGGCCGACAG
>CAYXPI010000401.1:0-1409 GCA_964467005.1 uncultured Limibaculum sp. | reverse complement strand
GATCCGGCTGCCGTCGGCACAGCGCGGAGGAGCGAAGCGGATGCTTGGCCCCGATCTGCGACAGACCGGCTGACACGCGGGATCGTCGCTGGTCGACATCGGGCGGTCACTGGCATATATTGCCAATGCACCGAAGGAGATGCCGATGCCAACCCGCAATGTCGTCCTGACCGACAGCCAGACCGACCTGATCGAGCGGCTGATCGCCGATGGCCGCTATCAGAATGCGTCGGAGGCGCTGCGCGCCGGGCTTCGCCTGCTGGAACGCGAGGAGGCGGAGATGACTGCCTTGCGCGAACGGCTCACCGCGGGGCTCGAGGAGGCACGCTCGGGCGAGTTCGCGGAAGGCACCGGTGAGGAGGCGATCCGAAGGGCCTTTGCCGCCGCGCGCACCGCGTCCTGATGCCGAAGCCCTGGCGGCTGACGCGACAGGCGGAACGGTCGCTCGTCGGGATCGCCCGCTGGACGCTGGAGACCTTCGGGCCGCGCCAGGCCGAGGCCTACGAAGCGGACTTGATCGCCCGCTGCGCCGCCATCGCCGCGGGTGAGGCGCCCTCGCAGGACTGCCGCCGCCTGATCGATCCCGACCTGCCGGAAGACCTGCGCTTCTCGCGGGCAGGGCAGCATTTCATCGTGTTCGTCGAGATGCCGGACCAGGTGATCGTCGTCGACGTGCTCCACAGCCGTTCGGACCTGCCGCGCCGGCTGGCGGCCTTGGGCCCACCGAAGGATCCCGAACAGCCCTGACAGCGGCCAACGCCAAGGGGTGAGCCCACGGCATCGGCTTCCCGATGGAGGGCTGAACGGTTCACCCCGTTCGCATGAGCGCGGGGTCCACCCTCTGATCGGGCACCGCTGCCGGCGGCGCTCAACAGGGGTCGTTGGCCCCCTTGGGCTCCACCCATGATCTGACGTGATTTCAACATCTTGCTGGAAGGGGTCACCCCTTTCCGGTGAAGCTTCGCGTGACCGGGCGGACCGGTTCCGACGTCGCGAGGGCACTCCGAGGCGCGGCAGAACCGAGGGCAACGACGCCCCTCATCCGGTTTCCCAGCCCCCGTGTCCGCCCGTCTCCGCAACCTCTTGCGCCATGCCGCGTCGGCCAATCCGCCGACCGGTGTGCGTGCTCCCGTTCCGCGGGGGCGGCGATGAGCGGGCGAGACTGGCGGGCCTTCGACGCGGAACTGCGCGCGCGGGTGCCGGAGCTCGCGGTGGAGCTTCTGGGCAAGCCGACATTCCGCGCAGGCCAGGAGTGGCGCTGGGGCCGCAAAGGCAGCCTCGCGGTCGTCATCGGCGGCGCGCGGGCGGGGATGTGGTTCGACCACGAGGAAGGCCGGGGCGGCTGGTTCTCGGATCGCCGATCACCGCGGTCTTCATCCGGTCGTAGAGCACCTCGGTCGTGGCACCGC
>CAYXPI010000400.1:0-1416 GCA_964467005.1 uncultured Limibaculum sp. | reverse complement strand
ACGACCCTGTCCGCCTCAGTCCGAAGTTCGTCCCGGCAACGGATCATGCTGCGGCGGCGAAAGGCGGCAAAGTCCGCGAGTCGGACCTGCTGCGGCTCCGCAGCGAATGGCCAGTCCTGAGCAGGCTCCCTCTCGCTGCCGCGAGTGACCGCTCTGGGAAGGCCGCACGGCACTGCAATATGACTGTCGCTCGTCTCAGATGTGAATCGGCGTCCAACAGTGATCCCCGCCGAACGTGCGCGTCCATTCGCGCCGATGGGCCCAGCGGGCGGTGGCCGGAAACACCCGCAGCGAGCGGCGGCTTGTGACTCCGGGCCGGCCGGCGCAGCCCCCGCTCGGCTGTCAGCTCGCCAGGCGGGAGCAACGTTATGCGGACAAGATGTCGTTAAGGTGGCCGCACAGAAACGCACAGAAACCGCACAACGTTCTCTGCACGTTCCGTGAACATGGCGAACTCAGATCCAGTGATTTCGACGGCTTAACGCCGGTACTGGCCCCTGCTAAGGGAGTAGGCCCCAAAAGGGTCTCGTGGGTTCGAATCCCATCGGCTCCGCCACCCACATTTCTCTTTTATAATAGTGGCTTAGTAGGCGTATTTCATCCCGTGTATTCACGCGCTTGGGACGCCATTCCCGTCTCAGAGACGCACCGCCCCACCGACATCCCTGCCCGAAACCCCCGCCGTCTCCGTCGGCCGCATCGCCCGGCGCCGTTTTGCGCAAATTCCCTGCTAACAGGGAATTTTCAGGGAAACAGTCCGGATTCCGGGCGTTTTGGCAGATCTGCGCGTTGAATTCCCACGCGATCCCAATGCCTTGCGATCGAATTCCCTACGCAGCGGAACAGGGAATCCTTTCGCCCCGAACAGGGAAGTGTCTTCGCGGAACAGGGATCGCGCGCCGGCGCGCGGCCTATCAGTCGCGCAGCCCGAAGCGGCGCTCCTGCTCGACCCAGTCGAGGGGGACGCCGAGACGCCGGACCCGCTCGACGGTGAGATCCGTCGGCTGGGTCCCGTCGAGGATCGCGGCCTGGAGCCGGGGCGACAGGAAGGCGAGCTGCAGGCGCGCGCGCAGGAAGGAGGGCGCGCAGCGCGCCTCGCGGGCGAGCGCGAGGAACGGCGTCCCGGCTCGGAGCCTGTCGCGCCAGCGATGGGCCTCGACGAGCCAGCGGATCAGGACCGGGTCGGGCTGCGGCTGGGTCGGCCCCGCGACCAGCCGGGTCTCGACGCCGCGCCGGCGGCGCTGGAACGGCGCGTCTATCTCGAGCGCGGTCTCGGCGATCGCGTCCGGGTCGATCTCCAGCGCGCGCGCGAGCGCGGCGCGGTCGAGGCGGAGCGCGATCGTCCCCTGTCGGAGGCTCCCCGATGCGACCAGGGCGCGCAGAGCCGCCGCGTCGCCGGCGCGGAGCCGCTCGGCC
>CAYXPI010000399.1:0-1420 GCA_964467005.1 uncultured Limibaculum sp. | reverse complement strand
GCTCCTGCTCCATCTTCATGAAGTCCGAGCGGGTGCGCCGCGCCTCGCCCTTGGCCCGCACCTGGCCGGCCATAGAGATCGCGCCGCCATAGAGGAGGAGCTTCTCCGTCAGCGTGGTCTTGCCCGCATCCGGGTGAGAGATGATCGCGAAGGTGCGCCGCCGCGCCACCTCCGGCGGCAGATCCGGGCGGTTGTGTCCCTTGTCCAGCATGCCGGGCGATATAGCCGCTGGCCGTGCGCTCGGCTAGAGCAGGTTCATAAGGGCCGTGATCGCGAGCAGGATCCGTGTGGCGACCGGTTCGAACGCCCCGGCATAGGTGTTGAGACCCATGACCCACTCCGGCGGGGTCTCCAGCGCGCGTTTCACGCGAGCGGCAACTGCGGCGAGAACGGCGACCTTTTGCCGGTCGTCGACCCATGGATACAGTGCCGTGTCGCGGGTGGCGCCGGGAAGCTTGGGGCCGATCACCGCCTCGGTCTCCTCCGAGGTGAGCGCCTCGACAAATCCGTCCACCGCCGCCACGGCCTCCGGCAGCCGGTCCTCGGGCACCAAGTCTTCGCGATGCGGGTTGTCGATGACCTGCAGGATCGGGAAGAGGCGCAACAGCACCTGACCCTCAGCCAAAAAGCTCTCATAGAGCGCGATGTCCATCTCCGTCAGCGCAACCGCGTGTTCCGACAAGTTGGCGAGCGCGCGGAGATTGGCCCGAATGACGACGATCAGCACCTCGCCCGAGGGCTTCTTCACTTCGTCAGCGATCTTCTCGAGAACCGCGGCGATGTCTCCGACGATGGGGGCCACATTGGGCCCCGCATTGGCGCGGATGGACTGCGCCGTCTGCCGCGCCAGCACCCCCACCGCGGCGAGCTGATGCATCTGCGCGCTCTCGTCCGTCGCGGGAGCCGCCGCCTTCAGCTCGGGCGCGACCGGACTGAGCGATCCGACGAAATCGAGCTGGCCGTCCGCCGTCCAGACCACATCGAAGGCGGCAGTGGTGTTGAGAAGACGATCCTCCGCCGTCGCCGCGGGCGGGATCTCGGCCTCGGAGAAGTCGGCGGTCCAATGGGCGGGGCGGGTGAGGCCTTTCCGAATGCGGGTGTTCTCATCCCCGCGCATCTGGTCGATCGCCCATTGAGATCGGATGGCAGCGACACTTGTTCCGCGCACATCCATGCCCGAGAAGTCAGCCCCTTGATAAGATACAGATCCGAAGCGGGCACTGCGAGCATCCGCGTTCACGAGGTTCGCCCCCCTGAGGTCCGCGTCCCTGAGGTCCGCCCGCTTGAGGTTCGCCCCTCCGAGGTTCGCCTCTCTGAGGTCCGCCCCCCTGAGGTCCGCCCCCCTGAGGTTCGCCCCCCTGAGGTCCGCCCCCCTGAGGTTCGCCCCCCTGAGGTCCGCCCGCCCGAGGTTCGCCCCCCA
>CAYXPI010000398.1:0-1424 GCA_964467005.1 uncultured Limibaculum sp. | reverse complement strand
GAAGTCGGCCGTGCTCGCGGTCGGACTGGCGGCGCCGTCCGGGAGATTGACCCCGATTACGCCGGTTCGGGGACGAGCGTGGCGAGCTTGCGGAGGTTCTGGACCGTGGCGGCGAGGTGGAACTCGTCTCGGGCGCCGTTCGGTCCTCTGAGGCGCAGACGGTCGAGGCGGAGGATGCGCTTGAGATGCGCGAACAGCATCTCAACCTTTTTGCGAGCATAGCTTGAGGCGACGTAGGCGTCGGTCTTGGCGATGTCGCGTGCCATCTGACGGGCACCCTCATGCTTCGAGCGCGAGATCTTGCGCGTCGGCTGGTTCGGCGTGCAGCGAGGTTTCAGGGGGCAGGCGGCGCAGTCCTGTTTGCGAGCGAAGTCGCGCTTGCAGCCGTCCTTGCCGTAGTCGGGCCGATCCTTCGCGATGTTCCGCCAGTACGGCTTCAGCAGCTTTCCACCCGGGCAGGTGTACTCATCGGCTTCGCGATCGTAGGTGAAGTCGGTTGCTGGGAACGCACCGTCCTTGCGCTCGACCTTCTCGAAGACGGGGATGTGCGGCTCGATGCCTTCGTCGTCGACGAGCCAGCCCAGCGTCTCGGCGGCGCCGTAGGCTGTGTCGGCCGCCAGGAACGCGGGATAGAGGCCGAACCGCTCCCTCGTTCGCTCAATCATGGTCTGAGCCGCGCCCGCCTCAGCTTGCCGGATCGGCGCGGTGGCCTCGACATCGACAATCACCGCATTCTCAAGATCGACCAGATAGTTGGTGCTGTAGGCGAAGAACGCCCGGTCGCCATTTGCGCCGGTGAATCGGGCGGCGGGGTCCGCGGGCGACAGTGCCTTGGGCTGCACCGGCGTCGCGGCCCCAAAGGCCGCGTCGTCGAGCGTGTCGAGATACTCCCGGGCCGCGCGCGTCACAGTCTCCGGGATGGTCCAGTCGGCCGCCTCGACCTTCGTGTAGCGGCTGGCGTCGGCCTTGATCAGCGAGGCATCGACCCCGAAACCGTCACCCCCGACCAGGCCCTCGGCCATGCAACGGGCGAGCACGATCTCGAACAGGTGGCGGAACAGATCGCTGTCACGGAACCGGCCGTGGCGGTTCTTCGAGAAGGTCGAGTGGTCCGGAACGGCATCCGCGAGATCCAGCCGGCAGAACCACCGATAGGCCAGGTTGAGATGGACCTCGTCGCACAGCCGGCGTTCGGGGCGGATGCCGAAGCAGTAGCCGACGATCAGCATGCGGATCATCAGTTCCGGGTCGATCGACGGCCTCCCGATCGAGCTGTAATGGGGCGCGAGGACCTGACGGACGCCGGAGAGATCAACGAAACGGTCGATCCGCCGAAGCAGATGGTCCGTCGGCACATGCGTCTCCATCGAGAACTCGTGAGACACAGGGCGCCCTGCGCCACCTGCCGCGGACCCATCATCGCC
>CAYXPI010000397.1:0-1428 GCA_964467005.1 uncultured Limibaculum sp. | reverse complement strand
TCGTTGGTCATGGTGGCCTGGCTCGCATAGGTGTGGCGCAGATCGTGGAGCCTGACGCCCTCCGGCAGCTTGGCGTGGGTGCGGACGATCTCCCAGACACGCCGGATCGAGGCTCGGGGCTGGCCTGGCCGGGTCCGGCAGGGGAAGACGTAGCCCCGGCGACGGCGCTGCCGGTAAGAGGCGAGAAAGGAGCGAGCGGGCTTCGAAAGCGGGACGGTGCGCGGCCCCGTCTTGCTGTCCTCGAGCTCGAGCCGGTCGGGCTTCACGTTCTCCCAGCGAAGCCGGAAGATCTCACCGGGGCGACAGGCGGTGAGCAGGATCATTCGCACGATCCCCGTCTCGACGGGGAACTCGTGCGCAAATCGGTCGAGCGTCCGGCCGAGCCGGCTGAGCTCGGCCACTGTGAGTGTGCGCCCCACCGCACCGGGGCGGTTCCGCCGGATCGAGGCCGTGGGGTCGGGCTCGTCCATGTCGAGAACGCCGATCCGCCGGGCCTCGCTCAGCATCCCGCGCAGGAGGCTGAGCACCCTGTTCGCTGCGCCCGGGGAGCGCTGCGACAGGCCATAGAACCACTCGGCGACTGCCGCCGCGGAGATGGAGTCGAGCCGAGAGGCCCCGAAGGCTGGCAGGAGATGCGCCTTCAGCGACGTATCGAGGCTGAGGAGGGACGACGGCTTGCACCGCAACGCGTACCTCTCGCGGTACTCCCTGGCGTAGGTCCGGAAGAGGGGTGCTGCACGGGTCGGCGTCCGAGCCGTGTCGTCCGCGGCAGGCGCCGATCCCGCTGCGAGCCGGCGCGCCTCCGCGACGGAGATCGTCGTGGCCGACCCGAGCGTGCTCCGCCGCTGCTTGCCGTCCTCTGACCGGCGCAGCACCCAGGTCTTCGATCCCGAGGCTCGGACCCGGAGGAGGAGGCCCGGGCGCACCGCGTCGGCGATCACGATCTCGGAGGTGTCGCGCGCGGCGGCGCGGCGGACGAGCGCGTCCGTGAGGACGACGGCGCCTGGCTTGACGATCTGATCCTGCCGGCTCATGCGCGGGCCCTCCCGCCGAGGTTTGGCGCGGCGCGGCGCGCGGCCTCCACCGATCGCCGGAAGGCCGCCTCGTCGAGACCCTCGCGGGAGCAGAACTCCGGCAGTCCCACCTTGCCTGCCAGGAACCGCTTGACAGCAGGGTCGGTGTAGACTGGGACCTTTCGGCCTTGCTGTGGGAATGCGGCCTTCCGCTTGCGCGGACGTCCCTTGCCGAGGGACTTGTCGAGATGGGCGCCGACGCGCTCGGCGGCTGCCGACACGGCTTCTTCAGAGAGATGGACATAGGCCGCCGTCGTCGCGAGGTCGCGGTGGCCGAGGAGGCCGGCGAGCACGCGCTCAGTGATGCCGGTCTCCACGGCGACGGTCGCGAAGCCGTGGCGGAGATCGTGGAGGC
>CAYXPI010000396.1:0-1437 GCA_964467005.1 uncultured Limibaculum sp. | reverse complement strand
AGTTCGGCCTCGCAACGGGTCGTGCTGCATCTGCTCACGGCGGGTTTGTCCGCACTGCCGTCGACGGCCGCCTCTGACCCTTCGCAAGCGCAGCGAACGGCTGCTCTTCCAACGGCATCGCAACATGGGCGTTGAGGGCCGCGATCGGGCCCCATGTTGCGTGCGCGTGCAGCATCTTCACGGCAGGTCCGGTTTGGGCTCGGAGCCGTCATGCGACGACGCAACAACATCGCCAGTTTCCCGGCCGAATGGATGTCCGCTTTCCTTAAAGTGCCCCGGCCCTTGAGCGGCTGCGGCGAACTGCTGCCCTCCGCCCCTTCCGAGCACAACGACCGGATCATTTTCATGGCGAATGCGGATGTGCTGCGTCGAGGCAAGCCGACGGCGATCCTCAGAACAAGTGGGGAACGATACATCTTCAGACAGACAGACCGCAGCGCAGGAGGCCCGAGAAGAACACTGCGTTGCGTGCGTCATCAGGATAGGGACGCCAATCAGCTTGGCGGCGGCGAAACCCTGGCTGCAAGCGCTCGCATTCCCGTAAGGCTGCTTCAGCTTCCTCAAAGCGATCGAGATTGGCAAGGCAAACGGCGAGCCGATAGTGCTGGTCAGCATGATCAGGCCGGAGCCTCACAGCCCCGGCCGCCCATCCGAGCGCCTCTTTCGCGCGGCCCGTGGAGACGCATGCGCGGGCCAGAAATCCCATATAGCTGAAACGTCTGGGGTCGCGCGGATTGAGCGCAAGGCCGTTCTCCATCTCGGCGATCCCGCGGTCACTCTCTCCGAGCAGGTCGAGCCGGTTTCCCAGAGCCATGCGGGCGTGGGCGTTACTCGGGTTGAGCGCGACTGCGGTCTCCGTTTCAGGGATTGCGAGGCGGACATCGCCGGCCCAAACCTGCGCTGCCGCATAGGCGAGATGCGCGTCCGACGAATAGGGATCGAGCGCTACCGCCTGCCTGCCGGCCTCGAGAGCATGCTTCAGGGAAGCATTCCGATCGGTCGAAGACCGGAAGAGCAGTTCCTGGCTGTGTGCCTTCGCAAGACCAGTATGCGCGTCGCTGTACGCGCCGTCGATCCTCAACGCGTCCTCAAAACACCGCCGGGCGGCGATCGTCCCATCGGGCGTGCAGCGGCGCAGATGGGCGCTGCCCCGCAGCCGGCATTCCCAAGCTGACAGCTCCGCCGTTCCCTTCAATCGGATGCGATCGCACTCCGCTCGTTCAAGTTCCGGCTCTACCATCGCTGCGATCTTGCGCGCGGCCTCCTCCTGGGCCTCGAATATCTCACAGAGCGACAGATTGATCCGCTCCGCCCAGAGATGCCGGCCAGATGTGCCATCGATGAGGCGTACCGAAATGCGTAAGCGCGAGCCGGAGCGCTGAACGGCGCCGTTAACCAAATAGCGAGCACCAAGATCGGCCGACAGGTCGGCAGGAT
>CAYXPI010000395.1:0-1452 GCA_964467005.1 uncultured Limibaculum sp. | reverse complement strand
AAATCGCCTCCTCGACCGTGTTCGAGGTCGCGCCGAGTTCGGCGGCGATGGCGTCGATCGTCGCCTGCTGCTCTTCGGTCGGCGTCGCAATCCGAAGAATCGCCTGCACCCCTGCGGCAACCTCCAGGATCTCCGTGTCGCTCAGCATCTCTCTCACCTGTTCTTTTGGATGGCCTCAATCGCTCTCACGCCGGAGGCTTCCGCAGCACCGGACGTCGGGACAATATTAAGTTTGCTGTATGGGGGCAAGCGAATTGTGGCCGAAAACGGTTCGCGGCCCAACCACCGTGCGCAAACCCGGTGCGCAGCCACCCATGGCGGTCAGCGCGCCGCGCCCTCCGCCACGGCGGCCTTGCGCGCCGCCGCCAGCTTCGCCTTGTCCGCCTGGGTAAGAAAGGCGTCCGCCTCGGCCATCAGCGCGTTGGCCGCACGCTCCCACGCCGGCAGCTTGCTCTCGGCCGCGTAAAGATCCCGGCGCCTCAGGAACCGGTCGACTTTCTGAAAGCTCGTGTGTTCGGCGAGAAAGGCCGGTCGGAGATTGCGCTCCGCCGCGAGATACTTGATCACCCGGATCTCGGCCTTCTTGCGTTTGACCCGCTGGGCAAGGTGGCGGCCGAGCTTCGCCTTCTCTCGGGTCACGCGCTCGGCGGCGGCCACGATCTCCTCGATCTGGCCAATGGCGATCCTCGCGCGCTCGAAATCGTAGCGCGTCGTTGCGTCCTCCTCGAAATCGGGCCGGGGAGAGAGCGTGGCCCCGCTCCCCGCGGCGTGGAGCGCCCGCGCCACGCTCTGCAGATGCGCCGCAAAGGCCGGCCCGTGGTCCCGCCCCTTGGGCGCGGCCTTGATCGCGGCGATCGCGCGCTCGGCATGGGGGGCGAGGGCGCCCAGCTTCTCGAGGAGGTCGGCCGCGAGGTCGCGCCGCCCGCGCGGATCCTTCGGCACCGGGTCCACCGGCGGCTTGTCGGCCAGCGCGATGTAGCGGGCGAGGATGTTGAGATAGACGAGCGCCTCGGCGTGTTTGCCGTCATCCGCCAGAAGGTCGGACATTCCCCAGGCCGCGCCCATGCTCCGCACATCGCCTCGGCGCGCCTTCACCAGGGGCCACATCGCCTGGCCGAGGCGCTTGCTTTTGCGCTCCCACTCCGCCTTGGGGCCCTCGGGCTCGGGCGCGTAGCCGGCGAGCATCTTCTTGATCGCCTGGCCCGCTTTCATCGAGGCCTGGTACTTGCCCTGGTCCGCGCCCAGAAGCGCCGCCTTCCACATCCCCTGGACCTTCTTGTAGGAACCGTGCTTCTCCGCCACCGCGCGCTCCACCGTCTTGGCGAGGCTCCGGCGCAGGCTCTCCCAGGCCACCCGCTCGCCGAGCTCGGCTTGGGTGGGCACGCGGATGGGCTCGGCCGCCCGAGCGGGGCGGGCGGCCGCGCGGGCCGGCCGGCCGCCGGGGGGTGGCGG
>CAYXPI010000394.1:0-1464 GCA_964467005.1 uncultured Limibaculum sp. | reverse complement strand
GGCCGAGGGGCCGGGCTCCCCCCGCCTCCGGGCGCGGGCCGGGCCCGGGTGGGCGTGGCCCTGGGGCCGCCCCGCCGGCCCCGCGGCCCGCTCAGCCGTCCGCCCGAATGCGCGCGTTCGTGGGGTCGTAGGGGCTTTCGGCCGTGATCACCGCCGGGTAGAGGTCGCGGAACATCCGCACCTGAAGCGCTTGCCCTTCCTTGGCAAGATCCGGCTCCACATAGCCGATGCCGATCTGCTTGCCATGGGCCACCGAATATCCACCGGAGGTGAGCCGCCCCACCTTCCGGCCGCCATTCCCGTCCTCGATCACCAGCGCCTCGCGGCCCCAGGGGTCCGCATCCGCCGGCCCGTCGATCAGAAGCGTGACACAGGACGCGCGGATGCCGGTCTGCTGCATCGCGTATTTGCCCTTAAACTCCTTCTCCGAGGCCACGAACCGGTCCAGCCCGCTTTCGAGCGGCGTCGCATCGCGCCCAAGATCCGAGCCAAAGGCGCGGTAGGACTTCTCCTGACGGAGCCAGTTCTGCGCCCGCGCGCCGCAGAGCGTGAGGCCCGCCCCCTCGCCCGCCTCCATAAGGCTGTCGAACAGCCGGTTCTGCATCTCGATCGGGTGATGGATCTCCCAGCCGAGCTCGCCCGTATAGGCCACCCGGATCGCCATGGTGGGCACCATGCCGAGATCGAGCCGCCGCATCGAAAGCCAGGGAAAGCGCTTGTTGGAGAGCGCGCCGGCCGGGTCCGCGTCCACCACGAGCGGGCGCAGAAGCTCCCGCGAGCGCGGCCCGGCGATGGCGAACACGCCCCACTGGGTGGAGACGTCCTGCACCTCGATCCAGCCGAACTCCTCGCGTTTGAGTTCGGCCATCTTCTGAAGGTAGTCGCCGTCATAGGCCTGGGCGGCGCCCGCGCTCACGAGGTAGTAGATGTCCGCCCCCAGCCGCACGATGGTGAACTCCGTGCGCACGGTCCCCGCTTCGGTGAGCGCATAGGTGAGGTTGATGCGCCCCACCTTCGGCAGCTTGTTGCAGGTCAGCCAATCGAGGAAGGCCGTCGCCCCCGGCCCCTTCACCATGTGCTTGGTGAAGGCCGTGGCGTCGAAGAGGCCAACGCCCGAACGCACCGCCTCGGCCTCGGCCTTCGCGTATTGCCACCAGGCGCCGCGGCGAAAGCTGCGCGCGGCGTGGTCGTCGAACCCCTGGGGCGCAAAGTAGTTCGGCCGCTCCCACCCGTTCACCTGCCCGAATTGGGCGCCGCGGGCCGCCATCCGGTCGTAGCTCGGCGCCGTGCGCAGCGGCCGGCAGGCGGGGCGCTCTTCGTCCGGATGGTGGAGGATGTAAACGTGCGCATAGGCCTCTTCGTTCTTCCGCGCGGCGTATTCGCGGTTGAGCCAGCCGCCGAAACGCCGCGGGTCGAGCGACCACATGTCGATCTCGGCCTCGCCCTCGGTGATCATCTGCGCGA
>CAYXPI010000393.1:0-1468 GCA_964467005.1 uncultured Limibaculum sp. | reverse complement strand
TGACCCTGAACGACGCGCGCGCCTATGCCGACTGGGCGGGGGGGCGGCTCCCGACAGAAGTCGAGTGGGAGTATGCCGCCACCCTCGGCCTTTTCGACCCGGACGATCCGCTGTCGGGCGTGCGCGCCGAGGACGGGACGCTGCGCGCCAATGTCTGGACCGGCGTCTTCCCGGTGTTCGACACGCGGCGGGACGGCTTTGCCGGCACGGCGCCTGTCGGCTGCTTCGAGCCTGGCCTGACCGGTGCCTACGACATGATCGGCAACGTGTGGGAATGGACGACCGCCCCGTTCGCGCCCGGGGTGCCGAGGGTCACGATCAAGGGGGGGTCGTATCTCTGCAGCGAGACCTATTGCCGACGCTACCGTCCCGCCGCGCGCGAGAGCCTCGAGCAGGATTTCAGTACGGCCCATATCGGCTTCCGCATCGTGCGCGGCGGCTCGAACCGCTCCGGCGGGCGTCAGCCCGATCGCTCACACCGGGAGTGAACGAGATGGGTCATCAACGCCATGCCGATGACCGGTGCGAACAAAGACAAGAGCGGGACCATGCCGAGCACGGCCAGGAAGATGCCGGCAATCCAGATCTCACGCGATGCAGACCTGCGGAGCCTGGCAACCTGCCGTGACGCGTGCCGACGGCTCGCCGCAAAGACGAAGTACTCGCGGCCCAGGAGATATCCGTTCAGCACGGCAGGAACGAGCGGAAACAACCAGTAGAGTGCAATGATGTTGATATTGATGACGACGAACAAGAGCGTATACTTCGCCGCATGCTGAATTTCCATCAGCAATGGCCTTGGCCTTGCGGGCGGCAGGTCCGGATAGTGCTTGAGCTCCACGGCTTCCGCCACGGGATTGACCAGGAATGCGACGGCCAGGGACGCGGTCGGGATGAGGAGGCTCCACACCACCTCCAAGAAATCCGTCCCCCCCCAGTCGTATCCAAGCTTGCCCAGAACAAACCCAAGAAAAACCGCTGTGCCAAAAAACATGGCTGAGATCAGTGCCAACACGATGCCAGATACAACGACCCCTGCCAAAACGGGACCCAAAAGAGAGCGCTCCGGCATCTGAATGATGACCAAGAGGGCGCACCGCAGGACCCGTGCGATGACCGCTTCACGCAAGTCGCGAAGCCTTCCGCCAACTTGGCAAGGATCCAGGCGTTGGCTCCGGCCACTCGCACCGGTTCCCGAACCTACGCGGGAGAGGCAAGCCGCAAATCCAAGGGCAGTCAGGCGTCGCGTTCTCCGCTGCTTGCGCAAAGCGCGATGTTCCGACGGCGGATCCTGGGCTGGAACGAGACATCGGAGGCAGCCGGAAGCCGAAAGTCCGAGATCGGAGACAGATCTAGCGAGCTGCGTCCGACATCTTCCGCGCCACGACGAACAGCAGCGTCGCCACGACGATCTCGAACAGGATCATGTCGATGGCGAGCCCGGCGCCGTGCACGCCCCAGGCGATCA
>CAYXPI010000392.1:0-1480 GCA_964467005.1 uncultured Limibaculum sp. | reverse complement strand
TGGGCGAGCGCTTCACGCTTCTCGAGCTGCAGCGGGCGGCCGAGGCGGTCCGCGGAGTCGAGCTTCACAAGCAGAACTTCCGCCGAACCGTGGAGCGCTCCGGCCTCATCGAGCCCACGGGCGGCACCTCCTCGCGCCACGGCGGCCGGCCGGCGGCGGAGTATCGCCTGGCGCCCGAGGCGACCTGGGAGCGCCGCGCGGCCTCGATCCGTCTCGGCGGCGGCTGAGATGCGCCGCTCAGCGCCGCGCCGGCCGCATGGGCGCTGCTGCATTGACGGGGTTGACGGCGAACTGGGCGATAAGCGTCATCTCACGCGAGGCGATGGTGAACCGGTTGAACAAGTCGTGGTAGGTAAATTGGATGATCGCCGTAACTTTCGGGGTGCGCGGCGGTGCCATGCGATTGTACTCCCGCACCGAGACCATGTGGACGTTCATGGTCAGGGTCGTCGGGCCACCTCGACCTCCGCGCTGCGCAGCGCCGACAAGCGAAGCGGCTGCGAGTGGTTCCGCGCCGAGGGCTGATATCCGAACGTCACTGGTATGCTTGGAGTGGCACCGCCGGCTGACACGCTGCGCAGCGAGCTGTCGCGGCATTCTGCGAAGGCCCTTGCGCGCAGGCTGAACACGATCTTGCCCCCTGGCGCGGCCAGGTCGATGGGAGCGGCCGCGGTCATTCGGCTCCGCTGGGCGCTCGCGCGCACCCGCATGGTCGGCCCCGCACCGCTCCCGGCCGAATGAACGAGCTTCCCGCTGAGGTCGAGCTCCCCGTCGATGGTGATGCCGTAGCTTTGCAGCCGGTTGGCATCAGAGGCGAAGAACTCCATGATCGCGATCCGTGCCATCCGACGCTCCCCGAAACTGATTTTCGATCTGCTTTCGACACCACCTTTCCCCGGCTCGTTCCGCTTGGCAACGCACGGTGGCGCCCGGGCTTGATCGCGTGCGCGGATTGGTGAAGGAAGGCGCGCAAATCACAACGCCGGAGGGGCCCCGACATGACGATGAAGCTCTTGATCTTGGCCGGCGACGGCATCGGGCCGGAGGTGATGGCCGAGGTCGTGAAGGTGATCGACTGGCATCGCGGCCAGGGCCTCGCCTTCGACGTCGAGCACGATCTGGTGGGCGGCGCGGCCTACGACGCGCACGGCGTGCCGCTCTCGGACGCGACGATGGCCAAGGCCCAGGCGGTGGATGCGGTTCTGTTGGGCGCGGTCGGCGGGCCGGCCTATGACGATCTCGACTTCTCGGTGAAGCCCGAGCGCGGGCTCCTCCGGCTCCGCAAAGAGATGGACCTCTACGCCAATCTCCGCCCGGCGCAGTGCTTCGACGCGCTGGCCGACAGCTCCTCGCTCAAACGCGAGGTGGTGGCCGGGCTCGACATCATGATCGTGCGCGAGCTCACCTCGGGCATGTATTTCGGGGAGCCGCGCGGGATCACCGAGCTCAACGACGGCAGCCGGGTCGGCGTCAACACGCA
>CAYXPI010000391.1:0-1484 GCA_964467005.1 uncultured Limibaculum sp. | reverse complement strand
CCGGTGACGAGGCCGACGGGCGCGACCTCGGGGCCGGCGATCACGAGCGGCACCCGCACGCCACCTTCGGCCGCGCTGAACTTAAAGAGATGGAACGGCGCCGCCGAGACCGAGGCCCATTCCTGCCCGATGGCCGCCATGCTGCCCGGCAGACCGAGGTTCTCGTAATCGGTGTCCCAGCCTTCATAGGCCATCCAGGTCCGCTCGAAGGTGCGCATCGCCGGCGGCGAGGTGAGCCCGATGGTGTTGTATTCGGGACCATTGTCGGAGGTGACGACGACGATCGTGTTGTCGAGCGCCCCCTTCGCCTCGAGATGCTCCAGCAGCCGGCCGAGATGGAAATCCGCCGCCTCCATCATTCCCGCATTCACCTGCATCGAGCGGGCCCAGAAGGCTTTCTCGTCCGCGCTCAGCGCATCCCAGGCCCGGCTGCTCTCGGGCGGCGGCGCGAGCCTGGCGGTCTCCGCCACGAGACCGAGCTCGATCGCCCGCGCGAGACGTTCCTCGCGCATCACGTCCCAGCCGCGGTCGAAGACGCCGTTATAGCCGTCGATGTACTCGATCGGCGCCTGCACCGGCAGATGCACCGCGAGGAACGACACGAACCCGAAGAACGGCTTCTCGGGGTCGGCCTCGTCGACATAGCCGATCATCTTGTCGACGATGTTGCGCGACGAATAGAAATCCTCCGGCAGCGAGACCCGCTCGCCGTTCTCGAACCACTTCACCTCGGTGTAGAGCGGCAGGTACGACTTGGCGGCGTAGTTGCTGGAACCGGTGGCATCCATGACCCAGGAGCGATCGAACCCGAACCGGTGCGGCAGGTTGGCGCCGATATCGCCGATGCCCCATTTGCCGGTCACGAAGGTCTGATACCCCGCCGCCTTAAGTTGCGAGGCGACCGTCGCCTGATCGTCGGGCCAGGTCATGCTGTAGGCGGGCAGAGCCCGCATCTCGGACGTCAGCACCTCGGCCAGCGTGCCCGCGCCGACGGTGTGATTGTCGAGGCCGGTCATCAGCGCGGCCCGGCTCGGCCCGCAGAGCGGCGTGGAGTAGTAGCGTGTGAACTGCGCCCCTTCCTCGCTCAGGGCATCGATGGTCGGTGTGCGGGTGTCGCTCCCATACGCACCGAAGTCCATGAAACCCGCGTCGTCGAGCAGGACGACGAGGATGTTCGGCCGTGGATCCGGGGCCTGCGCGACAGCCGCACCTGCCGACAAACTCCAGACGAGCGCCAAGGCGATACTGCACCGCACAATGCTGTTCCTTCCCATATGCTGGTCAAAAGTGGGGAAGAGGCCATTTTGCGTCTGTACAAAAGTGTACAGTTCGGGGAAGCTGCGCAATGATCTCGACATTCAACAATTATGCAGCGGGTGTGATGGAGCTGTTGCCGCAGGATGCGCGCGACGCTCTGCTCACGTCGGGGTCGCGCATTCGGCTCAGCAACAAGCAGCTTGTCCAAAGCCGTGGGCATCGCAGCA
>CAYXPI010000390.1:0-1490 GCA_964467005.1 uncultured Limibaculum sp. | reverse complement strand
CCGTCGTCGCGTTCTCGGTGGGTGAGGAGGAGCTCGCCGGCCTCGACACCGAGCCGCTGGTCGGCCATCTCGCGGCCTGGAACTACTTCATGAGCGTGGAGACGGACGCGAACGACGCCTTCATCGACGCCTGGATCGAGTTCATGGGCGACGAGGACGAGGTGACCAACGACCCCATGGAGGCCCACTATATCGGCTTCAACATGTGGGTGAAGGCGGTCGAGGCCGCCGGCACCACCGATCCGGATGCGGTGATCGACGCGATCGTGGGCGTCGCCGTGCCCAACCTCTCCGGCGGCTACTCGGCCATGATGCCGAACCACCACATCACCAAGCCTGTGCTGATCGGCGAGATCCTCGACGACGGCCAGTTCGAGATCGTGAGCCAGACCCCGGGCCTCGTGGTGGGCGACGCGTGGTCCGACTACCTCCCCGACAGCGCCAAGCTCATCTCCGATTGGCGCGCGCCGCTCTCCTGCGGCAACTTCAACACCGAAACCGGTCAGTGCGGCGGCGCCGCGAACTGAGGGTTCCTCCCGAGACCGGCGCCGCGGCGTCGGTCCTTTCCCTCCCCCAGACCATCGGGGGAGGGCTTTTTGCCGGGTGTGCCGGCGGGTCTCGCCAGGTCTCTCCCATGCGCGTCGTCCTCCTCCTTCTGCTGGCGTTTCTGGCCGCTCTGCCCGCCCGGGCCGAGACGCTGGAGGAGCTCGTGTCGCGCCTGCCCGAGGGCAGCTTCGCCGACCGCTCCGAGGTGATCGCCGCCATCGCGGCCACGGGAGATCCGCGGGCCGGCGCGATCCTCGAGGCCCTGGGCGAGGGCGATCTCGAAACGCTCAAATCCGACGGCCGTGTGGTGCGCGTGGAGACACGGGGCCGCGACGAGTTTGCGATGGACCCCTTCACGGGCGCCGAGATCCAAGAGCTCGGCCGGCGCGACACCCGCCGCATCAAGATGAACAACAACCTTCGCCGCGAGGTGGCGGCCGCTCTGGGGGTGCTGCGGCTCCGCGCGCCAGACCCGGCGGATCGCCTGGCTGCGGCCGAGGCGGTGCTGAAATCGCGCGACGCCGAGCAGATCCCGGCGCTGGAGGCGGCGCTCGAGGCCGAGGCCGACCCTGGGATCGCGCGGGTCTTCCGCCTCGCCCGCGCCGCCGCGGTTCTGGGCTCGGATCGTCCCGCCGAGGATCAGGTGGCGGCCATCGCCACGCTCCGCGAGGAGGGCGGGGTCGACCAGCTCAGCACGCTCTCCTCGGCGCTCGAAAGCCCGGAGCCCACCGTGGCGGCCGCCGCGGCCGAGGCGGTGGCGGCGGTGGAACGCGCCCGCGCCTTCTGGGGCGTGGCGGAGAATGTGTGGTTCGGCATCTCCCTCGGCTCGGTGCTGATGCTGGCGGGCATCCTGCTCGCGATCTCCTTCGGGGTGATGGGCGTCATCAACATGGCCCATGGCGAGCTCGTGATGCTGGGAGCCTACACCACCTACGCCGTGCACG
>CAYXPI010000389.1:0-1528 GCA_964467005.1 uncultured Limibaculum sp. | reverse complement strand
AGGCACTGAAACGGTTGGGGCGCGCGCCGCTGGGACGCGCGCCACCGTGGTACCTTTAGACCAACAGATCATCGCCGAAGGCGACGGTGTTCGCACGATCGACCTCGTCGAACAACGTGACCAAGGCCGCAGCCGTTGTCTCGGCGGCGGCTGCGTTCTCGAAGGAGAACTCGAAGCGCCCCTGCACGCTCCGACCTGCGATGATCAGGTCCCCGTCGTCATCGACCCGGATCTGGTTGGGCACGCCTCCCTCCGAGATGCGCACCGCGTTGAAATCGCCATCTCGGGTCTGGATGCCGCCGGCCGCTTCGATCCCGGCCTCGACAAAGGCCTCGAGCGTCGAAAAGCGCGCCTGGGTCTGACCGCCGTCCAGCGTCAGGCCGAATTCGTGGTTCGTCTTGTCGAAGAACAGCCGCGCCGGCCCTGCGTCGAAGCGGAAGTCGACCGCATCCGTTGCCACCACGTCGTTGGCATCGATGGCCTGCGCGAAGCGCTGGATGAAGGCACTGAAGGTCTGTGCCTCGTCCGCGTTCTCGAAGCCGACGACATAGCGGCCCTCCATGCCCCGGCCCGAAAGCACGACCTCGTTCTGAGCGTTGACGCGCAGCCGGCCGGGCCCGGCACCGTCGTCGAGCAACTGGTCGTCGATGATGCCCGTCTCCTTGACAAGTCCGTCGAAGATGCGCGCGGCCTCGACCAGGAAAGGATCGACATCGTCGAATTCCGGCCGCCCTCGCACGCCTTGTCCCGAGATGAAGAAGGCCTCGCCATTGAACCCGAAGCGGTTGGCCCCGCCATTGGTGCCTTGGGAGAAGGAGAAGGGCGTGCCGGTGTCGAAGTCATCGACTGGGCCCGTCAGAGTTACTGTGACCGCAGCCGTGTCGGTGGTCGAGCCATTTGTGACGGTATAGACGAAAGTGTCGGTCGCGCTTTCGCCGCGATCAAGATAGGCGAACCGCCCCTCCGGCGCATAGGCGAGCGTGCCGTCCTCCGCGATCTCGACGCTGCCCTCGGCGCCAGCGGTGTCGACGGAGGCCACGCTCAGACCCTCGCCCTCATCATTGGCGAGCACATCGATCACGATGGGGTCGTGATAACCGGTCTCGGCCATGTCGGTCGCTGCGACGACCGGCGCGACAAGATCGAGGCCGACGAGGATCGGGTCGTGGTCCGACGCGCGGAAGGCATCCGGCGCAAAGAGCGTGTCGAACTGGTTCGACGGCTGGAAGTTGAGATTGTAGTCAAGCACCGCCGCTTCGTCGGCATTGATGTGCCAAACATCGCTCCCTGTCACCTGCTCGGCCAGCGACTGGTTGACGAGGGCATAGTCGAGGGTGCCGAAGGTCTGGACCCAGGGCACCGTGTCCAGGCCGATGGGGAACGCGAAGCTGTAGTCTTCCTCCCCAACCAGGCTGATGAAATCGTCCTCGGTCCCCGGCGTGTCGTCGGCGCCGGCAAGGATCGACTGGATCGCATCCTCCATGAAGTAGGCGTTGAGATCGCCGAGGATCATGAAGTCCTCGTCGCC
>CAYXPI010000388.1:0-1540 GCA_964467005.1 uncultured Limibaculum sp. | reverse complement strand
GGTTGGAGTTGGTCAGCATGGCGGCGGTGTTCTGGGCTTCTTTCAGACGGCGCGCGATGGTCTGGCGCAGGCGCGTCATCTTCACCCGCTTCTCGCGGGGGGCATCCTCCACGGCCACGGGCTCCCGCGGCGGGGCCTTCGCGGCGGGCTGCGGGGCGGGCTGCGGGGCGGGGGCCGGGGCAGGCGCCGGCGTGCGGGCCACGTCCTCCTTCATGATCCGCCCGTCGCGGCCCGTGCCGCTCACCTGATCGGGGCTGAGGCCCTTCTCCGCCATCGCCTTCTGCGCCGAGGGGGCATGGGCGATGTCCGTGCGACCCGAGCCCGACGGCGCGGCGGGGGCCGAGGGGGCGGCGGACGGAGCCGGGGCGGCGGCCGGCGCCGCGGCGCCCGAGGGCAGGATGGTGGTCAGAAGCGCGTCGAGCCCCACGGTGGTGCCCTGCGGCGCATCGTGCCCGCCGAGGGTGCCGGCCACCGGCGCGGTCACCTCCACGCTCACCTTGTCGGTCTCGAGCTCGGCGATCACCTCGTCCGCGGCCACAGCCTCGCCCGGGCGCTTAAACCATGTGGCGACGGTCGCCTCCGTCACGCTCTCGCCAAGGGTGGGGACCGTCACCTTCACGGGATCGGCCGCGGGTGCGGCGGACCCGTTGCCCGCCGGCTGGGGGTCGGACGCCGGGGCCGCAGCCGCCGACGGGGCCGCCGCGGCGCCCGCGCCCGCCTCGATCACGGCCAGGAGCGCGTCCACCCCCACCGTGTCGCCTTCCTTGGCCACGAGCTCGCCCAGGGTGCCCTCGGCGGGGCTCGGCACCTCCACGCTCACCTTGTCGGTCTCGAGCTCGGCCAGGGTCTCGTCCACCTTCACGGCGTCGCCCGGCTTCTTGAACCAGGTCGCGACCGTCGCTTCGGTCACGGACTCGCCTAAGGTCGGCACGCGGACTTCGATCGCCATTTTCCTGCCCTCTGCTCGGTTATGCGGTCAACGCGGCGCTCACCAGCGCCTCTTGCTCGGCTTTGTGTTGGGAGGAGAGGCCGGTCGCCGGCGAGGCGGAGGCCGGCCGCCCCGCATAGACCGGGCGCGCCGTCTTGGCGCCGATGCGGCCGAGCACCCACTCGATGTTGGGCTCGACGAAGAACCAGGCGCCTTGGTTCTTCGGTTCCTCCTGGCACCACACGATGTCGGCGTTGACGAAACGCGCGAGCTCGCGGGTGAGGGAGAGCGCCGGGAAGGGGTAGTACTGCTCGAGCCGCATGAGATAGACGTCGTCGATCCCGCGCTCCTCCCGCTGGGCCAGGAGGTCGTAGTAAACCTTGCCCGAGCAGAGCACGACCCGGCGGATCTCCGCGTCCGGCTTCAGCGTGGTCTCCGAGGTGCCCTGCTCCGCGTCGTCCCACAGCACCCGGTGGAAGGACGAGCCTTCGGCCATCTCCGCGAGCGTGCTCACGCAGCGCTTGTGGCGCAGAAGCGATTTCGGCGTGAAGAGCACGAGCGGCTTGCGGAACGAGCGGTGCAGCTGCCGGCGCAGGATGTGGAAGTAGTTGG
>CAYXPI010000387.1:0-1577 GCA_964467005.1 uncultured Limibaculum sp. | reverse complement strand
TCTGCCCGAGCTTGGTGTAGTTCTCCGCCTACACCGTCTCGCCGAAGGTGGATTTGAAGCCCGTCAGCGCGTCGGTGCCGGCCGGGTAGTTGGGCGCGAGGATCGCGGGGCGGGTGAGGCCCGCATCCTTCATATGCCCGCCCATGGCGGCGTGGAGGTCGTTGTTCTGCCAGGCGACGTTGAAATAGTTCTCGTGGCAGAGCGTGCCGGCGAGCTGGCTCGGCCCGGCATTGGGCGAGAGGTAGAACACCCCCTGGCGCACGGCCGAGGGCACCACCGCGAGCGCGAGGTTCGAGAAGATGATCCCGGTCAGGATGTCGACCCGCTCGCGCTCGATCATCTCCTGGGCGATCTGCTTGGCGAGGTCGGGCTTGCGCGCATCGTCCGTCACGATGAGGCTGACGTCGTCGCGCCCCGCCTCCTCGAGCGCGAGCGCGAAGCCGTCGCGCACATCGATGCCGAGATGCGAGCCCCCGCCCGACAGCGTGGTGATCATGCCGATCTTCACCTCGGCGAGCGCGGGCGCGGCGGCGAGGGCGGTCGCGAGGACCGCGGCGAGCGTCGTGCGGAGTGTCATGGGTCGGTCCCTCCCGTTAGAGTTGGTCGCCACGAGATGATCCGAACGGGCGATGCTTTTCCAGCCCTTCGGACCGGCGGGAGGCGAGAAAATGTCTGAGACGATCGACTGGGAGACGGCGTATGACAACCGCCGCGCGGTGCCCGGGGCGGCGGCGCTGCCGGAGCGCTGGGCGGCGGCCTCGGCGGCCACCGCCGCGGGGCTCGGGGACCGGGCCGAGCGGGTGACCTATGGCGAGGGCCCACGCCAGGCGGTGCACCTCCTTCGGCCCGAGGGCGCGCCCCAGGGCCTCGCGGTCTTCGTCCATGGCGGGTATTGGATGCGGAATGGGCCGGAGATGTTCCTTCACCTCGCCGCGGGGCCGCTCGCCCGCGGTTGGGCGGTGGCGATGCCCGGCTACACGCTCTGCCCCGAGGCACGGATCGCCGCGATCACCCGGGAGGTCGCCCGCGCCATCGCCCTCGCCGCCGAGCGCGTCCCGGGGCCGCTCGCGGTCGCCGGCCACTCCGCCGGCGGCCATCTGGCGGCGCGGATGGCCTGCGCGGGCGTGCTGGCGCCGGAGCCGGCCGGGCGGCTCGGCCAGGTGCTCGCGATCAGCGGGCTCCACGATCTCCGCCCACTCATGCAGACGCCGATGCAGCCCACCCTCGGGCTCGATCTTGCGGAGGCCCGGGCCGAGAGCCCCGCCTTCTCAGAGCCCCTCCCCGGCCTCGCCGTCACCGCCTGGGTGGGGGCCGACGAGCTGCCGGAGCTCCGCCGCCAGACCCGCCTCCTCGCGGAGATCTGGGGCGGGCTCGGCGGGCCCGTCGCCCATGTCGAGGACCGGGGGCACGACCATTTCACCGTGATCGAGGGGCTCTCGGATCCCGAGAGCCCGATCCTTCGCGCCTGGCTCGGAGGGTGAGGGGCGCCCGCGCGGCAACAGAGGCCGATTGGGGGCCCCCCCCCCGCCCCCCCGGTCCACGGCCGCCCAGGCGGGGGGGGGCAACAGCGCCCCCAC
>CAYXPI010000386.1:0-1594 GCA_964467005.1 uncultured Limibaculum sp. | reverse complement strand
GGGTGAGCGCGTTGACCGTGGAGATGACCACCGAGACCGAGACGGCGACGGCGAATTGCTGGAAGAGCTGGCCGGATATGCCGGGGATGAAGGCCACCGGCACGAACACCGAGAGAAGCACGAGCGTGGTCGCGATCACGGGCCCTGTGATCTCCCGCATCGCCTGGCGCGCGGCCTCGGGCGGGGTCATGTCCGGGTTCTCCTGGAGCACCCGGTCGCAGTTCTCCACCACCACGATGGCGTCGTCGACCACGGTGCCGATGGCGAGGACGAGGGCGAGGAGGGAGATCGTGTTGAGCGTGAAGCCCATGGCCAGAAGGATCGCGAAGGTGCCGATGAGGGAGACCGGCACCGCCGCCACGGGCACGAGGGTGGCGCGCGCCGAGCCGAGGAACAGGAACACCACCAGGATCACCAGAAGGAAGGCCTGCACGAGGGTCGTCTGCAGCTCGGCCACCGAGGCCTCGATGAAGAGCGTGAGGTCGTAGGCCACGTCGTAGGTGAGCCCGCCTGGGGCGTTCCGGGTCAGCCGCTCCAGGGTGTCGCGCACGCCCGCCGCAATGGCCAGAGCGTTGCCCCCCGGCGACTGGCTGATCGAGATGAGCACCGTCTCCTGGTCGTTGTAGCCCGCGATGGAGTCGTAGTTGCGGGCGCCGAGCTCGACCCGTCCGATGTCGCGCACCCGGAGGAACGAGCCGTCGGGCTCGGCGCGGAGGACCACGGCGCCGAACTCCTCCGCCGTCTCGAGCCGGCCCTGGGTGACAAGATTGAGCTGGAAGGTGGGGTCGTCGGTCAGGGGCTGGGCGCCGACCCGGCCGATGGCGGCCTGCACGTTCTGCGCCTGAAGGGCCGCCACCACATCCGTGGGCGTGAGGCCGAGGCTCGTCATCCGGTCGAGATCGAGGATGACGCGCATCGAATAGTCCCGCGCCCCGATCACGGTGACGTCCCCGATGCCGGGCACCCGCTTCAAGGGATCGACGAGGTTGATCGAGGCGTAATTCGAGAGGAAGAGGCTGTCGAACCGCCGCTCCTCGTCGTAGATCGCGATGAGCTGGAGGGCCGCGTTCGAGGCCTTGCGGACGGTGACGCCCGTGGCCCGCACCTCGGAAGGGAGCTGCGCCTCCGCCGCCGACACCCGGTTTTGCACGTTGACGGTCGCGATGTCGGGATCGGTGCCCACGGCGAAGGTGATGGTGAGGCTGTAGCTCCCGTCCGACCCGCTGGTGGACTTCATGTAGAGCATGTCCTCGACGCCGATCACCTGCTGCTCGATGGGCTGGGCGACGGTCTGCTCCACCACCTCGGCGCCGGCGCCGGGGTAGAAGGCCTTCACGCTCACCTGGGGCGGCACGATCTCAGGGAACTGCGCCACCGGCAGGCGGGTGAGCGCCACGAGCCCCGCGATGGTGATGACGATCGAGATGACGAGCGCGAGGCGCGGGCGATCGATGAAGACGGCGGAGATCATGCCTCAGCCGCCCGAGGCGCCGGCGACGGCCGCGTCGACCTGGATGCCCGGGCGCACCTTGTTGATCCCCTCGGTGATCACCTGCTCGCCTTCCGCCAGGCCGTCGGTGATCACGCTGCGCCC
>CAYXPI010000385.1:0-1606 GCA_964467005.1 uncultured Limibaculum sp. | reverse complement strand
AGTCGAGCCCGCCCGAGGTGGCGGAGGTTTCGGCGAGGAAGATGTTGGAGCCGTAGAAGGCGCCCATGTCCTGGATCCAGTGGCTCCGCGAGATCGACTTGCCGCGGCTGATCGGCATGGCATGAAAAACGCCGGTGGGCTGCTTGGAGTACTCCTTGAGCGCGGTGAAAAACGGGGTCCGGAACCGGTTGTTCACTCCGCGCAGGATGTTGAGGTGGAGCTCGAGAAAGTCCTCTTGATTGTAGAACACCCGGCGGCAATGGCCGAGCTCGAGGCCGGCGATCTCCTCGACCGAGCGGTCGGTGACGAGATAGGCGTCGAGCTCGGGCCGCACCTTGGCGATGAGGCGGCAGAGCTCGGTGCCGTATTGCGAGGGGCGCAGATCGTCGATGTCCTCGTCGCCCACCCGGCTGAGATACCGGGTGAGGATCGGCAGCGTGTTCTGCGATTTGAGCCGGAGCCCCGGGCGCACGATCACGGCCTGGATGTTGTGGTTGAAGAGGATGGCGATGAGCGCGTCCTCCACGCTCGGCACCATCACGGGCTCGTAGACGAAGGCGTCCTCGGTGCGGCGGGCGCGGGCGAGGCTCGCGCGCAGCCACCGCTCCTGCTGCTCGTGCAGCTCGTCGACGATCAGCACCTCGAAATAGGGCCGGGCGAGCGCCCGCGCCTCGATCGGGATGGTGAGCTCGTCCTCGAGATCGTCCGTCTCCGCCTCGTCGCGGGCGAGCGGCACGTGACGCCGGCGATAGGCGCCCGAGGCCAGCGCGCGCACCGCCCGCCGGACGGAGAAGGCGAGGTCGCCCCAGGCCTTGTGCTCGAGCTGGCGGCGCATGTGGTCGAACGCGTGAACGCTCGGGAAGGCCCAGTACATCTCGATCGGCGCGAGCGCCTCGAAGAGCTTCTCGGCCCTGGCGAGCGCCTTGGCCGCCCCGCGCCCCTCGGGCCCGAGCTCGGCCAGCCGGTCCGTCGCCTCGCGGAGTGCGCTCCAGCGGTCGACCCGCAGCTGGACTGCGCTGTAATAGTCGCTGATCGACGCCGTCCGGTCGTGGGTGTCCGCCATCTCGCTCTCCTCCTGCCTCGATCCGCCGGCGCCGGCGCCGGGCCCGGCGCTCAGCCGCTCGCCGTCTCCGGCGCGGTGGGCATCGCCGTCCCCGGCTCGTGGGCCGCGGCCGCGGGGTCGGACCGCCATGCATCCTCTGGCGTCGCCGCAAGGGCGGCGCCCGGCTGCGCCCGTTCCCCCAGCCCCGCGGCCGTGCCCTGGCGCGGCAGCGCGAGCGGCCCGAGCGAGCGCAGATAGGCATCCGCGCCCGAGCTCCGGTCGTAGACCGAGAAGTCGGTCGATCGGTCGCGGAAGCTCTTCAGCACCTGGCCGAGGCCGCGCATCCCGGTCTCCCGCTGGCGGCGCACCTGGGCGAGGTCGATCTCGAAGGGGAACATGTCCTCCTGACCCGCCGACTGGTGGAGCACGACCGCGCTCGGGTCGATCACGCAGGAGCGCCCGACACCACCGGCGCCGAGCCCGTTGACATCGAAGACGTAACACTGGAACTGCGCCGCGGTGGCCCGCGCGATCGCGAGCTCGGCGTCGCGGTCGGTGGTGCCG
>CAYXPI010000384.1:0-1608 GCA_964467005.1 uncultured Limibaculum sp. | reverse complement strand
AAGCCGTTCTCGGCCGTGAGCGGGCCCTCGCCATGGACGAGCGGCAGCCAGTCGATCGTGCCGTCCTCGTTGAAGCGCGCGACATAGAGCGTGCCCTCGGAGAGGAGCGAGGAGCCGAACACCGCGTTCTCCTCGGTCACCGGATCGCGCGACACCCATTTGTACTGATAGTCGAAGCGGTTGTCGTCGCCGGTGTAGATCACGAGGCGGCCGTCGGAGGACACGGTCGTCTCCGCCCCCTCATGCCGGAAACGGCCGAGCGCCGTGTGCTTCACGGGCGTGGCGTCCGGGTTCATCGGATCGACTTCGACGATGTAGCCGAAGCGGTTGGATTCGTTGGGTTCCTTGTCGATGTTGAAGCGGTCGTGGAACTTGCCCCAGGCGTACCACATGCCCGGCACGCCGTAGCGCGCCATCTGCGTGGCCTCGGCCTGGTCGGCGAGGTCCGGCTTGCCCTCGGCGTCGAGCTTATCCGTCCAGAAATAGCCGTGGAAGTTCTCCTCGGCCATGAGATAGGTGCCCCAGGGGGTCATGCCGCCGGCGCAGTTGTTGATGGTGCCGACGACCTTGGTCCCCGTCGGATCCGCCGAGGTCTTCATCCGATCGTGCCCCGCGGCGGGGCCGGTAAAGCCCATCTCGGTCACGAGCGGCGAGATGCGGCGGTTGCGCGGGCTGGAGCGGTCGACCGACCAGGCGCCGTCCGCGCCCTTGGCGATCTCGATCACGGTGCCGCCATGGGCCGCCATCTCGATCTCCACGAGCTCTTTGGTCATGCCCTCGAAGCCGGCCTTGTCCTGCCGGCCGAGGCCCGGGAACATCACCTCTTCGTTGGTGTATTCGTGGTTCACGCAGAGCATGCCGCGGCCGGGCTCGATCTCGGCATAGCCCACATAGTCGTTGTTGTAGCCGAACTGCTGGAGCTGGCGCTCCGCGCTCTGGTTCTGGGGGTCGAACTCCGGACCACCTTCGGCGATGGGATCGCCCCAACGGATGAGGATGTTGGCGTCGTAGCCCGCCGCGATGTGGTGCGTCTCGTCGTTGCCCCAGGCGAGCTCGTCGAAGCTGTAGCGGCTCTCCGCAGCGGTGGCGGCCGCGGCGCGGCCGGGCGCCATCATGGCCGCCGAGCCGAAGAGCGCGGTGACCGCCGAGACGCCGAGCGCGCCCCGCATCACCTCGCGCCGACCGTAGCGGCGCTGGATGATCTCACCGATGGTGGTGCCGAGATTTGGGTTCGTCGGGATATCGTCGAACGCCTCGTAGGCCTCGGCCTTGTTGCAGATTTCGGGGTCGTCAATGATGCGCCGGCGGGTGATGTCGGTCATGGGCTCCTCGCGGGTCAAAGACTGGCTGGGTGGGGGCGCGCGGTTGGGGGCCGCACCGCGTGACACGGAGAATATGGCCGCGATGTAAGGGTTTTATGACGGACGCAGCGGCAACCATGCGGCCTCGGCCGGTGTCGGACGCGCAGTGGGACGGCCGGGCGCTCAGATCGGCGAGCGAGCCCTGGTCGATCGGCCCGAACTCCGCGGGCGCGATCAGACCGCCGTCGGGATTGACCCTGCCCCCTTTGCGCCCTCACTCATAAGTGAGTTCTGTTCATGGTCTGGT
>CAYXPI010000383.1:0-1611 GCA_964467005.1 uncultured Limibaculum sp. | reverse complement strand
GGGTATGTCCGCTCGAACCCCTCGAGGCCGACGAGGCCGAGCACCCGGCGCGCCCGCTCGGCCCGCTCGAGCCGGGGCACGCCCATGATCTCGAGCGGCAGGCGGATGTTGGCCCCCACCGTGCGCCAGGGCAGGAGTGCGGGCGCCTGAAACACATAGCCGTAGGCGCGGGCCCGGCGGGCGGCGTCCGGGCTCATGCCGTTCACCTCCACCGCGCCGCCGGTGGGCGTCTCCAGCGCCGCGACGACACGGAGGAAGGTGGTCTTGCCGCAGCCAGAGGGGCCGATGAAGGAGACGAAGGCCCCGCGCGGGACCGTCAGATCCGCGCCGGAGAGCGCGTGCACCGGCCCGTCGCGGGTCTCGAAGGTGACGTCGAGATCCCGCGCCGCCACCGCCGGGATCGGCCGGTGCGCGGCCCCCGCCGGGCGTGGCACGGGCTCCGCCGCGTCGCGCTTGAGCGCTCGGTCGCTGTCCATCCAGTCCTCGATTTCCTGGCCCTGCAACATCGGCCCGGTCACACCGCCCGCGCGGCTGACGGCTCGGGCATGGGACCGAAGAACATGGCGAGCATCCGCGCCCGTCCGATCTGCCCGACAAGCTCGCCGAAGGCCGTGTAAGCGACGAAGAGGATCACGAGCCACAGCTGGATGGCGGCAAAGCGCGCCCAGCTGAACTCCGCCGCCTCGCGCTCGAGGCCGCCCGCGAGCCCGTAGTCCCCCGTGGCGGCGGAGAGCACAGCCTCGAGCAGCCGGAAGAGGAGCGTCACGAGCACATAGAGGCCCGCCTTCCACGCCACGTTCCAGGCCAGCGGCCGATCCGGATAACGATTGAAGAAGGGCAGCTTGTCCGCGATCAGCACCGCCTTGCCACACAGGAGCGCCGCCACGCTCGCCCCGGCATGGGAGGCGAGGCTGGCCCCCCCGCCCTCCGAGAGGAGCGCGACGGTCAGCACGATGAGGTTGAAGCTCACCAGAAAGAAGATGGTGGGCGGCAGCATGTGCCTGATCTCGCCGACGAGAAACTGGGCCGGTTTCGCCATGGCGCCGTCTCCTCCCTTCCGCGGCGCGTCCGATCAGACGCCCGAGGGGATGTTGGTCGGGTCCCGCTCGATCTTGCGGGGGGAGTTGAGCGCCTTCCAGGCCGAGAGCGCCTTGTGCGGCGCGGGGAAAGGCGGGCGCTCGATGAACTTGCCGCGCCCCGGGCTCGGCTGGCTGTTCTGCCCGTGGGCCCAGACGACATCGCCGCGGGAGAGCGTGTAGCGCGGCAGTGCCCGCACCTCGATCCCGTCGAACACGTTGTAATCGATGATCGAGCGCTGGGTGCTGGCCGCGATCGTCTTGGAGAGGCCCGGGTCCCACACCACGAGATCGGCGTCCGCACCCTCCACGATGGCGCCCTTCCGGGGGTAGATGTTGAGGATCTTCGCGATGTTGGTGGCCGTGACGGCGACGAACTCGTGCGGGGTGAGGCGCCCGGTCTCCACCCCCCGGGTCCAGAGCACGGGCATCCGGTCCTCGAGCCCGCCGGTGCCGTTGGGGATCGAGGGAAACCCCGAGAGCCCCATGCGCATCTGCTCGGAGGTGAAGGCCGCGTGGACAGTCGCCACCACCT
>CAYXPI010000382.1:0-1620 GCA_964467005.1 uncultured Limibaculum sp. | reverse complement strand
CGGCCCCTTCCCCTCGGAGCTGACCGATGCCGGGGGCCAGCGCCTCGGCGAGCGCGGCCGCGTGTTCGGCACGGTCTCCGGGCGGCAGCGGCGCTGCGGCTGGTTCGACGCCGCCCTGGTGCGCCAGACCTGCCGGGTGGGGGGGGTCTCGGGGATCGCGCTCACCAAGCTCGACGTGCTCGACGGGATGGAGGAGCTGAAGCTCTGCGTGGGCTACCGGCTCGACGGCGCGGAGATCGACCATCTGCCCACGGCGGCGGCCCAGCAGGCCCGGGTGGAGCCGATCTACGAGAGCCTGCCCGGCTGGTCCGAGAGCACCTACGGCGCACGGCGGTGGCTCGACCTGCCCGCCGAGGCGATCAAATACATCAAGCGCGTCGAGGAGCTCATCGAGACGCCGGTGGCGCTTCTCTCGACGAGCCCGGACCGCGACGACACGATCCTGGTGACGGATCCTTACCGCGACTGAGCGCGGCGCGGGGGCCCCGCCCACCCGGGCCGGCACCGTGCCCGGCCATGGGGGAGCGCCCCCCATCGGCCCCCGGCGCCGCGCCCCTCGATTGCGGCGGCCGGGGCGCTATCTGACCCTGCATGAGGTACAAAGCGCGGAAGTTCTGGGCGGCGGTGCTGCTCCTCGTGGGTCTGCCCCTCTATGTGGCGGCGGCGGTGACCCTGGTGACCCTGTTCGACCGGCCCTCGATCTGGGTCGAGTTCGCGATCTATCTCGGGCTGGGCATCGCCTGGGCCCTGCCATTCAAGAGCCTCTTCAAGGGGATCGGGCGGCCGGATCCGGATGCGCCGCCGGAGGACGACGGCCCCGTCAGCCGATGAGGCCGCGGAAGCGGGTGCGCTCGTCCTGGCTGAGGGCGAAGCGGCCGTCGTCAACCAGCACCAAGACGCCGTTGCGCACGAGTTTGCCATAGCCCTTGATCCGCGCCTCGAGGGTGCGGGGATGGTCGCCCGGGATCTGGTCGAACACCTCCATCACGTCGCGCCGGCCGAAATTGCTCTGCCGGTTGACGAGGGTGAGCCAGGCGGCGGAGACGGTGAGGAGATCCGGGACCGTGCTCGCCCCCGCCCGCTCCGCGAGCTCGCTCGGCGAGACGGAGGACCCAGGATCGGAAGGGGGCCCCGCCGGCTCGGGCGTGTCCGGGGGCGCGTCCTGGCCGCCCGGCTGACGGAGGCGAGACAGGAGCGCGTCGAACCGGCCGAGGCCCGCCTCCGCATCCGCCGCGGGCTCGTTGGGGTCGTCGATCCAGCGCGGGGCGGGCTTCGCGGGCTCCGGCTGGGTGTCGGGCTCGGTCTCGGGCGCGGCGCCGAAGATGTTGGCAGCGGTCGGGTCTTCAGCGGGCGCGGGCGGCGGAGCGGGCGCGGCATCCAGGCCAAAGATGTTGGGTTCGGCCGGTTCAGGCGCCGGATCGGCGGCGCGGACCGGCTCGGCCAGCGCTGGCTCGGGCTCGGGCTCGGGGTCGGCGAAGAGATTGGGCTCCACCGGCTCGGGCTCGGGGTCGGCGAAGTGATTGGGCTCCGGTGTTGGCTCGGGGGTCATCTCGGGGTCCGGCTCGGGAGTCACCTCGGGCTCCGGATCCGCGAAGAGGCGGGCGGCGGCGGGCGGCTCGG
>CAYXPI010000381.1:0-1621 GCA_964467005.1 uncultured Limibaculum sp. | reverse complement strand
CGGCTGGCGGCGGCCCACACGCGCCACCGGCTCCCGGGCCCCGCCTATTGCGGCCGCCCCCCGCGCGACCGGAGCCCCGCCCACCCGGGCCGGCGCCGGCGCCCGGCCGCACGACGGCGCCCCCCATCGGCTCCGGTCGCGCGGGATCCGGGCCCGGGCGGCCGCCTCGGCGCGGCGGCGGAGGCCGATGGGGGGCGGCTCCCTCCGCGCCGCGCTCTCCCGCCGGACCGGGTGGGCGGGGCCTCCGCCGCCGCGCCGTCCTCAACCCACCGCCCGCCGGTCGCCGTAATAGAGCGCCTGCACATGCTCGGCCTCGGCGAAGAACAGCCAGCGGAGCGCCATCATCCCCGCCCCATGGGCGAGAAGCGCCGGCAGCACCAGCCAGTCCCCCAGCCCGAAGGACAGGAGCACCGCCGCCGCCGGCACAAGAAATCCGAGCGCCGCGCCCAGCCACCGGAGCTGCCAGGCCCGCCGCCGCCCGACCCGGAAGGCCATTTCGTCCAGGAGATAGTTGCCGCCCGTGTGCGGCGGCTCGAAGGCCCTGAGCCGCCCCAGCCGGCCGAGCCCGGTGGCGGTGGCGAGCGTCGTGCCCGTGGCCGAGCGCCCCGCCCCGGCCGCCGCCGTCTGCCACCAGACCGTGACCCCCGCCGCGAGCGCCAGCGCCAGGAGAAGCCGCCCGCCATGCACCGCACCGCCGGTGAGGGCGGCCACCGCCCCGAGCGCGAGGAGCCCCCCCACACCCCCCAGCGCGAGGAAGAGCGCGGCGGTCGGCGGCACCGACCAGCGCGGCACGGTTTTGAGCTGCGCGTAGATCATCGCCGTGCAGTAGATCGTGGCGAGCGCCAGCGCTCCCACCACCCAGCCGAGCCCCCAGAGCCGCGCGCCCATCAGCGCCCAAGCCGCCCAGTAGAGCGCGAAAAGCCCCGCGGTGAGCGCCAGCAGCACCGCCTCCCGCGAGAGCCAGGACGAGCGCCACTGGCTGAAGGCGCGCCAGGCCCGGTCGGGCCGCGCGAGATGGGTCACCGAGGCGAGCCCGCCGAGCCCCGTCAGCGCCAGCGCCGCCCCGGGCCCCACCACGCGGAAGGCCGCCGTCTCGGGCCCGAAGCCGAAGCCGATCCACACCATGAGCCCGAGGCCGAGCCCCGAGAGCACGGTGAAGACGATGAGCGACGGCGCGGGGTTCACCGGCCCTCCTCCTCGGCGTCGAGCCGCGCCAGCGCCCGGTCGAGCCAGCCGAGAAAGCCCTTGGGGCTCGGCTCGGCCATCACCCCGAGGTCGACCGCCGGGCTCTCGGCGTCGGTGTCCCGCGCGCGGGGCGGCAGATACTTGTTCACGGGCCGGGTCTCCTGCTCGGCCATGAGGTCGTAGCCCCCCCGCTCCGAGACGAGCCGGCTCACCGCGCTTTCCGGATCCGCGAGGTTCCCGAAATGCCGCGCGCCCGCGGGGCAGGATTTCACGCAGGCCGGCACCCGGTCCTCCTCGGGCAGGGTCTCGTTGTAGATCCGGTCGACGCAGAGGGTGCATTTCTTCATCACGCCCTCGGCGCGGTCGAGCTCGCGCGCGCCATAGGGGCAGGCCCAGGCGCAGAGCCCGCAGCCCATGCAGTGGTCCTCGTTGACGA
>CAYXPI010000380.1:0-1644 GCA_964467005.1 uncultured Limibaculum sp. | reverse complement strand
GCCGCCGCGCCCGCCGCCGGGTCCGCCCCGCCCGCCGCCCGGGCCGCCGCGTCCCATCGGTTTCCTGTCGCCGCTATCCGTGTCGCTCATACGCCATCCCGTCTCGGGCCGTTCTCCCGACCCGCTTTTTGCGCGCCGCCGTCCCCCTGGTCGGCCGCCGCATCCCCGTCCCCGTCCGGCCCGGTCGCGCTCCCCGCCCCACCGGGGCGAAAGCCTGCCAGCCGTCCGGCCTCCATCACCGCCCGGTCTGCGAGTCCGCCCGCGTCGAGAGCGGCATGTATCGCAAACTCGCGGCCGAATGCCAAACCCATTTCCCGGGCCGACAATAGCTCGATTCGCGGCACATCGGGGGCCAGTCGCGCCAGTTTCTCGCGACCGCCCGCCGCGCCGTCCGCGGCCTCTACCCAGGCGCCCGCCCCGCCGCTCAAGAGCCGGGCCCGCGTCTTCTCGAAGCCCGTCACCGCCTGGCCGGCCTTGCGCGCGAGCGCGAGCACCGCCACCAGCCGCTCGGCCAGAAGCGCCTCGACCCGCTCGGGAAGGTCCGCTTCCGCATGGGCCGGCCCCCGGAAAGCCCGGGCGAAGAGCCGTTTGGCCACCGCCTTCTCCACCAGCGCGCGCTCCGCCGTCAGCCACACGCCGCGGCCCGGCAGCCGCCCCGCGAGATCCGGCACCACCGCATCTCCCGGGCCGCGCACGAAGCGAACGAGCCGCGCCGTGGGCCCGCTCGCGCCGGTGGCGATGCAGCGCCGCTCCGGCCCGTCGCGCTCCCTGCGGGCACCGCCCCGGGTCATGGCGTCGCCCCGCCGCGGATCCGGCCGCCCGGCCGCCGCCGGGCTCAGGGGCGCGCCCCTTCGGTGTCGAGCACCGCCTCGGCCTCGGGGTCGGCCTCGCCCGCCTCCTCCGTCGCGATCTGATCGGGGTCGACCATGCCGAGATCCACCCGCGCCTTCATGATGAGGTACTGGGCCTCCTCGAGGCCCACATCGAAGGGCTCGAGCAAGCCGTCGTCCTTCACCCGCTTGCCGTCGATCGTGGTGTAGCCGCCCGCCAGCTCCCAATCCGCGCAGGTCGCGAACTCCTGGAGCGACGTCACCCCGTCCTTCGCCAGCGCGAGCACCATCTGCGGCGTCAGCCCCTCGAAGCCGATGAGATCGTCGCCCGCCCCGAGCTCGCGCGCCTCGGCCAGAGCCTTCTGGTTGACCTCCTCCAGGCTCTCGCGGGCGCGCGCCTGCAGCTCCTCGGAGGTGTCCTCGTCGAACCCGTCGATCGAGGAGAGCTCGTCGAGCTCCACAAAGGCGACCTCCTCGAGCGAGGTGAACCCCTCGGACACGAGAAGCTGCGCCACCATCTCGTCGACGTTGAGCGTCTCCATGAACATGGCCGTGCGCTCGTTGAACTCCTGCTGACGGCGCTCGGATTCCTCGGCCTCCGTCATGATGTCGATGTCCCAGCCCGTGAGCTGGGAGGCAAGGCGCACATTCTGCCCGCGCCGGCCGATCGCCTGGGAGAGCTGCTCGTCCGGCACCACCACCTCGATCCGCTGGGCGTCGTCGTCCATCACGACCTTCACCACCTCGGCGGGCTGGAGGGCCGAGACGATGAAGGCGGCCGCGTCCTCCACCCACGGGATGATGTCGATCTTTT
>CAYXPI010000379.1:0-1654 GCA_964467005.1 uncultured Limibaculum sp. | reverse complement strand
AACCCTCCGTTACGAAATCACCTCAGATGTCCCATGGGCGCTGATCCCGGACACCGAGATGGCAGAGGCGAACGCACCCCGAGCGGTCAAGCCGATGCTGCATCGAACGGCTCAGGGGGTTTGGTCTGCGCTCGCGGTGAAGATTGGCCGTTGCCTCCGGTCCACTGTCGATCGGGCAGCAGGCTGGTGATTGCCTCATACTGGCTCAGAAAAACCTTTCCGTTGAGATGGTCGAGGAAGTCGGTTCTCGCCAGTCGGTCCATCACCGGACCTTTTACCTCGGACAGATGGAAGCCGACGTCGATATCCTTTAACCGCTGATTGATGGCTTCGAGGCTCTCGAGCGCTGAGAAATCGATTTCGTTCACCGCGGAACACATGATGACGACGTGCTCGATTGGGCAGTCCTCGGCAACGCGATCCAGAACGAGATCCTCGAGAAAGCGTGCATTCGCGAAGAACAGGCTCTCGTCGACGCGGAGCGCGAGCACTGACGCGTCGGTCAGCACCTCGTGGCGGTTGATGTTGCGGAAGTGCTGGGTGCCCGGGACGAGGCCGACCTCGGCGACATGGGGGCGCGAGGTCTTGTAGAGGTGGAGCGCGATGGAGAGGATCACGCCGGCGGAGACACCGGCTTCGACCCCAAGACCCAACGTCAGCAGGATCGTCGCGAGAACTGCGGCGAAATCGGCCTTCGAATAAGCTAAGCTGCGGCGCAAGATGGAGAAGTCCACAAGGCTCAGCACCGCGACGATGATGGTCGCCGCGAGCGTCGCCTTCGGCAAGAAGTAGACGAGCGGCGTGAGGGCGACGGCCGCGACGGCGAGCCCGACGGCCGTGAACGCGCCGGCGGCCGGTGTCTCGGCGCCCGCGTCGAAGTTGACGACGGAGCGGGCGAAGCCGCCGGTGACCGGATAGCCGCCCGTGAAGGCCGCGCCGAGATTGGCGGCGCCGAGGCCGATGAGCTCCTGGTTGGGGTCGATGCGCTGGCGCTTCTTGGCGGCCAGGGTCTGGGCGACGGAGACGGACTCGACAAAGCCGATGATCGAGATCAGGCAGGCCGGCAGGATCAGCGCCTCGATCACGGGCCAGGGCGCCGCTGGCAGGGTGAAAGGCGGCAGGCTCTGCGGCACCGCACCGACGATCTGCACGCCGCTGCCGTCGAGCGCGGCCCCCGCCACCAAGGCGGTGGTCGCCACAACGGCGGCGACAGGGCCGGCCTTGGTGAGGATATCGGCCAGAAGCGCCGGCACGCCCAGCCTGCCGAGCAGGGGCTTGAGCCCCTTTCGCACCCAGAAGAGGAACCCCGTCGCCGCCGCCCCGATCGCGAGCGTGATGAGATTGGTCTCGCCCAACGATCCCAGCAAGCCCTCCGCAATGTCGATCAGCGTATGGCCTTGGACGTCGACGCCCAAGATATGCTTGAGCTGGCTGAACGCGATGAGAATGCCGGACGCGGTGATAAAGCCGGCGATCACCGGGTGGCTGAGAAAGTTGGCCAGAAAGCCGAGCCGAAGCAGTCCCATCGTCAGGAGCAAGGCGCCCGAGAGGCCGGCCAAGGCGAGCGCGGCCACGGCGTATCCCGCCGTGCCCTGCTCGGCGACCTCGCCCACGGCGGCCGCGGTCATCAGCGAGATCACGGCCACCGGCCCCA
>CAYXPI010000378.1:0-1675 GCA_964467005.1 uncultured Limibaculum sp. | reverse complement strand
CGCCTCGCAGGCATCGAGGTTCCGGACGATCTGCTCGCCCATGTCTGGCCGCTCGCCTGGGACCACATCCTGCTCACCGGCGACTACCGATGGAGCCCCGACAACCCGACCTCAGCCGAAACGCTCCGTCCGCTCCGCCTCGAGCAGCTTCGCCTGCCCATCGGGCCGCCAAGCCCTTAACGGGGATTCTCGAACCCACCGACCAAGCCAACCTGCGGGCGCGGCGCGGCGGTCTATGGCGTCTCCGGATGGCGAGGAGCGTGGGGCCGGCATAGCCGGATCTGCCCTGGAACCAAGGCTTGAGCGCGGGGGGGGGGCGGTTTCTGTTGCATGCCCTGCGGCCCTTTTGTATCCTGCGGCGGGAGCCAGGGCGCGGGGCGGAAGATCGTGCAGGCCAGCGGAACCTCGGTGCTGATCGTCATCTCCCGCCCGGGCGCGGCGGGGGCCGGAGCCTGCCTCGGGACCTCCGGGCGATGAGCGCAGCGCCCGATCCGCCCGATGCGGCGGTCGACATTCTTCTGGCAACCTATAACGGCGCGCGCTTCCTGCCGGAGCTGCTGGCCTCGCTCGCCGCGCAGACCCATCCCGGCTGGCGCCTGGTCGTCCGCGACGACGGATCGTCCGACGACACCCCGAGGATCCTCGCCGACTGGGCGGCCGCTCGGCCGGACCGGGTGGTCCTGCTCGATGCCGAAGGCGGCAATCTCGGCGCCATGCGCAGCTTCGCGCGGCTGCTGGCGGCCTCGGACGCGCCCTGCTTCCTGTTCTGCGATCAGGACGATGTCTGGCTGCCGGAGAAGATCTCCCGCCTGCTCGCGGCGATGCAGGAGGCCGAGGCGCGCCTGCCCGCCGGCACGCCCATCCTCGTGCACGGCGATCTTCGCGTGGTCGACGGGGCGCTCGCGCCGATCGCGCCCTCCTACTGGACGCGCCAGCGCTTCCACCCCGACCGCTCGGCCGAGACCGGCGCGATCCTGGTGCAGAACTGCGTGACCGGCTGCGCGATGATGGGCAACGCGGCGCTGCGGCGGGCGGCCGACCCGATCCCCGAGATCGCGCCGATGCATGACTGGTGGTGCGCCGTCGTCGCCTGGCGGGCCGGGCGGATCGTCGCGGTGCCGGAGGCGCTCGTGCTCTACCGCCAGCATCAGGCCAATCTGCTGGGCTCGCCGGGCGCCATGACGCCGCTCGGAGCCGTGCGCGATCTGCTTTCCGGCGGCCCCCTCGCCGGGCGGTTCCGCCGCTCGCTCGGGGACCGGGCCCGGCAGGCGCAGGCGCTGCTCGAGCGGTTCCCTGGCGATCCCGAGAGCCGGGCGACGCGGCTCTGCGCCGAGCTTGCCGGGCTCGAGCGCCTGCCCTTTCTCGCGCGGAAGGGCTTTCTCTGGCGTCACGGCGTGCCGACCGGGCATCGGGTGTTCGATCTCGGCTTTGCCCTGCTGGCCTGACCAGAGGAGGCGGGCCGCCATGGATCCCTGCATGAGAGCCTTCTCTGATTGGGGTTGGGTGGGTCAAGTTGCTCCTTGTGTGTTCCGGATCTCATTCCCATGGGTCACTCGCTTCTCTTCGCGGTTGACGCATGGTCGCCGCATGATGGGGTCAGGAGAGCGGGGCGTCCCAATCGGCGGTGTCAGAGCAACCGGGCTTGAGCCGGAGCCCGACGCCGCCTACCCTTCCG
>CAYXPI010000377.1:0-1689 GCA_964467005.1 uncultured Limibaculum sp. | reverse complement strand
AGGGCAAGATCAAGGAGTTCACCGGCATCTCCGACCCCTATGAGGAGCCCGAGACCCCCGAGCTTCGGGTCAACACCGTGGCCGTCACGCCGGACGACTGCGCCCATGAGGTGATGCTGAAGCTCGAGAGCCTCGGCCTCTTCGGCTGAGGGCGGGCCGATGCAACCGATCCAGGCGGTGCTGTTCGACAAGGACGGCACCCTCTTCGATTTCGACGCGACCTGGAGCGCGGTGGTCGCCCGGGTGATCTCGCGGCTCGCGGGCGAGGAGGCGGTGGCCCGTGCGCTCGCCGAGGCCGGCGGGTTCGACTGGGAGGCCCGGCGCTTCCGCCCCGGCTCGCCCATCGTGGCCGGCGCCGTGGCCGAGACCGGCGCGCTCTGGGAGCCCATCCTCGCCGGGCCCACCGCCCGGGAGATCGAGCGCCGGATCGTGGCGCTCTCCTCCGAGATGACGGGGCCGGACACCCTCGTGCCCGCGGTGCCGGATCTCCCGGGGCTCCTCACGCGGCTGGCCGGCCGGGGCCTCGCCCTCGGGGTTGCCACCCACGACAGCGCGGCGGGCGCGCGAGCCCAGCTCGAGGCCGTCGGCGCGCTCAAGCGGTTCGGCTTCGTGGCGGGCTACGACTCTGGCCACGGGCTCAAACCCGCGACGGGGATGCTCATGGCCTTCGCCGCGGCGGTGGAGGTGGCGCCGCAAGCGGTGGCGGTGGTCGGGGATTCGGTCCACGATCTGCAGATGGCCCGGGCCGGCGGCGCGCGCGCCCTTGCCGTGCTGACCGGCCCCGCGACGGCGGACGACCTCGCCCCTCATGCCGACGCCGTCCTTCCCTCCATCGGCGCGCTGGAGGATCTTCTCACCAGTCTCTCCATCTAGGCCGTCTTCGGGCGGATCCGGATGCCGCAAAGGCCCGACCCGACGCCCATGGTCCACCCCGGGCGCAGGATATGGCATCGACCCGCCTGCGTCGCAGACACCGGGGAGCGCATCGGATGGCGAAGGTCTTGCCCCTCATCCACAGGACACGCAAAGGCGCGGGGCTGACGAAGCTTCGAGAGCGCCCGTCCGAGCCAGATGTCGCGTGCTCCGGCTAATGGCACATCCCGATCGAGGGGGCCCGGCGCCTCATCGGCGGACGGCTCTCCCTTCCCGAGACGAAATCCGCGCCGTCTCAGTTCGGAGGTGCGGTCCTCGATGTCGCGGAGGTCGAGATGCCGGACCTGCCGAGATCGAAACGGGTCGAGCTCAAGGCGAGAGCGCTGAGCGACGGCCGCGGCCTCCGATGGCGCGGCGCCCGCCACCGATTGGCCTGGTCCGGCGGGATCCAAGAGGTCGACGAATGAGAGCAGGGTCTCGCGATCCTGGCGGGGACCTTAGGGCCCGCCACCTCCCGAGGGTGGGCGGCGCCAGGCCTAGAGGCCCGCGCGGCACCGGCCAGGGCGGGGGAGGTGGCGGGCCCCCCGCCGCGGCCCGACCGATCAATTGTCGAGAAAGCTCCGCAGTCGGCGCGAGCGGCTCGGGTGCTTGAGCTTCCTCAGCGCCTTGGCCTCGATCTGGCGGATGCGCTCGCGGGTCACCGAGAATTGCTGGCCCACCTCCTCGAGCGTGTGGTCGGTGTTCATCCCGATCCCGAAGCGCATCCGCAGCACCCGCTCCTCACGGGGGGTGAGCGAGGAGAGGATGCGCGTGGTC
>CAYXPI010000376.1:0-1702 GCA_964467005.1 uncultured Limibaculum sp. | reverse complement strand
TACCTGCCGCGACCGCAGCCGCGGACCCTCCGCTGGAGCCTCCGGAGGAATGGTCTAGGCTCCATGGGTTGCGGCACGGTCCGAGCAGTTGACCATTCGTGACCGGAAGGGCTCCGACCTCCGGCATATTGCTCTTGCCGATCAGGTTCAGCCCGGCGGCCTCCTGGGCCAGCGCCAGCGGCGCAGACCTTCGCTGATAATTGTCGCGATACACGCGCGAGCCATTGGTCGTGTATTGCCCTGCAATATCGAGGTTGTCCTTCACCACGAACGGAACCCCGGCGAATGGGCCCTGGGGGCGCATGTCCGCAGCCTTGGTTCGTGCGGCTTCGTACATCGGGGTCGTGATCGCATTGAGACGCCCATCGAGCGCGAGGGCGGCGTCGACTGCGGCTTCGCAAAGCTCCGAAGGCGCCACGTCTCTCGATTTGACGAGGGCGGCGAGCCCGAGTCCGTCCGTGGTCAAGAGGAGTTGCCGGATGTCTGAAACCTGCGCCACAGCTCGCTTGCCGGCGGTTGCGCAAACGAGGCTTGCGCTTGCCGACCTGAGAAGGTCTCGTCTTGACAGCATAGTCCTTCCCGTCGATCCGCTTGTGCCCATCATACCAGTCGCGAGCGGAGACGCCTACATTGTCGATTGACGATCAGCGCCGAGAAAACTCCAGCGCTCCAGGTGTCTCTGAAAGTTGACGTGGACCGCCCCCACCGCGTGGTTCGGTTGACGTGTCAGTGCATGACCGGCCTCGGGTCGACCGCGATGATCGCCTCGGGTGCCGGTGGCCGGTATCCGAGGGCGCGGTGGGGCCGGAGGGTGGTGTGGTGGTGCCGCCACGGCTCGATCAGGGAGCCGAGGACGAGGAAACGATCCGGTGGATCGTTTTCCCGAGGGGCTGCTTCATGGAGCGTGAAGAAGATCTCGCTGTTGAGCAGCTCGTCCCTGAAGCGGGCATTGAACGACTCGCAAGAACCATTCTCCCAGGGTGATCCCGGTTCGATGCAGGCTGTCTTTGCGCCGACAGCCGCGATCCAGTCCGTCACCTTCTCGGCCACGAACTCCGGGCCGTTGTCGCACCGAATGTACTCCGGCGGGCCACGGAGGATGAAGAGATCCGTGAGCGCGTCGACCACGTCGACGGAATTGAGCTTTCGATCGACACGGATCATCAGCGCCTCCTTCGTGAACTCGTCGATGATGTTGAGCGTCCGGAAGACGTGGCCGTCATGCGTGCGGTCCTGGACGAAGCCGTCGGACCAGACGTGGTTCGGCCGCTCCGGGCGCAGGCGGATGCACGACCCGTCGTTCATCCATAGACGCCCCCGCTTTGCCTGCTTGTGTGGCACCTTGAGCCCCTCACGCCGTCCGATCCGCTCCACGGGACGCCAACCGGGTTCCTCCGGAACTCGGATTGGGAGCCCGCACCCGCTTGTGGGTCACATGCCAGCCCGCGTTGGTCACGAGGCCCGCGATCATACGGGTGCCGGAGCGCCCGCAGTCCCGCGCGAGCGCGATGATGTCCTCGGTGAGGAGGGCCTCATCGCGACGCCCCTGAGGCGCTTTGCGCTGGGTCGAGGGTGCTGCCCGAGCGCGGCGCAGGCGCGGCGCTCGCTCACGGCCCGAGCGTCTGCCGCACGCTCTCGATGCAGCGTCGGCGACGCGCGGGGCTCAGACGTTTCCCTTCGCGGCCTCCGCCAGGATCAGCTT
>CAYXPI010000375.1:0-1703 GCA_964467005.1 uncultured Limibaculum sp. | reverse complement strand
GAGGGCGCGCGCGGTTCGGGTCATTTTTCGGCGGCGACGACGCCGGAGGCGATGTAGCCGGCCTCGGGGTTGCGGATCTCGAACTCGGCGGCGATGCCGGTGATCTCGAGGTCGGGGCGGTCCATCCCGTCGAGGGCGTTGGTGGTGAAATGCCCCACCGCGTCGCCCTGGAAGCCGCCGGTCACGTCCTGGAAGTCGCCGAGATAGAGCGCGCGCTCGGTGGCCCGGCTGGTGCCCGCATAGTCCCGCCCGTCGAAGCCCTCGATCTCGATCACGCCGGTGCGCGCGTCGAAGTCGAAGCTGTCGCGATAGGCGCCGACGGCGGTGCGCAGGCCCTCCTGGCTCGCCACGGTGCCGACCATCACCCCCTCGAAGGTCGCCGTGCCCTGCGCGTCGAGAAGATCCGAGATGTCGACCCCCTCGGGCACCGGCGCGCCGGCGACGAACTGGCCGAGATGGGCGTGCGCCCGCTCGCCCTCGAAGCCCGGATCGCCGAAGAAGAACCCCCACTGGGTGTACTCGAAATCGGTGTCCGCCGCCGCCGGCAGCCCGTCGGCCACCATGGGCCCCGGCACCGCCGCCAGGGTCTCCGAGCGCGCGCCCCAGGTCGCGTCGTCCACATAGGCGCTGGCGCCGGGCCCGCCGAGATCCGCCTCCCCCAGCGTGTCCGAGGCGAGGAACTGGCCGTTGAGCCCGACCTCGCGCCGGGCGAGGGTGACCGCGAGGGTGTGGGCCGCTGGGTCGACCCCGGAGATCTCGGCGCTGACGAGCCGGCCCGCGAGGTCCTCGGCCGCGGCCCGGGCGTCGTCGAGCGTGCCGACCGCCGCGACCCGGCCGGCGAAATTCGGCGTCCAGGTCTCGAGCGCCACGCCCCCGCCCCGCTCGATCTCGAGGATGCCGGCGGCGTAGCCCGTGAGCGCGGTGCCCGCGCCGAAGCTCCGCCCGGAGAGGTCGGTCGAGCTCTCGACCGCGGTGGCGAGGCGGAGGACGGAGAACTCGGTCTCCTCGCCGCCGCCGATCGGCCGCTCCCGCCCGCCATCGCCGCCCGCGACGCCGCCCGAGATGTCGTCGAAGACCGGCCCCGTGTTCTCCAGCACCACAAAACCCAGGCGCCCGGGCACGCCCACCTCCGGGTTGCCGCCGCCCGCCGCCGTGGAGAAGACCGGCCCCGAGAGCGAGACGGAGGTGGAGAGGCTCGCCGCCCGGGTCGAGCCGATGGTCTCGGCCTCGGCGAGCGCGTCGACCGAGACGGCCGCGCCGCCCGCCATCTCGGCGCGGTAGCGCACCGAGCCGATGGTGGCCGAGATCGTCGAGACCTGGCCGTCGGCCGTGCCGTCCACCAGCCCGAAATCCACATGCAAAAACGCGCTCGGGGTGGTCAGCTGGTCGAGGGGCGCCGCGGGGTTCGCGACATAGATGCCCGTGTCGACGAGATGGTCCGCGATGGCGAGCGCCTCGGTCGCCCCGTCGAAGGTCTCGGCGCGGAGAAAGCTCCGGATCTCCGCCCCCACCTCCGCCGCGCCGGCGAGCGCCGTGTCGAGCCCCGGCGCGAGGGATGCGAGAGTCCCCCCCGTGGCCACCAGCGTCGAGGAGAGCCCGGGGCTCAGGAAAAACCGCTCCACCGAAAACCCCGGCACCCACGCCCCGCTCGCCGCGTCGAAATCCGGGCCGTCCAGCGCCCCGTCGAGATCCCCCGCCGCAAA
>CAYXPI010000374.1:0-1704 GCA_964467005.1 uncultured Limibaculum sp. | reverse complement strand
CTCGTTACCCAAAGCCTTCCGGTGCGCATCGAGGGTCAGCGATGCTCGCAGAGCGGGGTTCGCGGGTCGCCAATCTTCCTGGGCGACATGAGCAGGGTGCAAGTGTCATATCCGGCGTCCTTGAATTTCGAGGCGACCGCCTTCCACGTGCTGCGGATCAGCAGACCGTCAATCCGGCCAAGGAACAACCAGTTGAGGTCGACGCCCCACCGCAGCCCGAGGCGCGCGAGGAGTTCCGCGTCCTCGAGCTGCTCGTCGGTGAGCGCCAGGATCTCCTGGCGCTCCTCCGGCGTCATGGGTTCGGGGAAGGCGCAGGTCGCCGCGCTGAAGGTGTCACAGACGATCCGCAGGCGCTCGCGGATCGCGTCGGGGTGGCAATTGCTGGCGGTGTCCATTGGTGCTCTCCATCAACATCGGGTTGGTGGATGCAACGGGGGACCGCGGCGCCGCAGAGGCTAGTATCCGGTTCTAAATCAACGGCTTAGAAGGTGGGGGTGGTGGAGCCAAGGGGAGTCGAACCCCTGACCTCTTGAATGCCATTCAAGCGCTCTCCCAACTGAGCTATGGCCCCTCCGATCATGTTCGATCCATATGCCTCGGGCGTGCGCAATTCAAGGCCCAATCGGCGGGCGGCTCAGGTCGTCTCCTCGCCGCTGTCGGACACATCCTCGATCCCCTCGATCTCGGGCGTGTCGTCCTCCTCGTCCTCGAGGAGCGCGTCGTCGTCGAAATCGCCGAGATCGGCCTCCGTGTCCTCCACTTCGGCGTCCGTCTCGTCGTCGTCGTCGTCGTCGCTCGCCACGATGGGCTCGGCGGTCGTGTCCTCGAGCGCGTCGTCGTCGTCCTCCGTGTCGTCGTCCGAGGTGTCGTCGTCCTCCGTCTCCTCCACGAGGTCCATCGTGGCGGCCGCTGCCGCCAGAGCGGGCGCCGCCGCGGCCGCCGCTTTGCCCCGCTTCGGGCGGACCGCGGCGACGAGGTCGAACTCGGCCCCGCATTTCGGGCAGACGATGGGATCGCGCATCAGGTCGTAAAACCGTGCGCCGCAGGACAGGCAGGTGCGCTTCACGCCCCACTCCGGATTCGGCATGGTGATGATCTCGCTCGGGTCTCGGTTGCGACGAACCTGGGCGCGTGCCACATCGGGGCGGGCTTGTCAAAGGCTGGCGTGTCGGGCACAGAGCGCAATTGTGCAACCGCGAAAACACGGCCTTGCGGCCCCATGGCCATCAGCTTAGGGTGCGGGTGGGGTTGGAGGAGCGACGCGTCAGATGCTGTATCACGTCTACGAATTCACGCATGCGGCGATCAGTCCGCTGCGCAACCTCGTGCAAATGCAAATGCAGGTGCTGCGGAACCCGTTCAATCCCTTCGCGGGAACCCTGCCGGCGCGGAGCACCGCCGCCGCGCTCGACATGTTCATCCACGCGACCAAGCGCTACGGAAAGCCTGAATTCGGCATCGCCGAAACCGAGGTGCAGGGCGAGATCGTGCCCGTGCACGAGGCGGTGGTGTACGAGAAGCCCTTTTGCCGGCTCCTCCATTTCCGGCGCGAGAGCGTGATCGCCGAGGCGCGGAACGATCCCGCGGTGCTGATCGTCGCGCCGATGTCCGGCCATTTCGCGACGCTTCTCCGCGGCACCGTCGAGGCCATGCTGCCCGAGCACGAGGTCTACATCACCGACTGGATCGACGCGCGCGACGTGC
>CAYXPI010000373.1:0-1715 GCA_964467005.1 uncultured Limibaculum sp. | reverse complement strand
TTCCACCACGCCTTCGACAGCGTGATCGACGATGCGCTCTTCATCCAAGCCTCCTGGCTGCCGACGGACCCACGCGAGGCTCCCCCGAATCGTTCCCATGCGTCAATCGCGGCGCGGCGTGAGGCGGGAGTGACGGGAGCGTGACGGGGGCGTGACGGGGGGCATGACGGGGGCGTGAAGCCCCCCGGATCAGAGCGCGGCGTCGGTGATCGCATGGGTCCAGGCGCCCTCGGGCCCAAAGGCCGAGGCGCGCGTTGACTTCAAAAGGCCAACCCGAAACTCGCGAATGCCAGTATTTCATGCTTCAGCGCTTCACTGCGACCGTGATCATGTCGATTGGGAAGACGACCTGAGCGGCCAGCATATCGAAACCCGCGTGATCGAGACAACGGCCGAGAAGATCGAGATCGAACACATGATGGTGCAGGCAGCGGTTCTCAAGGTTCCGCCGCGAGCGCTCGGCAAAGGCCTCGGGGCTGCCCCCTCCCGGGTCGAAGCGAAGGTCGTGATTGGCCAGGATCTCCGCGAGATGGGTAAGGTCGTTCTCGCCCGTCCCGTTGCGCTCGTCGTCGAGCAGATGGTCGAAGGCGGTGATCGGGCGGCGGTGATCGAAGGTCACCGCGCCATGCGGCGCGATCACCACCAACCCGCCGCCAGGGCGTAGGATGCGCCGCCATTCGCTCAGGGCCTGCAGAGGGTTGGCCGTGTGCTCGATCATATGCGACGCGAGCAGGAAGTCGTAGGAAGCATCCTCGACCATCGGCAATGCCGCCCCTTCGCTGACGAATTGACTCCCCGGCGGACGGCTGGCGTGGAAGTGGTACATCTCACCCAGCGCGCCGGTCCAGACCGTGCTGTCGGCAAAGTTCACGTTGTCGATGCGCTCGGCTAGGTCATAGATTGGCAGGGTGCCCTCAGTGCCGAAGATGCCGCTCGGCCCTCCGATCTCGAGACCGACCTTGCCCCTAACCAGCGGCTTCAGCGTGTCCAGGCCCTTGAACCGCATCGGAAGGGTGAAGCGGCGGAGATAGGGCCATGTGAACCTGGAGAGGATCGCATCGATGCCCCGCTCCCGCAGCTCCCTGGCGATATGGCTCAGTCGGTTGCGGCTCATCCTGCCCTCCCGAGATTGGCGTCAGGCGCCGCCAAACAGGGCGACGCCCATCGTCTATGCGCCGCTCAGAGCGCCTTGTCGGTGATCGCGTGGGTCCAGGCGCCCTCGGGCTCCTTGGAGATCACGGGGTCGGAGCCGCCCTTCAAGAGGGTCTCGACCGTGCGCTCGTAGTCCGCCGGGTCGAGCGCGCCGTTGGACCCCGCCGTGAGCTTGGCGATCTCGCGCATCATCCGCTTCTGGTGGGTCTCGGTCTGTGCGCCGGTGGCGTCGTTGTCGAGCACGATCTCCGCCGCCTCGTCCGGGTTCTCCTCGGCGTATTTCCAGCCGCGCATCGAGGCGCGGACGAAGCGCACCATCCTGTCCGCGAAGGCCGGGTCTTCGAGCTTGTCCTCGAGCACGTAGATCCCGTCCTCGAGGGTCGCGACACCCTGATCCTCGTATTTGAAGGTCACGAGGTCCTCCGGCGCGAGGCCGGCGTCGATCACCTGCCAATACTCGTTGTAGGTCATCGTCGAGATGCAGTCGGCCTGGCGCTGCAACAGGGGATCGACGTTAAAGCCCTGCTTGAGAACCTCGACCGATCCCTCCGCCTTGCCATCCG
>CAYXPI010000372.1:0-1743 GCA_964467005.1 uncultured Limibaculum sp. | reverse complement strand
GCACCTGGATCTCGATATGGCGCGGCTGGGTTACGAATTTCTCGATGAAGACGCGGTCGTCGCCGAAGCTCGAGGCCGCTTCGTTCTTCGAGGACTGGAAGCCCTCGGCCACCTCGTCCGGCCCCCAGGCGATCCGCATCCCCTTGCCGCCGCCGCCCGCCGAGGCCTTGATCATCACCGGAAAGCCGATCTCCGTGGCGATCTTGATTGCCTCCTCCGCCGTGTCGATGAGGCCCATATGGCCCGGCACGGTCGACACGCCGGCCTCTCTGGCGATCTTCTTCGAGGTGATCTTGTCGCCCATCGCCTCCATCGCCGTCGCGGGCGGGCCGATGAGCGCGACGCCTGCGGCTTCGAGCGCGGCGGCGAACCGGGGGTTCTCGGAGAGAAAGCCGTAGCCAGGGTGAACGGCCTCGGCGCCCGTCTGGCGCACGGCCTCCAGGATCTTGTCGATCACGAGATAGCTCTCCGCCGCGGGGGCCGCGCCGATGCCCACCGCCTCGTCGGCCATCCGCACATGCAACGCGTCGCGATCCGCATCGGAGTAGACCGCCACGGTCGCGATGCCCATCCGCCGCGCGGTCTTGATGACGCGGCAGGCGATCTCGCCCCGGTTCGCAATGAGAATCTTCGTGAACATCTGGCCTGCCGTCCCCCGTGTGTCCCTGGCGCCGCCCTCGGTCAGTCCCGTGCGATAGCGGAAAAGACGGGCGAGGGCGAGGGGGTTGGGCGCGAGGTCAGGCCACCGGGGTGCCGAGCCGAGCTTTTCGGTGGGCCCAGGCGGTCCAGTTGTTGATCCGGCGCGGCTGAAACATGTCCTCGAGCACGGCCTCCACTGCGTGGCTGGCCCGACGCTCCGGCAGCACCGCGCCCAGGGTGAGGCGCACGGTGCCCTCCCTCGCCTCCGGGCGGGCGGAGACCACCGGCATGAGCCCGGCCACCCCCTGGAGAGACCGCCACAGATCCTGGCGCGCCGCGACGCAGAGCCAGAACCCGAAGGCCTCGGGCCGGGGCAGCGCGCCGGTCTGCCAGAGGCTGGAGGCGCTGCGGCTCGTCATCCCGTTGGGGCTCACGAGGCCGGCGGGGAGAAGCCACACGGTGCCATCCTTGGCGATCCAGCGAAAGCGGATCATGCGCTCGCCCGTGGGCATGCGGCGGAGCGCCTTCCGGCGGAGGCGCAAGAGCTCGTCGAGATCCAGGCGGCCGGCGGTCATGCGCGCGCGCTCACTCCTCGTCCGGCAGCATCACCATCACCTTCCAGGCGATGCCGACGAAGCCGAAGGTGACGCCGAAAGACATGAGCAGGATCACGAGCGCGGTCACCGCGTCCTCGCTGCCATGCACGAGCCGGCCGAACCCTCCGACATCGAGCCAGAGGAGCGCGAGAAGGCAGGCCCATCCCGCCGCCACGCCCTCGGCGGCGGCCATCGCCACATAGCGCGCGAGGCGATTGGGATCGTGTTTCTTGGGCGGGCGATCGGCCATGGCGGACTCCCCTGCGGTTGCCACGCACTAAAATGGCGCGGCCTCCGGCGCCGTCCATTCCCGGATCGCGCGGGGCGCGTCAATAGCCGTAGTAGTAGCGATGGCGGTAGACGCGACGCGGGCGGTAATAGCGCCGGGGCGGGGGCACGTAGTAGCCGTAGCGCGGGCCGTAGTAGGGCCGGCTCGCCGCGCCAAGAAGCGCGCCCGCCGCGGCCCCCGCGGCAGCCCCCGCCCCCGGCGCGCCCCCGAAGGCGCCCC
>CAYXPI010000371.1:0-1747 GCA_964467005.1 uncultured Limibaculum sp. | reverse complement strand
AGCGTCACGTCCTCGCGGCGCACCAGGGCCCCGAGCCGCACGAGGTCGAGGGCGGCTTTGGGGGTGAGCTCGTCCGGGTCGACAGGGGCGAGGAGGGCTTCGAGCGGCGAAGGCTCGGCCCGGGGTGATGCCGCGACGGGCGGCGCGGGCGGTGCTTCCCGGACCGGCGCGGGCGGCCCTGCCGCCTCGGACGGGCGCGGCTCGGAGCGCGGGCGCGCGGCGGCGAAAAGGGGGAGGTCGTCGGCGAGGCGGGCGGGTGCGCGGGTCGCTTCGCCCCGCTCCAGTTCGGCGAGGACCTGCTCGGCGCGGGTCAGGACCGAAGGCGGCAGGCCGGCGAGGCGGGCGACGTGGATACCATAGGAGCGATCCGCCGCCCCCTCGCCAACCTCATGGAGAAAGATCACCTCCTGCGCCCACTCCTTGACCCGCATGGTGCGGATGGCGAGACGGTCGAGACGGGCGGAGAGCGCTGTGAGCTCATGGAAGTGGGTGGCGAAGATCGCCCGGCAGCGGGTCACTTCATGGAGGTGCTCGACCACCGCCCAGGCGATCGAGAGGCCGTCGAAGGTTGCCGTGCCGCGGCCGATCTCATCGAGGATGACGAGGCTGCGGTCCGTGGCCTGGTTCAGGATCGCCGCCGTCTCCACCATCTCCACCATGAAGGTGGAGCGGCCGCGGGCCAGATCGTCGGCGGCACCGACTCTCGAGAAGAGGCGGTCGACGACCCCGATCCGGGCGCGCTTCGCCGGGACGAAGCTCCCGGCCTGGGCAAGGATCGCAATCAGTGCATTCTGGCGCAGGAAGGTGCTCTTGCCGGCCATGTTGGGGCCGGTGAGGAGCCAGAGTCGCCGCGCCGCCGCAAGGTCGGCATCATTGGCAATGAACGGCTTCGCTTCGAAAGCGAGGGCCTGCTCGACCACCGGATGCCGCCCGCCTGCAATGGTAAAAGCGGTATCGCCCTCGATTTCGGGGCGGACATAAGCCCCCTCGTGGGCGAGTTCGGCGAGACCGGCGGCAACATCGAGCCGGGCGAGGGCACTTGCCACCGCCGCCACGGCGCTGCTTTCGGCGACGACCGCACTCACCAGATCGGCCACCAGACGGAGCTCGATCTGGAGCGCCTGTTCGCCGGCGCTCTCGATGCCGCTCGCCAGCGCCACGAGCTCCTCGGTCGCATACCGGGTGGCATTGGCCATGCTCTGGCGCTGGACGAAGTGCGCCGGGACCTTGGCGCGATGGGTTGCGGTCACTTCGACAAAGTAGCCGAGCATGCCATTGTGGCGGATCTTGAGGGAGGCGATCCCGGTCTGGTCCTGGAGCCGCCGTTCCAACGCTACAATGTGGCGGCGGCCCTGATCGCGGAGATCACGCACTCGGTCGAGGTCCGGATCGAAGCCCCCGCGGATCGCCCCGCCGTCGCGGGCGAGGATCGGCGGCTGGTCTGCAAGTGCAGCGGCAAGACGCTCGAGAAGGTCGTCCAGAGGGGGCAGCGCCTTCGCCCCGAGAAGCTCATCGACGCCAGCCGGACCGAGGTGGTCCCGGATCTCCGCGGCGCGGGCGAGGCCCTCCCGGATGGCCGCCAGATCGCGCGGCCCGCCGCGCTGGAGGGAGAGCCGCGAGAGCGCGCGCTCCAGATCCGGACAGCCGCGAAGGGCACTGCGGAGCGCACGGCGAAGGTCAGCGTCCTGGAGCAGGATCGAGACCTCGTCGAGCCGGCTGCGGATGGCCTCCGGCTGGGCCAGCGGCG
>CAYXPI010000370.1:0-1750 GCA_964467005.1 uncultured Limibaculum sp. | reverse complement strand
GACTGGAGCTTTCCGGTCCCGATCGTCTATGGCCCCGGCCGTCTCGGCGAAATCGGCGCTCGTTGCCTGTCGGGCGGGATGATCGCTCCACTGATCGTGACCGACCGAAGCAGCCGGCACCTCCCGTTTATCTCCGAGCTGCATCGCCGCCTTTCGGAGGCCGGCATCTCAGCGGAGATCTTCTCGGAGATTTCGCCCAACCCGCGCGACGACGAGATCGGCGCCGGCCGAACGGCGTTCCTCGACGGTGGTCACGACGGCATCATCGCCATCGGCGGTGGCAGCGCGATGGATGGCGGGAAGGCGATCTGCCTGACCGCGATGAACGGGATCGATCTCTGGGACTTCGAGTTCGAGCGGCCATCTCCCGCGATCGATCCGGCACGACCCTTTCCGAAGCTGATCACGATCCCCACGACGGCAGGGACCGGAGCCGAGACCGAAAGCACGGCGATGGTCACCCATGTCGCAAAGGGCATGAAGTTCTGCGTCTGGCATCCGGAGCTGAAACCGTCTCTCGCCCTTCTCGACCCTCTGCTGACCGTGGGCTTGCCACAGACCCTGACCGCCTGGACCGGGGCGGATGCGCTGACCCATGCGATCGAGGCCTATTGCGTGCCGGGCTTTCACCCGCTCTGCGACGGGCTGGCGATCGAGGGCCTCTCGCTGATCGCCGAGTGGCTGCCGGTCGCGGTGCGCGAGCCAGAGAACGTCGCGGCACGGGGCGGCATGCTGGTCGGATCCTGCCTCGCCGGCATCGCTTTCCTGAAGGGGCTCGGCATGGTGCACGCGATCTCGCATATGATCGGCGCCGAGTACGACACCCAACACGGGCTGACCAACGCCATCGTCCTGCCCGTGGTGCTGCGGTTCAATCTGCCAGGCATGGAGCCCAAGGTTCGCCGGATGGCAGAGGCGATGGCGCTCGAGGACAGCTCGGTGCCCGGGTTCATCGCCGGCGTCGAGCGCATGCTCGACGAGATCGGGATCCCGCGGGCGCTGCGGGATATCGGCGTGCCGCGAGACTGTTCGGCGCGCATCGCGGCCAAGGCGCTCCAGGACAGCGCCGCTGCGACCAACCCGCGCGAGGCGAGCCTCGACGAGGTGCGCCACCTCGTGGACATCGCGATCAAAAAGGCCCGTTGAGAGATGGACGTGGCGCCGGCCCGAGGCGCATGACTGGACGTTCAGACGGAGACACCGACAGACCTTGTCATTTCTGACGCTTCAGGAACCCGCCCAGCCGATGTACAATCATCGGACAAGCAACGGCGGCCCTCCGTACCGTTCGCGACAACGGCCCGAAGCTGCCGCTCACCCGGAAGCTGAATGATGCAGTCGCGTTCCCCCTTCCTGCCGTTCGCTGCATCCGCTCACAGGTCCGGGCAACAAAGGCGGGACCGCGGGACTTTCCCGCCTTTCGCAGAAGCAGCATGATCCGCTGCAAGCGTTAACCCCAAGCTCAGGCGGACTGGGTTGGTTGTGTTGCACCGCATTCCACATGGCCGAACGCGGTCACTCGCCTTGGCGGCGATGGCCCGGCTCAGGACCCGTAATTCGCTACGGCGTCGCGACAGGTCTGAGACGCGGACCGAACCGCGCTTCGTCGAGCGCAGCATCTCTCACACCCGCCAGGCATCACTGCGCAGCCGGAACGTCGCGGCTGGTGCTGCGGTGCGGCAAGCATCCCCAGAGCGGTCGTTCATGAGGGCAGTGGTCGGCTCGATCAGGACCGGTCATCTACCGCGGC
>CAYXPI010000369.1:0-1763 GCA_964467005.1 uncultured Limibaculum sp. | reverse complement strand
GTGAGAGACCGACAACGCAAGACCAGCGGCCACAACCAGTGTCTGTAATGGCAATATCTCCCGACGCATCCAAACCCTCTCCTACTTTGACTGCGCCGTGATCGGCTCCTGGATCGACAGAAGGTATTGGACCAAGACGTTGATGCGGTTGCGCACACGCAGTTCGATCAACTCGTCGGGCGTACCGTCCCGGGACTCTTCAAGCATATAGCGGGCGCCCCATACCGGCATTTGACGCGGCCCGTGGGTTACAACTTCATTGCGCCCATCAATAACAGCGAAAACATCTTCAATCGGGAAAACTCCGCCGTTCTTCGCTGCGAGTTGTGTCAGATCACCAGGATCCACATCACGAAAGTGACGCGCCAAAAATCCCGCGCCCTTTCCATCCGTGCCGTGACAGGACGAGCACGAAAACATGAACTCACTAGCGTCTGGCGCCAAGTCTGGGAACGTTGGAAAATCGGTGACCTGCGCCCCTGCCGGAGCCGCCATTGAAACTGCCGCACAGAAGATCAAGGCGCTGGAAGAACAGAAGGTCGTCATGGTCTGCATTTCCTCCGTTTCTGACTAAACAAGCTTTATCACGTAACCGGGAGGCAATCCACGTCTGTAAGCCGGCGTTTCCCATTTGAACCGGGATCCCCCGTTTGCAACGTCACGATCCAGACTGCAGGCGCGGAACGGCCCGATCAAGCCAGAAGTTGCCTTGGCCGTGCCTCCCTCGGGCGACGCCACGACCTTGAAGGCCGGAATTGGCGCTCCGGTGCAGCAAACGACGACGGGTCGACGTGCGCCAGTTGCACCTTTCCCATGGCCGGCGTCGTTTGCCGCCGATCTGTCCCCTGTCCAAGTCATGCGTTCGCCGTCTCGGCAGGCGGATCGCGCAGGCCGTTGGTCAGGCCAAGGACGTCGGCGAAGACCTTGCGCGGCTGAGCGGACTCGGCAAGCTGGAAGACGGCGTAGCGGGCGTGGCGCACCAGCCGCGCGCCGGTCCTGACCAGCCGCTCCCGTTCGCAACCGTGCCCCGGTCGATCCCGAAACGCAGCGCGGCCGCCCGGTGGCTCAGCCCCTCCAGCATCACCGCGCGACGGACAAGGCCATACAATTCCACGCCGCACATCCCCCTGCCTCCGGACCTTTCGATCCGAAGGCTGGCAGTGGCGGGGTTTTGCGCCGCTTTCCCGGGCCGATCCCAGGCGTCAACGTGGCCGGTTGTTTCACCGCCCTTCTCAGCCCGCTTGTGGGTCACATGCCAGCCGGCGTTGGTCAGGAGGCCCGCGATCATGCGGGTGCCGGAGCGCCCGCAGTCCCTAGCGAGCGCAGTGATATCCGCGGCGAGGAGGGCTTCATCGGACCGGCCTCGAGGCGCCTTGTGCCGGGTCGAGCGGTGCTGCCCAAGCGCGGCGCAGGCGCGGCGCCCGCTCACGGCCCGAGCGTCTGCCGCACGCTTTCGATGCAGCGCCGGCGGAGCGCAGCACTCAAACGTTTCCCTTGAGTTTCATTGCGCAGTGCGACTTCGCCGAGGCCATCTCGGCTGCGGTGGAGCGCTTTCTCAAAAGCGAGACAAAACCTTCGCCTCTGATAAGAAAAAACAGTTTATCGAACGTGATAACGTAACGCGATGCAGCAGGTGTTCACGCCCGCTCATGCAACGGAAATCGACAATTGCGCGCTGCGCCAAACCTCAACAAACGACACAACACGAGGACACGTGATGAACGACTTCGAGAACAATTTCGCGCTCCAGCTCTTCCACCTCT
>CAYXPI010000368.1:0-1771 GCA_964467005.1 uncultured Limibaculum sp. | reverse complement strand
CGGGCCGGACTTCGCCCGCTTCCTCGAAAGCGCCCTGCCCACCCGCCTCGCCGCGGAGTGAGGCCCCATCCCAGCTGCGCGCGCGGCCACACAGGAGACCGGAATGCGGATCACACGGATGCTCGGGGCTGCGCTCTGCGCGGCGCTCGCGACCTCTGAGAGCGGCGTCCTCGCGGACACCAAGACGGTCGAGAGCTACATGTTCGGCCACAGCCTCGTGGTGCACCCGACCGACACCGACGAAACCAGCCTGCCCTATTGGCTCGACGCCTTCGCCAAGGCCGCGGGCCATCGCTTCACGGTGACGGGCCAGTTCGGCTCGATGGTCCAGCACGCCAATCTGCCGCCCCGCCCGGCCTGGGGCTGGGCCGGCATCGCGACCTCCTGGGACGAGGAGACGGGCCAGAGCTTCGCGGACACCGACATCGATCTCGTGATGCTCACCGCCACCAACTACATCCAGGGCGAGGCGCCGACCGAGCCCTACGGATGGGACAACCCCCGCGGCCTCTCGCCGGTCTCCGCCACCCTCGAGGTGATCGACTGGGTGCTGGCCGAGAAGCCCGACGCCGCCATCGCGATCTACGAGCATTGGCCCGACATGGCGCCCTTCGTGCAGGAGGGCTTTTTCGGCGGCGGCGGCTTCCCGCCCGATGCCGAGGCCTTCGCCGAATACAACGCCTACACCCGCGGCGCGTTCCATGACTGGTGGGTCGACTACCACGCCCGTCTCGTCGAGGCCCGGCCCGAGGCCACGATCACCCTCATCCCGGTGGGGCCGCTCCTCGCCGGGCTCTTCACCGAGACCGCGCTGTCGGAGGTGCCGACCGAGGCGCTCTACGAGGACGACGCCCCGCACGGGCGGCCGACGCTCTACTTCCTCGCGAGCCTCGTGATCTACGAGGCGTTCTATGGCGAGCCGGCCCCGGCGGATTTCGCCCTGCCCGAGAGCATCCATCCCATCGTGCGGGAGAATTACGGCGCGGTGCGCGACTATCTGAGCCAGGGGCTCCGGGCCGGCTGAGGCCCGCGCCCACCCGCGCCGCCTCCCACGCCGCCTCCCACGCCCCCTCCCACGCCGCCTCCCGCGCCCCGGTGCGGGAAGGGGCTCGGGCGGGGGGTCAGGCGCGGCGGATCGTGGCCACGCTCACCTTGAAGAGCCGGGCGATCTCCGAGAGCGCCCGGCCCTCGCCGTCGCGCATCCGGCGCACCTCCGCCTTCTGGTCCGGGGTGAGCGCGGGCGGGCGGCCGCCCCGGCGGCCGCGCCGCCGCGCCGCCGCCAGCCCCTCGCGGGTGCGTTCGACGATGCGCTCGCGCTCGAACTGGGCGATCGAGGCGAAGACGTGGAAGATCAGCCGGCCCGCCGGGGTCGCCGTGTCGATGTCCTCGGCGAGGGAGCGGAACTCCGCCCCCCGGGCCTGGATCGCGAGCACGATGTCGAGCAGATCGTGGAGCGAGCGCGCCAGGCGGTCGTATTTGGTCACCATGACGACGTCGCCCGCGCGCAGCTGCTCGAGAAGCCGGCCGAGCTCGGGGCGGTGGCGCGCCGCGCCGCCGCTCGTCTCCGCGAAGATCCGCGCCGCCCCCGCGGCCGTGAGGGCGTCGGTCTGGGCGTCCGGTGTCTGGTCCGCCGTCGAGACGCGCGCATAGCCCAAGATCATGGGCGCATCCTGTCAAAACCCTCGCAGAACCGCCAGGGTTTCGACCGGGGTTTTTGCACGGATCAACACCCTGGCAATCCACGACCGGTGTCAGCGCGTCAGAAACGACC
>CAYXPI010000367.1:0-1779 GCA_964467005.1 uncultured Limibaculum sp. | reverse complement strand
CGCCCGGTTTCGTCATGACGACGACCGGGTGGATCAGCAGGTTGGCCTGGGCCTCCTTGGCGGCGCGGAAGGTCAGCTCCTGATGCGCGCGGTGGAGCGGGTTCCGGGTCTGGAAGGCGACGACGCGCCGCCAGCCGAGCTTGCGGAAATAGGCGCGGAGCTCGTTCGGCGTGTCGCGCCGCATCTTGAAGTCGTAATGCGTGGGGGGCGTGACCCCGGTGACCGGCCCGCCGAGATAGACCGGCCCCGCGCGGTGGTGGAGGTAGTCGACCGCCGGATGCGCCACGTCGTCCGCGCCGAAGACGGCCTCGGCCTCCACGTTCTTGTTCGGCACCCATTTGTCGGTGACCGAGAGGATCGCGAGGATCACCCCCTCCTGGTCGCGGAGCGCGACGTCCTGGCCCGGGGCGATCCGCTCCGCCTGGGCCTCGCTCACATCGAGGGTGACCGGGATCGGCCAGAGCGACCCGTCCGCCAGCCGCATATCGGTCAGCACCCGCTCATAGTCGGCCTGGCCGAGAAAGCCCTTGAGCGGGAAGAAGCCCCCGTTCATGAGAAGCTCGAGATCGCAGATCTGCCGCGGCGTCAGGTCGATCGAGACGAGCCCGCCGGCTTCGGCCGTCAGCTTTTTGGCGCTGTCGGCGGAGACGTAGAGCTCAGGGATCGGGGCGGTGTTGGGAGACATGGGGCGCGCTTCCGGCTCAGGCGTTGCATGACGGCGGCGTTCTGGACCCCTGCGCACGAAATGACAAGGCCGGGGGACTGGCCGAGGAGAGACCATGGCCGATGACCGCGGGGCGGGGGAGGGGCGCCTGCCGATCTCGGCCTTCGTGATCGCCCGGGACGAGGCGGCCCGGCTGCCGCGCTGCCTCGCCTCCCTCGCCTTCTGCGACGAGATCGTGCTGGTCGATTCGGGTTCGACGGATGGCACGCCGGAGATCGCTCGGGCCGCCGGGGCACGGGTCGAGCACCGGGCCTGGGAGGGGTACGGGCCGCAGAAATCCTATGCCGAAGGTCTCTGCCGGCACGATTGGGTGCTCAACCTCGACGCGGACGAGGCGGTGACGCCGGAACTCGAAGCGGAGCTTCGCGCGCTCTGTCGCGGAGGGGCGGCGCCCGCGGCCTACCGGCTGTCGATCCTCACCGTGTATCCGGGCGCCGCGCGCCCCCGGCCCTTCGCCAACGATTACCGCGTGGTGCGGTTCTATCACCGGAGCGTGGGGCGCTACCGGGCGCATCCGCTCTTCGACCGGGTGGAGGTGACGGGCCCGGAGCGGCGTCTGTGCGGCGCGCTCTGGCACTGGCCGGTGCTCGACTGGGCCCAGTTCGTCGCCAAGGAGAACCGGTATTCGAGCTTCCAGGCGGAGACGGCGGCCCCCCGGGGGCGGCTCGGGCTCCGGGTGCGCCTCGTCCTCGAGCTGCCGCTCGCCTTCCTCAAATTCTACGTCGTGCGCCGGCATCTTCTGGGGGGCTGGCGCGGCTTCGCCTTCGCCGCAATCGCGGCCTTCGCGCGGTGGCTTCGGGTTCTGAAGCTTCTGGAACGGGCGGAGACGGCGCGCCGGGCCCCCGGGGAAGAATGATGACGCTCCGATGAATGAGGGCTTGACCGCCGGGGGCGGGCTGCCATATACACCTCTGGTCGGCGGGCGGAAACGCATGTCGGCGGCTCTCGAAGATGGTTGCGCCCTCCAGCCGGGCTTGCCCGGTCGGCAAAATCGTTTTCTCGCTCTTTGAATTGTGATGATGCGAAGGGATATGTGGGCGGTTTGGTCTGTTTCG
>CAYXPI010000366.1:0-1805 GCA_964467005.1 uncultured Limibaculum sp. | reverse complement strand
TCGAGCGCCGCGAGATCCCGCCGATCGGCGAGACTTGGGACGAGGTGCGCGCCCACAACCCGGTGGGCCGGGTGCCGATCCTCATCCTCGACGACGGAACCGAGCTCATCGAGACCTGGGCGATCTGCGACTGGCTGGAGGAGACCGCCCCCGAGGGCCGGCGGCTCGTCCCTGCCGCGGGACCGGACCGGATCGCCTGCCTCCAGCGCCTGGCCCTTGCGAACTCCACGGCCGAGAAGACGGTGGCGATGGTCTACGAGAAGAACCGGCGGCCCGAGGCGCATCAGTGGCCGGTCTGGCAGGAGCGCCTTGCGATCCAGATCCGCGGCGGGCTCGCGGCCATGGAGGCGGCCGCGCCCAAGGACCGCTTTCATGGCGGCGCGGATCCGGACGGCTCCGACATCGCGACCGTCTGCGCCCTCCAGATGGTGGAAGCGACGAACCCCTGGCTGATCGCGGCGCCGCTTCCGGGTCTCTCGGCCCTCTCCGAGCGGGCCATGACCTTCGCGCCCTTCCGCGAGACCGACCCCCGCGGCGCCTGAGCCTTTGGAAATCCAGGTCCAGGCACTTGCAATCATGCTATCTGCGGTCCCGATGATGATCGGGAGGTGTTGGTTTTTGCAAACTTTTGAAAGACATCTCCTTTTGCAAAGAAGGAGTGGAAGTTTACGCACATTAGTGCTGTGTACGCGTTTGTTTGCAAAGCGGCAGCTGAGGCGGCTGGGATAACCGATGTTTTGCGCGCTGGTTCGTGTCATCGCGGAGGCAATGTTTTTTAGTGAGGCGGAGGCGCGTCCAGAGCCCGGAGAGTCTTCCGCCGGCTCGGGCAGGTGGCGGTCTTCCCGCGTCGATATCGCGCTGAGGGCCGCGCCGGAAGTGCCGGACAGGCGGATTGTCGCTTGATCGCCCTCGTCAACGCGGGCACCCTGCTCATGGAGAACGCAAATGGGGTATCCCGGCTGATGCGTCGAGCCTCGCTGCCCGATCCGATTTGCAGCGAGGCGGTTCGTCGTGATGGCGAGCCGCCTCACGTTTTTTGGGATGCTCTCATGGAACCCGCGAGTGCGTTGCCTACCTGCCCGTAGTCGCAGCAAATCATCATCTAAACCCATCATTAATTATTGAGGAACTCAATGCCCCAACAGCCCCCCGCCGATCCCAAAGTGCTGGAAGAAGTGCTCAAGGTCGCCGAGAAAGGTGCGGCCCCGAAATCCGGTGCGAAAAACTCGGCGCGTGCCGAAAATGCCGCCACGACGAAGAAGTGGGCCGCGAAGGAGGCGCCGCCGGCCGAGAAGAAGGCGATGGAAGCGGTCAAGAAGGTGATCGAAAAGGCCTGCCCGCAAGTCGCGATGAAAGATCTTGGCGGGGCAGCTCGGAAGGCTGGGCGGATCAAGAGGGGCGATCTGCAGAAATTCGTGAAGGAGGCTGAGGCCGCGCAGAAGGAGGCCAAGAAGCAGTGCGCTCCGCTGCCGCAGGCGCCGCGCCAGGCCGTCGAGAAGGAGGTCGAGAAGGCCTTCAAGGAAGTGATGAACTTCTGGAAAGAGGTTGAGGCCAATGCCAAGAAGAAGGGCGTGGACGGCTGACCTGCCCGTGACCGGCGGCGGCTCGTGTGCCGGATCGCCGTGAACCACGACGCGCGGCAGATCGATCCAGTCTTGCTTTTACGGTTATCAGGGGCGAGCCGCACCGGCTCGCCCTTCGCCTTTGGCGAATGGTGCACGCGCTGGCGACGCCGCATGTTTCTCGACACGATGCGGCGATGTCCCGCACCCGGTGGCGAGGCACGCTCACGCTCCGGGTGGTCT
>CAYXPI010000365.1:0-1819 GCA_964467005.1 uncultured Limibaculum sp. | reverse complement strand
GACGGGCCGAAGGTGTCCGTGAGATACGCCCAAAAGCCGTCCATGCCCGCGGCCTGGCCGACCACGGCCGCGCCCGCCTGCTCGGCTCCTTCCGCGTTGGTCTCGGTCTCGTCCATCCGCTCGGGCCTCGCCGCTTCAGACTTTGATGTTTACGAGGATGCGCATGAAGATGACGTTTACCACAAGGAGGACGAAAGTCAGGATCGCACCGGGCAGAAACAGCGGGTGATCCGCCACGTCGTCATAATAGGTCGGCTGCACGACCTGAACCATCAAAAGCGCGAGAACGGGGAAGATCGAGAGGAACCAGCCGGACCAGCGCGCCTCCGCCGTGATCGCCTTCACCTTGCGGAAGAGCTTGAAGCGCGCCCGGATCACCTTCGACAACCCGTCGAGCACCTCGGCGAGGTTGCCGCCCGAGGTCGCCTGGATGTTCATCGCGATGGCGAGGAACCGGAGATCGGCGACGGGCATGCGGTCCGCCGTGCGCTCAAGCGCCTGGTTGATGTTCATGCCATAGGTCGCCTCGTCCGCCACCAGGCCGAACTCGGTGCCGAGCGGGTCCGGCATCTCGCGCGCCACGATGCCGACCGACGCGGTCATCGGATGGCCGACGCGGAGCGAACGGACCATGAGGTCGAGCGCATCCGGCAGCTGCTCCTCGAAGAGCTTGATGCGCTTGCGCGCCTTATCCCGCAGCCACAGATAGAGCGAGCCGTAGCCGAGGATGAGCGCCACGACGATTTTCACCTGGATGATCGCGCCCGTGAACACGCTCAGGAGGAAGAAGCTGAGGCCGATAAGGCCGACCAGCGCCACGGTCATCGACACTGGCGTCATGGAGATCGAGGCCTGGCGTGCCTGGTCGAGAAGAACGCCGATAACCGGAAGGCGCCGCATCCGCTCGGACCCCTCACGCTCGGCGCGGAGAATGGTCAGCACCTCCTCGGTGTCCTTCCCGTCCTGCAGGAGGGTGAGCCGGCGGTTGACCTTCTTCTCCCGCTTCAGCGTCTTGCCGTAGATGATGAGGTAGATGCCCTCGACGATCGCGATGACGCCGACGAAGATGAGCCCGTAGATGAGCGGTTGGAACAGCATGGCGTGTCTCGATCAGATATCGGGGCGGAAGAGCGAGGCCGGCAGCTCGTAGCCCCACTGCTTGAACCGGTCGGCGTATTGCGAGCGGATGCCGGTGGCGACGAACTTGCCGCGGATCTTGCCGCCCTGGTCCGTGCCGTGGCGGTCGAACTTGAAGATCTCCTGCATGGTGACGACGTCGCCTTCCATGCCGACGACCTCGGAGATCGACATCATACGCCGACCGCCATCGGACATGCGGCTGACCTGCACGATGAGGTTGATGGCCGAGGCGATGTTGGCCCGGAGCGCTTTCAGCGGCAGCTCGACGCCGGACATGCCCACCATGTTCTCGATTCGGGCGAGGCTGTCGCGCGGCGAGTTGGCGTGGATCGTGGTCATCGAGCCGTCATGGCCCGTGTTCATGGCCTGGAGCATGTCGATCACCTCCTCGCCGCGGGTCTCGCCGACGATGATGCGATCGGGCCGCATACGCAGCGCGTTCTTCAGAAGGTCGCGCTGGGTCACGGCGCCGGTGCCCTCGATGTTGGCCGGCCGGCTCTCGAGCCGGCCCACATGCTCCTGCTGGAGCTGAAGCTCGGCGGTGTCCTCGATGGTGAGGATGCGCTCATCGTTCGAGATGAAGGAGGACAGCGCGTTGAGCGTGGTCGTCTTGCCCGAGCCGGTGCCACCCGACACGAGCACGTTGAGCCGCGTGCGCACGCAGGCATGGAGAAAGAGC
>CAYXPI010000364.1:0-1823 GCA_964467005.1 uncultured Limibaculum sp. | reverse complement strand
CCTGGGATCATGGGGAGGGGGCCGATCCCGGCCTCGCGCATGGCGCTGGAGAAGGCGGGCTGGACGGTCGACGATCTCGACCTCGTCGAGGCCAACGAGGCCTTCGCGGCCCAGGCCTGCGCGGTCAACAAGGATATGGGCTGGGACCCGGAGACGGTGAACGTGAACGGCGGCGCCATCGCCATCGGCCACCCGATCGGGGCCTCGGGCGCGCGGATCCTGACCACGCTGCTCCACGAGATGGCGCGCCGCGACGCGAAGAAAGGCCTCGCCACGCTGTGCATCGGCGGCGGCATGGGCGTGGCCATGTGCGTGGCGCGGGACTGAGGCGGCGCGCGCGAAGAGCCAGATGAGGAGGGCGGCGATCATGCCGTCCGGTCTACACGGCACCGGTTACGAGAACATGAACAGAACGCGTAACCGAATCTTAACCCGGAACGGGCAAAAACGGAGGGCGAGGCGATGGCACGGGTGGCATTGGTCACGGGCGGCACGCGCGGGATCGGGGCGGCGATCTCGAAGGCGCTGACGGCGGAGGGCTACAGGGTCGCGGCGAACTACGCCGGCAACGACGCGGCGGCCGAGGCGTTCAAGGCGGAGACCGGGATCCCGGTCTACAAATGGTCGGTGGCCGAGTACCAGGCCTGCGTCGACGGCATCGCCCAGGTCGAGGCCGATCTCGGCCCCGTCGAGGTCCTGGTCAACAACGCCGGGATCACCCGCGACGCCATGTTCCACCGCATGACGCCGGAGCAGTGGTCCGAGGTCATCGGCACCAACTTGAACGGCCTCTTCAACATGACCCACCCGATCTTCCCGGGCATGCGCGCCCGCGGCTTCGGGCGGATCGTCAACATCTCGTCGATCAACGGCCAGAAGGGCCAGATGGGCCAGACCAACTACTCCGCCGCCAAGGCCGGCGACATCGGATTCACCCGGGCCCTCGCCCAGGAGGGCGCCTTCAAGGGCGTCACCGTCAACGCCATCTGCCCCGGCTACATCGGCACCGAGATGGTCCGCGCCATCGACGAGGAGGTGCTCAAATCCAAGATCATCCCCCAGATCCCCGTCGGACGCCTCGGCGAGCCCGAGGAAATCGCCCGATGCGTCGCCTTCCTCGCCTCCGACGACGCCGGCTTCATCACAGGATCCACAATCTCCGCAAACGGCGGACAGTTCTTCGCCTGACACCCGGCCAGACACAAAAGGGCAGCCCCATGATCGACCGCACCCACGACATCGACCCCGTCGAGACCCGGGAATGGCTGGACAGCGTCGAGGACGTCGTCGAGCGGGACGGCGCCGACCGCGCGCATTACCTCCTCGATCGCGCGATCGGCGCGGTTCGCGAGCACGGGGCCAACCTGCCCTTCGGCGCGACGACGGCGTATGTGAACACGATCCCCCCTGATCTCGAGCCCGCCTATCCGGGCGACGCCGAGATGGAGTGGCGCATCCGCTCGATCAACCGCTGGAACGCGATGGCGACCGTCGTGCGCGCCAACCGCAAGCCGGGCGCGCCGGGGGGGCACATCGCCTCCTTCGCCTCCTCGGCGGTGATGTACGACATCGGGCTGAACCATTTCTGGCGCCCCCGCACCGAGGCCCATGGCGGCGACCTCGTCTTCTTCCAGGGCCACGCGGTGCCCGGCATCTACGCCCGCGCCTTCATGGAGGGGCGGATCTCCGAGGCCCAGCTCGACAGTTTCCGCTCCGAGACCGGGGGCGAAGGCCTCTCCTCCTACCCCCATCCGTGGCTGATGCCTGATTTCTGGCAGTTCACCACCGTGTCGATGGGCCTCGGGCCGCTCATGGCGATCTAC
>CAYXPI010000363.1:0-1829 GCA_964467005.1 uncultured Limibaculum sp. | reverse complement strand
AGCTTGCAGGCGATGCAGCGCTCCTCGCCATTGGGGTAGCGGCGCAGCGCGTGCTCGCCGCGGAAGCGGGGCGAGAGCGGGCCCTTCTCGAAGGGGTAGTTGAGCGTGGCCTTGGGCTTAAAGAAGTATTTCAGGCCGACGCGGAAGCCGGCGATGATGTCCTTCATCAGGAAATAGCCGAGGGCACGGTCGAGAGCGATGGCCATTAGCGAGCCTCCAGAGGTATGCGAGCGAGGGCCTTGTCCCACACGAGCAGCGTCCCCTCCGACACGGACCCGGCGGCGTGGAGCCGCGGCAGCTCGTCGGAGAGCAACGTCGCGATACGCGCGCCGAGCTCTGGCGCGCGACCTTGGTTGTAGGCGAGGACAAGGCGGATTGCGAGGGCCTTGGCGCGCGGGTCGTCGAGCGGGCGCACCGTGAGGGCGGGCCCGACGAGGCTCGCGCAAACCGCCGCGCGGTGCGCCTCCTGCTGCGGTCCCGGCCCCGGCAGGGTCGGCGCCGCGCGGGGATCCGCGGGCAGGGCGCGCCGGCCGGGACCGGCGGGGTCGAAGGAGGCGGAGCGGGTTCGCTCGCCGCGACGCAGCGCGTGATAGACCGTGCGGCATTCCGGCCAGGGCTGGCAGATCCGCAAAACGGCGGGGAAGACGAGCGGCCCGCCTTCCGTTGCGTCATAATGCACCGGGCCCCATCGCCTTTGCGGGGCGGCCCGCACAGTGCGGGCCCCGGGCGGCCCCGTGTCGGCGCGGGGCTCTTCCCGCAGGCGCGCCCGCGGGAACCGCAACGGCGTCTGGTCGAGCTCCGGGACACAAAGTCGGTCCGGCAGCAGGGCCCCCTCCGCCGCCTCCGACGGGCCGGGCCGACAGGGATCCGCGGGCCCCGCAAGCCGGCACTCGCCGCCTCTGGCCACCCGCTCCTTTCGCGCCTCGCACCGACCACCGGCAGGCCACGTTGCGCAGCGGCGAAGGATCGGGCGCACCACGAGACCGCGACGGTCCCTCTCGGCCTCGTAGGGCTGCCATCGAACCGCCACTGCGGGCTCGCCCCCGATCTCTGAGCCCGCTTGCGTGACCGCCGTGGGCGGCGCACAGCTCGCGGCCGTCAAGCCGCCTCCGCAGCTTGCAGCGGCCGGTCCCCAAAGACCCGCCGCCATCACCGCGGTCAGCCCTGCCGCCGAGGCTGGCATCAGCCGCCTGCCGCGAAGCGGGCATAGCCCACCACGTCGTATTTCGCGAGGAACGCGGCGATCACGACCCAGCCGAGCGACATCGGCAGGAAGACCTTCCAGCCGAGGCGCATGAGCTGGTCGTAGCGGTAGCGGGGCACGATCGCCTTCACCATTGCGAAGACGAAGAAGAAGAACACGATCTTCAGCACCATCCACAGCACCCCATCCGGCAAGAAGGGCACGGGCGAGAGCCAGCCGCCGAAGAAGAGGAGCGAGACAAGCGCGCACATGAGCACGATGTTCATGTACTCGCCGATCATGAAGAGGAGATAGGGTGTGGAGGAGTACTCCACCTGATAGCCGGCCACGAGCTCGGATTCCGCCTCCGGCAGGTCGAAGGGCGGGCGGTTCGTCTCCGCCAGCGCCGAGATGAAGAAGATGATCATCATCGGGAAGTGGGGCAGCCAGTACCAGGAGAAAATGCCGTAGGCGCCGTCTTGCGCGGCGACGATCTTTGAGAGGTTGAGCGAGCCTGTGGAGATCAGCACGCCGACGATGATGAGGCCGATGGAGACCTCGTAGGACACCATCTGCGCCGCCGAGCGAAGGCCGCCGAGGAAGGGGTATTTCGAGTTGGACGCCCAGCCGCCCATGATCACGCCGT
>CAYXPI010000362.1:0-1843 GCA_964467005.1 uncultured Limibaculum sp. | reverse complement strand
CGTGGTGATGGCCAACACCGTCCACGGCTATATGAGCCAGTCCGACAAGGGCGAGATGGTGATCGGCGGCGGCGCGGACGGGTTCAACAACTACACCCAGCGCGGCTCGTTCCAGCACATCGAGGAGACAGTGCGCGCCCTCGTCGAGACCTTCCCGATGATCTCGCGCCTCAAGATGCTCCGCCAATGGGGCGGGATCGTCGACATGACCGGGGACCGCTCGCCGATCATCTCGACGACGCCGGTCGAGAACGTCTTCATCAATTGCGGCTGGGGCACCGGCGGGTTCAAAGCGATCCCCGGTTCGGGATGGGCGACCGCGGGGCTCGTGGCCAAGGGCGAGGACCCGGTGGCGGGGCCCTTCGGCCTCGACCGCTTCGCCGAGGGCCGGATGATCGACGAGAGCGTGGCCGCCGCCGTCGCCCACTGATCTTCGCGCGTCAGCCGAGCTTGACGCCTCGAATTCACTGAAAATTAGACATTTCTCGATAGCATCGTCGGCGGTGCGGGGCTGCCGATGCGTCGGGGCCTTCGCCGCCAGTCCGGGAGCGGTCGCGGCCCCGGCTGGGCCGTGCCGTCTCCCCAACCAAGCGCCCGGGGGCTTTCCGGGCCAAAACCTCACCGGCCGGGCCCGCCATGGCCATGGACCGGGTCCGCGCCGGCTGTTGCAAAGGGGACGACCATGACAGCCGAACTATCGGGAAAGGAGGCCACCGGGGTGCTCACGGCGCTCCGACGGCTCAAGGACCATTGGGTGGTCATCGTGGCGCTGGTGAGCGCGCTCTTCTGGGCGCGCGATCTCGCCATGCTCCACGCGCGGCTGCCAGACGAGGTGGCGCGCCTGGGCGTGCGGATGGCGGAGCTGGGGACGCGCGTCGAGGGATTGGAGGGCGACCGCCCCAGCTGGGCCGGGCGTGGCGGCCCGGACCAGACCCTTGCCAGCCTTCGGGGGCCGCTCGACGGACGCCCCGGGCGCTGGAGCGCGCTCACCTGGCGCTCGCCCGCCAGCCAGGATGCCGCCTGCGCGGCACGGGCGGTGTCCGCCGTCCTCGTGGACGAGGGCGGCCGCTGGCACCCGCTCGACGCCGCGCTCGGCCCGGAGGCGCCCCGCGCCCCGGCCGGGGATCTCGCCCTCGGGGTGAAACCCCATGTCCGCATGGGGGTGGGGCAGGCCGAGATCCGGGTGGAGATCGCCCATGACTGCGGCGGCCGTCGGCGTGTCGAGCGCACGCCGTGGTTTCCTTTCCTGCTGCGGGAGGGCTGACGCCCCACGCGGCATCCCCAGAGCCCTTGGGCGGACCGGACCCCGGTCCGCCCCTTTTTTGGCCTCCGCGGGGAAACCTGCCTGAAAAGCATGCCGCAGACCGGAATTCGCCGGGGCCGAGGGCGATTCTGCCCGTCAAGCGGGCTTGTGGTCCGGGGCTCCTCCATGTTTAGCTCTCATCAAGCGGGATGAACCGCAGATACAGGGGCGATCATGACCGACACGACGAGCGACGAGGCCTTCGTCGCCTTCGAGCGCGTGCAAAAAAGCTATGACGGCGAGACCCTCGTCGTGAAGGATCTCAACCTCGCGATGCCGAAGGGCGAGTTCCTCACGATGCTGGGCCCGTCGGGATCAGGCAAGACGACCTGCCTCATGATGCTCGCGGGGTTCGAAACCGCCACCCACGGCGATATTCGCCTCGGCGGCAAGTCGATCAACAATATCCCGCCCCACAAGCGTGGCATCGGGATGGTCTTCCAGAACTACGCGCTCTTTCCGCATATGACGGTGGACGAGAACCTCGCATTCCCGCTCGAGGTGCGCAAGATCTCGAAGGCCGATCGCAAGAAGAAGGTC
>CAYXPI010000361.1:0-1855 GCA_964467005.1 uncultured Limibaculum sp. | reverse complement strand
CGGTTGGGTTCCCTCGAGGATCGCGCGCTGGATCGCGGGCGAGAGGAAGGCGAGGCGGGCGAGGACGCGGATGCGGACCTCGGTCCGCCCGGCCGCGCGGGCAAGCTCGGCAAGCGGGGTTCCGGCCTTGAGGGCGGCAGCCCAGCGATGTGCCTCGGCGAGCGCGCGGAGGAGGACGGGGTCCGGCCTCGGGACCGGATTGCCGACGACCAGCCGGGCCTCGACGCCGCGGCGGCGCAGCCTGAGCGGCGCCGCGACGGTCGCGAGGTCCGGAGCGAGGTCGGACTGGTCGAGGTCGAGGGCCTTCGCGAGTTCCATGGCGTCGAGCGTCAGGTCGAGGTGGTGCGGCCGCAGCGTTCCCGCGCGCAGCAGCCTGCGAAGGGTCTCCGGCGCGCCCTCGCGGAGCGAGGTCGCGAGGTCGCGCCCGGCCGCCGCGAGCGCCTCGCCGCCCGCGATCAGGCGGTTCGAGACGTAGTAGCGGAAGCGCCGCCCCCGGCGGCTCGCATGCGTCGGCGTCAGCCGATCGCCGGTCTCGTCGCGGAGGCGCCGGGCAAGCGGCGCGGTGGCCTCGCCGTCGGAGCGGGATCCGCGCGGGCGGCGGGCATCGGCCTGCAGCCGCTCCTGCACCCGGCTCCAGAGCGCCTCGTCGAGGATGGCCGGATGTCGGCCGGGCCAGGTCCGGTCCTTGTGCCGGATGCGTTCGACATGGATCGGGTTCACGAGCACCTTGTGGATCTGACCCCGCGAGAGCGGCCCGCCGCCGAGACGCCGGCGGGAGGCGTGGGCGCGGCGCTTCGAGCGCAGTCCGAGCCGGGCGGCCTCCCGCACTTCGACCGTGTGCGTGATCCCGTTCCACTCCCGCAGCAGGCGGCCACCCGGCCGCGGCGCCTGGGCGGTCTGCGCCGCGCGGCCCGTCGCGCGATGGGTCAAATCGCGCGCGAACCCCCGAGGCAGTCCGCCACGGACGCGGGCCTGCACCTCGAAGGCGAGAAACCGGCGCAGGAATGGCTGGCTGAGCCCCTTGGGCACCGGGGTCCCGAAGAGGTCGGACCAGGCGGCGATCAACGCCGCCCGGTCCTTGGCCACGATCTCGGCAACCGTCGGGAAGCTCATGCGCCCTCCGGTTTCGCCGTGATCCGATAGACCGGCCCGCCGGCCTCGGACGTCGCCGGCGACCTGCCGATTGTATAGCCGCCCTGGCGCGTCGCTCACTCGATGGCGTTGATGCGCTTGGCCTTTTCGGAGGTAGTCACAGCGGGTGGCGTTGCCGACTGCTCGGCGATGGTGATCGGGTTCGGCACCTGCGGCGTGACCATGGGGTCCAGGTCCTCGCCGCGGGCTTTGGTCTTGACCGTCGATGGGTTCGTGTCGGGCTTGAACTCAAAGTCCATGGACGGAAAGTTCGCCACGTTGGCGGTGAGGAAGGCGGCGGACGGCGTTGGAATGGCGGTGCCGAGCAGCGACACCGCGACAAGCATGGGAAAGAGGCGCATCGAGACAGTTCCTCGGTTGATTGCGTACGCGGACGATGTGGGTCTGCGTGGAAGCCGGGGAAAGTGCACTGCAGCATTTTTCTGCTGCAGTGCGAAAAATGTCGCGTTCCGATGGGGTGGATCCCACTCGGCCCCGGTGTCCTCGCGCCGCTTTATGGCGGGGCCGGGCAGGGTTATCGCCCACGAGGTGACGGTCTTCATCTCGTCGAGCGGGGCAACGCGTCGACGCCGAAGGTCATCCAACCAGTTCCAGGCCTCCTCCAGCCAGAGCCGCACTTGGAAGACTGGATAGGCGCTCAGCCTGTAGGCTGTCCGGGATCAGCGCCCATGGGACATCTGAGGTGATTTCGTAACGGAGGGTT
>CAYXPI010000360.1:0-1858 GCA_964467005.1 uncultured Limibaculum sp. | reverse complement strand
CACTGGAACTGGGCGGCCGTGGCCCGGGCGATCGCGAGCTCCGCGTCCCGGTCGGTCGTGCCCGTCAGCACCGGGTGGAGGAGCACCTCCACCCCCTGGCTGGTCAGCTGGCGCGTGGTCTCGGGAAACCAGATGTCGTAGCAGATCGAGAGGCCGAAGCGCCCGATCTCCGGCACGTCGAACACGCAGAACTCCGTGCCCGCCTCGACCCCGGTCTCGTAGGGCCGGAAGGGAAACATCTTGCGGTAGGTCGCCACGATCTCGCCCTGGGGGCTGATCACCACCGAGGTGTTGTAGATCCGTCCCTCGGGGTCGCACTCGAACATCGAGCCGGGGATCAGCCAGATGCCGTGGCGGTGCGCGTCCACCTGGAACTGGTCGAGCGTGTGGTTGGGAAAGGCCTCGGCAAAGCGCGGCAGGGGCCCGTGGGGCGCCAACTCGCTGAAGAGGACCATCTGGGTCCACGGGAAGCGCGCCATCAGGATATCGAGCCGGTGGCGCATGGCCTCCACATTGCTCTGGAGCGCCGAGACATGCATTTGCACGCCCGCGATCGCGAACGGGATCATGGGGATCCTCCTTGACCTTGACTGGGCCGGCGCGAGGGCCGGTTGGGTGCAGTCTGGTCGAAGGCGGCGGGCGCGTCCACCGGGCCCGCTGGGCGCGCGCGCGCGGGCGTCGGGCTTGGCCGTGGGGACATTCAGCCCGGCTCCCGCACGATGAACACCGATTGCGTTGCGTGGTGGACGATCTTGTCCGCCACCGAGCCGACAAAGAAGGTGCGGAGCGCGTCGGGCTTGTGCGAGGCGAGGACGATGAGCTCCGCCGCCGTCTCCTCGGCCACGCGCAGGATCTCCTCGGCGCTGTGGCCGTGGGCGACCATGGTGGCCTGCGGCAGATCCGCGGGCACGGCCCCCGCCGCGATCTCGTCGAGCGCGCCTTTCGCCTTGGTCAGGAGCTCGCTCTCGTAGTTCTCCGGGAAGTATTGGGAGACGAAGGACATGCCGACATCGGGCACCACGGCCAAGAGCCGGAGCTCCGCGCCCCGAAGCCGGGCCTGGCGCACCGCTTCGGGTAGGGCGATCCGCCATGACGCCTCGTGGCTGAGATCGACGGGGCAGAGAACGATGGCGCTCATGCGGGGGCTCCCGTGGCGGCGGTCGCCTCCTGCCGCTCGGCCCGGCGCCTCTGCATGAGGACGATGAGGCCGAGGACCGTGAGCGCCGGGATGAAAATGAGGTATTTCGAGGGCTGGTCGACTGGGCGGAGGACGCGGAGCACCTCCTGGTCCCAGTCGAGCCCCGCCCTCTGGGCCGGGCTGTCGAAGGACACGTCGTCGATGATCGTCTTGCCGTCGCGCTCCACGAGGAGGAGGCCCGCCGCCTCCAGCCGCTCCGCCCCGGTGGGCTCCGAGCCCATCTCGAGCAGGGCGACGAACTCGATGGGATCGCCCAGATCGTCGACCCCGAGAACCCTCAACCGCATGTCGTCACCGGGCGGGGTGTTCTCCGCGGCGGCGACGATCTCGGCCGGCGCCCGCTCGACATAGGGCGCCACGATCATGTCCATCCAGTAGCCCGGGCGGAAGAGCGAGAAGGCCACGAGGAGGAGCAGCGCCGACTCCCAGATCTTGTTGCGCGTGAGGAACCAGCCCTGGGTCGCGGCCGCGAAGAGGAGCATCGCGACGGTGGCGATCACGAAGACGAAGAAACCCTGGGCCCACCCCACCTCGATGAGCAGAAGCTCGGTGTTGAAGATGAAGAGGAACGGCAGCGCCGCGGTGCGCAGCGAGTAGAAGAACGCCACGACGCCGGTGCGGATCGGGTCGCCGCCCGAGACGGCGGCGGCGGCGAAGGAG
>CAYXPI010000359.1:0-1866 GCA_964467005.1 uncultured Limibaculum sp. | reverse complement strand
CCAGCGTACTGGAGTACTGCCCGCTCGGTGATGTGCGCGAGCGGGAGATATGACACCAGCCGGTCGTTCTCAGTATAGTGCAGATGCTTGGCGGCCACCTCCGCCCCATAGCCAATGTTGCGGAAGGTCGTGACGATCGCTTTGGGGTTGCCAGTCGTCCCTGAGGTGTAGACCAGCGAGAAGATGTCATCCATTGACGGCTGCTCGACTTGCGCCAGCGGATTGTTGGCGGCAATCAGGTCTGTCATGTGATGGTCGCAAGGCAGCGTGTCGTAGGGCTGGGAGATCGTGGTCATGCCCTCGGGGATCGCTTCCCGCGCCGCCTTAACGTCATCCAGCTTACCAAGAATGATCGCCTTGGCGCCACTGTGCCCGAGAATGAAGCGGATCGTGTCCGTGCCGGCGGTGAAGTAGATCGGGGCAGGGATCATGCCGGCCGCGACGATCGCGAAGTCGGAGATGAACCATTCGGCTGTGTTCTTTCCCAGGATCGCGACAACATCGCCCTTTTTTAGGCCGAGAGACCGGAGCGCTGCTGCAAACCGCAGCACTTCGTCATGCACCTGCGCCCACGTCTTCTCTTGCATGACCCGGTCGACCGGCTGGCGAAGATAGACCTTGTCGGGCGTCTTCGTCGCCCATTTGCGCAGCATTTCGTACGGCACTGGATACGTGCTTTTCGACATTCCGTTCCTCCCGGCGGATGGCGGCAACGCTCGGGTTGGCACCAAACTTTTTTCAGTTTCTTGGAAACAGAAGCGCACAGAGAATCGGCCAAGTCTGAAAACTTGTGAACAAACTCTCCAAAGCGCGGGCGATACCGTCACTGCAAAAAGCAGAAAGGGGAGGAGCACGCCATGGTTGGTCCGCTTGAACAGATTCTGTCCGCGGTCATCGTGTTCTTCGTGATGCTCGGCATGGGCGCGTCGCTGACGCCACGCGATTTTCAAAGCGCGCTCAAGAAACCGCAAGGGATCGCCATCGGCCTCGCTTGCCAGTTCGGCATCATGCCGTTCCTGGGGTTCTGTCTGGTGGCGGCGCTGCCGCTCTCGGACACGATCGCAATCGGGGTGTTGATCATGGCCTGCATGCCAGGCGGCACGACATCGAACATGTTCACGTATTTCTCGAGGGGGAACCTCGCGCTCTCGGTGATGATGACGGTCGTCTCGACGGTCTGCGGTGTTGTGCTGATCCCGCTCATGCTCGGCTTCTATGCTGGCCTGCTCGATCTCGCCATTCCGCCCGAGAACATCATCGCCGCCCTTCTCGTGGTCATGGTTCCGGTGGCGATTGGCATGGGGATCCGCCGGGCCAGCGCCAAAGCGGGCATGCTCACCGAGAAAATCGGCTCCTGGCTCGGCATCGGTTTCATCGTGTTCCTCGTCGGCAGCTGGGTGCCGCGCAATGCCGCGTTCCTGATGGAAACCTCTTCAGCGACCTTTATCGCCGCGATTACCCTCGGCCTGGTCGGGATCATCCTCGGTTACGGCGCCGCGCTGCTCTTAAGGCTTGATCAGCGTGACGCGCGCACGGTCGGGATCGAGACCGGGCTGCAGAATGGCCCGCTCGCCTTCAGCATCATCGCCTTCACCTTCAGCGGCGAGATCCAGCAGAGCTACATGGCGGTCCCGGCGCTCTACAGTGTGTTTATCGTGATCATCGCCTCGCTGGTGACGCTGTTCTTCCGGGCGTCCGATGCCGGCCCGGGCGAGCGGGTCCAGGTTCTGTGAGCGGACGTCTCGATAAAAAACGCTGCACATGGCCGTCTCCTCGCTGACCTGAACCCTCTGAAAGAGTGTCCCATGCCCAACTACACGCCCCCACTCCGCGACCTGCGCTTCGTCCTGCACGAAACGCTCGCCA
>CAYXPI010000358.1:0-1874 GCA_964467005.1 uncultured Limibaculum sp. | reverse complement strand
GGCGGGTATGCACGTCGCCCCCGCCCAGGTCTTCGGCCGAGACGACTTCGCCGGTGGCCGCCTTGACCAGCGGCGGGCCGCCCAGGAAGATCGTGCCCTGCTCGCGCACGATGATCGCCTCGTCCGACATCGCCGGCACATAGGCCCCGCCGGCCGTGCAGGAGCCGAGCACGACGGCGATCTGCGCGATCCCGTCCGCCGACATCCGCGCCTGGTTGTAGAAGATTCGGCCGAAATGGTCCCGGTCCGGAAACACCTCGTCCTGGCGGGGCAGGTTGGCGCCGCCCGAGTCGACGAGATAGACGCAGGGCAGCCGGTTTTCCGCCGCGATCTCCTGGGCGCGGAGATGCTTCTTCACCGTCATCGGAAAATACGAGCCGCCCTTCACGGTCGCGTCGTTGGCCACCACCATGGCCTGGCGGCCCGAGATGCGCCCGACGCCGGCGATCACCCCCGCCGCCGGCGCGTCGCCGCCATAGAGCCCGTGGGCGGCGAAGAGCCCGATCTCGAGGAAGGGCGAGCCGGGGTCGAGGAGCCGTTCGATCCGCTCCCGGGGGGCGAGCTTGCCCCGGCCCATGTGCCGGGCCAGCGCCTCAGGCCCGCCGCCGGCGAGCGCGGTCTCCGCCGCGGCCCGGATTTCCGCAAGCGCCGCCTCCTGCGCCGCGCGGTTCTCCCGAAAGGTTTCCGAGCGTGGATCGACCCGGCTTTCGATCACCGCCATGGGCCGTGCTCCGCGCTCACGTGGCGTCCTCGGGGCGCGCGATCAGCCGGCTGGGGTGAAACTCGAGGATGTGCGCGACGAGGGCGGCGGAGCGGAGCCGGCACTCCCCTTCGAGCGCCCGAGCGACCTCGAGCGGCGTGCCCGCGGGGGCGGAGCCCAGGCAGCGCCGGCGGCCCGCATCCAGCGCGCCGTCGAGCGCGGCCTCGAGCTCGATGCGTTCGGGCTCGGGCATGAGGGGCGCGCGGTCGGCCAGATCGGCGCGGGCCTGGGCTTCGATCCGCCGGGCGAGGTCGCTCGCGCAATCCCCGTAGCGCACGAAGCGCTCGGCGGTGAGAAGCGGGTCGCAGGGTGCGCGCAGGATCTCCATGCAGGCCTCCATCCGCTCGGCCTCGGCCACCGCCGCGGCCAGGCAGCGCGTGACCTCCGCCCGGTCGAGCGGCGCGGCCACCGCCGCAGGGGCCAGGAGCGCGAGGGCGGTCCAGCGCATCAGGCGGTCTCCTTGAAGAGCTCGCGGCCGATCAGCATCCGGCGGATCTCCTGAGTGCCGGCGCCGATCTCGTAGAGCTTGGCGTCGCGGAGGAGCCTCCCCGTCGGGTAGTCGTTCACATAGCCGTTGCCGCCGAGGGCCTGGATCGCCTCGAGCGCGACCTCCGTGGCGCGGGCGGAGGCGAAGAGGAGACAGCCCGCCGCGTCCTGCCGCGTCGTCTCGCCCCGGTCGCAAGCCGCCGCCACTGCATAGACATAGGCTCGCGCCGCATTGAAGGCGGTGTACATGTCCGCGATCTTGGCCTGCATGAGCTGGAACTCGCCGATCGGCCGGCCGAACTGCTCGCGCGTGTGCACATAAGGCATCACCACGTCCATCGCGGCGGCCATGATGCCGAGCGGCCCGCCCGCGAGCACCACCCGCTCGTAATCGAGCCCGGACATGAGCACCGCCACGCCGCGCCCCTCCTCGCCCAGCACGTTCTCGAAGGGCACGCGGCAGTCCTCGAAATGGAGCTCCGAGGTGTTGGAGCCGCGCATCCCCAGCTTGTCGAGCTTCTGGCCCGTGGTGAAGCCGGCCATCCCCTTCTCGATGAGAAAGGCCGTGATGCCCTTGGGTCCGGCCTCGGGGTCGGTCTTGGCGTAGACCACGAGGGTGTCCGCGTCC
>CAYXPI010000357.1:0-1887 GCA_964467005.1 uncultured Limibaculum sp. | reverse complement strand
CCCGCGCCCGCGGGCGTCGGGCTGATCGCGGTGACGAGGATCAGGTGGCCGTCCTTGTTGGGCTGGACGGACTTGATGTACTCCGCCGAGACCTTGGCCTTGTCGTGACCGTAGGGGAGCAGATGCTGGCTCGGGATGCCGAGCTTGGCGCCGATCTCCTGGATGGGTTTCTTGCTCGCCTTCCGGGCGATCTCGATGTCCGACATGTGCGCTCTCCCCTCGTCGTCGTTCAGGCGCCGAGCTTGGTGCCCGGTTCGATGCCTGCCTCGGCCGCCCATTCCGCGGCCTGGATCTTGCCCGCGCCCTGCGGACGCACCCGTTTGAGCACGACGCGCCCGCCGCCCGCCTGCACGGTTACGCCATCCTGCGCCACGTCCACGACCTCGCCGGGCGTGCCCGCGCCGTCGCGTCGGGCGGCGTCGTAGATCTGAACCTCTGCGCCGGCATGGGTCGTCCAGGCGCCGGGCTGGGGGTTGCAACCGCGTATGAGATTGTAGACCTCCGCCACGGGCTTGGCCCAGTCGATCTCGGCGTCGCCCTTGCGGCACCAGGATTCGTAGGACGCCTCGGCCTCGTTCTGCGGCCTGCGGGGCGGGGTGCCGGACCGGAAGTGGTCGATCACCTCCAAGACCGACGCGACCCCCGCCGGGAAGATCTTCTTGAAGTAGACATCGCCCAGCGTCTCGTCCGGCCCGATCTCGCAGCGCCATTGGAGGAGGATGTCCCCCTCGTCGAGCCCGTCGGTGGGGTAGAACCAGGTGAGACCGGTCTCGGTCGCGCCCCAGATGATCGGCCAGTTGATCGAGCTCGGCCCCCGGTGCTTGGGCAGAAGCGAGGGGTGGAAGCAGATCGAGCCCATCTTGGGCGTGTCGCGCGCGGCCTCGGGCACGAAGACGATCACATAGGCCATCACCATGAGATCGGCGTGGTGCGACGCGAGCTCGGCCACCACCTCCGGGCTCTTGAACTCGGCGGGCTGGTAGATCGGCAAGCCGTGGGCTTGGGCGGCCTCCTTCAAGGGGTCGACCGGGCGGCCCTCCCGGTCCGGCGCCACATAGACGGCGACGACCTCGTCCACCCCGGCTTCCAGGATCTTCTCGAGCGCGGCCTTCCCGAAAGCCTGGCTCCCCATCACGATCAGTCTCATGGTCCCTCCCACAGTGTTTTGATGATTTGGGTTTTGACGATTTGGTCGATCAGGACGAGGCCCACCCCGATCGAGATCGCCACGGCCATCGTGCGATCGACCGAGCCGAAGAGCCAGGCGGGCCGGGTCAGGCTCGCCCGGCCGAGGAGCTTGGCAAGGGCCAGAACGGACAGGCCCGTGGTCGCCGCGAAGCCGCCCACATAGAGCGCGAGGAGGCCGACGAGCACCGGCCCGGGCAGCGCGTCATAGGCGGCGAGGCGCCCGGGCACGGCGGCTCACTCGGCGGCTTTGGGGAGCGCGCCGATCGCCCCGGAGCCCGCGATCTCGTGGAGCTCGTCATCCGTGTAGCCGAGCACGTCGCGCAGGATCTCCTCGGTGTGCTCGCCGAGGAGGGGCGAGCGCGCGACCTCCACCGGGCTGTCGGACATCTTGATGGGGCAGCCCACGGTCACGTAGCGGCCGCGCTCCGGGTGATCGACCTCGACGATGGTGCCGGTGGCGCGGAGCCCCTCGTCCTCCATGATCTCCTTCATCGAGAGGATGGGGCCCACGGGGATGTCGAGCGGGTTGCAGATGTCCATGACCTCGAACTTGGTCTTGGTCATGGTCCAGGCCTCGATGGTGTCGAACACCGCGTTGAGCCGGGGCAGGCGCGCCTCGGGCGTCGCGTAGTCGGGATCGGTCGTCCACTCGGGCTTGCCGATCACGTCGCAGACATTCTGCCAGACGGCCGCCTGGGT
>CAYXPI010000356.1:0-1901 GCA_964467005.1 uncultured Limibaculum sp. | reverse complement strand
GGATCGCCGACCAATACGCGCGCATGCACACGACGGACATCGACGCCCGCGCCTGCGTGACCGGCAAGCCGCGAAACTCGGGCGGCATCGCGGGCCGCGTGGAGGCGACCGGGCGCGGCGTGCAATACGCGCTCCGCGAGTTCTTCCGCCATTCCGAGGATGTGGCGCGGGCCCATCTCGAGGGCGGGCTCGGCGGCAAGCGCATCGTGGTGCAGGGCCTCGGCAATGTGGGCTACCACGCGGCCACCTTCCTGGCGGAGGAGGACGGCGCCAAGATCGTGGGCATCGCGGAGCGGGACGGCGGCATCTGGTCGGACGACGGGCTCTCGGTGGAGGCGGTGCGCGCGCATATGGCGGAGACCGGCGGCGTCGCGGGCTTTCCGGGCGCGCACCACACGCAGAACGGCGGTGAGCTTCTCGAGGCGGAGTGCGACATTTTGATCCCCGCCGCGCTCGAGGGGGTGATCAATCTCGAGAACGCGCATCGGATCCGGGCGCCGCTCATCATCGAGGCGGCGAACGGGCCCGTCACCGCCGGCGCCAACACGATCCTTCGGGAGAAGGGGACGGTGATTATCCCCGACCTCTACGCTAATGCCGGCGGCGTCACGGTGTCGTACTTCGAGTGGGTGAAGAACCTCAGCCACATCCGCTTCGGCCGGATGCAGCGCCGCCAGGAGGAGACCCGCCAGCAGATGCTGATCGACGAGCTGGAGAGCCTGGTGGGCAAGCCCGTCTCGCCCGGGTTTCGGGAGCGGTTCTCGAAGGGGGCGGACGAGCTCGAGCTCGTCCGCTCGGGCCTCGACGACACGATGCGGGTGGCCTACCAGGCGATGCGCGAGATCTGGCACGGGCGCAACGACGTGCCGGATCTGCGGATCGCGGGCTTCATCCTCGCGATCGACCGGGTGGCCGAGACCTATCAGGCCAAGGGGCTCTGAGCCTCGGTCCCGACGCTCACCCCCGACATCTCCGAGAGAAGGCGGGGATCGGGCACGGTGAAGTGCCGCGGGTCGTTCAGTCGGATCGCGCCGAGGGTGGCGAGGCGCGACATCTGGCGGCTCACGGTTTCGAGCGAGAGGCCGAGATAGCGGCTCATATCGGCGCGGCTGATCGGGATCTCGTAGAGCCCGCCCGCGGCCGACAACGGCGCATCCCCGGGGCGCGCCGCCCTCCGGCAGCCCTGGCGCCCGGCGCGCTCGACGAGGAGCGCAAGAAAGGTCGCCACCCGCTCGATCCCGGTCTTGCAGCCAAGCACCACCATCCAGTCCCGCGCCGCGTGGAGCTCGTGGATGACCGTCATCAAGACCGCGTGCTCGAGGCGCGGATGGGCGCGGAGCGCGGCCTCGAAGGCCCGTCGCTCGAAGCTGCACAGCCGCACCGGGGTGGCCGCCTCGGCGGTGAAACTCGCCACCTCCTCGAAGGCCGTGCCCAGAAAGTCGGACGGGTAGAGGAGGCCCACGATCTGCTCCCGCCCGTCCGGCAGCGTTTTGGAGAGGCGCACGATGCCGGAGACGATGTTGTGCACCTCGCGGATCGGCGCGCCGGCGGTCGCGATCGTGGCGCCGGCGGGGAGCTCGGTCCGCCGGCAGGTCCGTATGAGCGCGCCGAGCTCCACCTCGCCCAAGCCGACGCAGAGGCCCGTGTGATGCGCGGGGCAGCTTCCGCAGGCGAGGAAGCGCGCGAGGGCGATGGTCTCCGTCATGCCTGTCTCCCGGCCGGTGGCGCGCCGAGGCTGAGCCAAGCGCGGGCACGGGTCAATGCCTCGCCCATGGCCAAGCCCGCCCGGCGGCGATACGATCCGTCGGCTTTGCGCGGCGGAGAGGGGTGGCATGGCGAATGTGGCGGTGGTCGGCGCCCAGTGGGGCGACGAGGGCAAGGGCAAGATCGTCGACTGGCTG
>CAYXPI010000355.1:0-1910 GCA_964467005.1 uncultured Limibaculum sp. | reverse complement strand
AGAGCGGGGTTCTGGCCAAGATGCCCCAGAAGAAGCTCGACTGGATGCTGCGCGTCCCGATCCTGAGCGGCATCGTGAAGAAGAAAATCAAGGCCCAGCTTGGCCTGGAGAACGCCCGCCTCTGCGCATCCGGCGCAGCACCGATCTCCCCCGCAGTTTTGCAATGGTTCCACAAGCTTGGGATCAATATCTGCGAGGGTTGGGGTATGAGCGAAACCACCGGTGTTTCGACGGTGAACTATCCCTTCAAGAAGGAGAAGATCGGCACGGTCGGCTCGCCGATGAAGGGCACCCACCTCAAGATCTCCGAAGAGGGCGAACTGCTGATCGGTGGCGACGGCATCGTCTCGCAATACTACAAAGATCCCGAGAAGTCGGCAGAAACGTTCCGTGACGGGTGGTTGCATACAGGGGATCGCGGCGAGATCGACGCGGACGGCTGCCTGCGGATCACGGGTCGGGTCAAGGAGCTCTTCAAGACGGGGAAGGGTAAGTATGTCGCGCCGGTTCCGATCGAAAGTCTTCTCGCTGAAAATCCCTACGTCGAGCAGATCTGTGTAACAGGCCTTGGCCTTCCCCAGCCCGTGGCCATCGTCGTCATGGCCGATCAGGGCAATCATCACCATCTCCAGGAGACAAGTGACGAAGTCAGCGGGCTGACTGAAACGCTGAAGAAAACTAACAGCCGCCTCGAAGCACATGAAAAACTGAGCCACATCATCGTCGCCAGAGATCCGTGGACAATTGAAAACGGGCTTCTGACGCCAACGCTCAAGATGAAGCGTGATCTCATCGAGAAAAAATACGCTGACCTGATCGCGAAGCCGAGCAACAATCCGGTCGTCATTGAGCACATGTCGTAGCGGAGTCGGTTTGAGATGGGGCACCCCGGCCATTGTGGCGCTTCTTCTCAATTCGGGAGCTGCCGCGCGTAGAATCACCTCTGTGCGCGCGAAGAACTGAGCCGGAACTGAGTTTCCAACTCGGTTCCGGCAGGGGGTGACCTCAATCGCAATCGTCAGCCGTGTTCAAGCACTCAAGACCGCAAGCCAAGTGGGCAGACCGTCACGAATTACGGCATGACAACAATAAGAACGAAGTAAGGGAGTGAAAATGAGAAACCTGAAATTGAGCGCGGCGATGGTCTTCGCGCTAAGCGCCACGGCCCATGCCGGCGGCTTCGAACGGGCGAACCAGTCGGTCGCCATACTCTTCAAGGAGGGTAGCCAGTTGGAGTTCGGCTTCAGGGCAGGTTTTCCCAGGGTGGATGGGGTTGCAACGGCGATTTCGCCGACTCCGGGTGTTGAAAGCGGTAACATTGCCGAGAACTTCTTCGACGTTTACGGGGCCTTCAAATTCGATATCAACGAAAGTTTCTCTGCCGCGCTGGTTTACGATGAACCATTTGCAACCGATATCGCCTATCCGACGTCCAACTATTTCCTCAGCGGGGCCAATGCCGACTTGAAGGTCCGCGAACTCGTCGGCGTCCTGCAGTATAACTTGCCCCCGAGCATGGCCGTGCTCGGCGGCGGCTTCAGCGTTTACGCTGGGCCGCGTCTCAGCTTCTTGGTCGCAGAAGCCGAAATCCCCACCTCGAACGGGTTCAAAATCGACGTCGATGACAAATTTGGGGTCGGATTTGTCGTCGGCGCGGCTTGGGAACGCCCCGACCTCGGCATGCGCGCCGCGATCACCTACAACTCCGAGATCAAGAACGACCTCGACACGACGGAAAGTCTTGCGAACGGGTTGGTGGTCGAGGGGGTGACGGCGCTTGATACGCCGCAATCTGTCATGCTCGAGCTCCAGACGGGTCTCAACCCCAAGACTTTGCTCTTCGGTTCGGTTCGTTGGGTGGAGTGGGGGCAATTCACGATCGAGCCGCCGTTGTTCAGCAGCGGCGGAAA
>CAYXPI010000354.1:0-1937 GCA_964467005.1 uncultured Limibaculum sp. | reverse complement strand
CCCCGGGCGAGCAAGGCCCGCTGGCCCACCTCCGTAAGGTCGGCGATGAGCTCCTCGGTCTCGAGGTCGTAGATCTCCGTCCCCTCGGGCACGCGCAAGAGGATGTCGGCGCCGTCCTTTCCGGTCCGCCCCTTGCCCATGCCGCCCTGGCCGTTCTTGGCGAAGAAATGCTGCTGGTAGCGGAAGTCGATCAGCGTGTTGAGCGCGGGCACCGCCTCGGCCCACACATCGCCGCCCTTGCCGCCGTCGCCGCCATCCGGCCCGCCATACTCGATGAAGGCCTCCCGGCGGAAGGAGACGCAGCCGTTCCCGCCCGCGCCCGAGCGGACATAGACCTTGGCCTCGTCGAGAAACTTCACGCGGCCGCCTCCCAATCCGCTTGGCTGAGGGCCGTGTCGATTTGCGTGCGGGCCGCGCCGAGCGCCCGGCTGTGGAGCGGCCGCCGCCCGGTCTCCCGAAACCCCAGCCGGCGCTGGATCGCGAGCGAGGCGGCGTTGCCCTCGAAGGCGCCGGAGACGAGCTGCGTCGCGCCCGCCGCGACGGCGGCGGCCACGACCGCCCGCGCGGCCTCGCGGCGAAAGCCCTGCCCCCAATGCGCGCGGCCTAGCCAGTAGCCGAGGCTCGGCCCCTCGGGCTCCGCATCGAGGGCGATGACGCCGATGCGCCCCGCCCCGCGCGTCGTGACCGCCCAGTGTTGCCCGTCGCGCGCCCCAATCCCGGCAAGGAAGGCCTCGGCGTCGGCGCGCGCAAAAGGGTGCGGCACCCGCGAGAGCCACCGCGTCGCCTCCAGATCGGCGCAATGGCTGGCCATGGGTTCCGCATCCCCCGGCGCGAGGGCGCGCAGCACCAACCGCCCGGTTTCCAACACGCCCTGCATCGTCGTCTCTCCCGACGAAATCGGGGACCGGCCCCGGCCGATCCCCGCACGAGGTCCGACGCTCGGGCCCGGCCTTACTCCGCCGGCTCGGCCGCCGCGGGAAGGACCGACACGAAGGTCCGGCCCTTGAGCCCCTTATGGAAGCGCACATGCCCGTCCGAGGTCGCGAAGATCGTGTGATCCTTGCCGAGCCCCGTGTTCTCGCCCGGCCACCATTTGGTGCCGCGCTGACGGATGAGAATGTTCCCCGCGCGCACGGCCTCGCCGCCGAACTTCTTCACGCCGAGCCGGCGTCCCGCGGTGTCGCGGCCGTTTCGCGAGGAGCCGCCTGCCTTTTTGTGTGCCATCGGATCCTCCGCCTCAGTCCGTTGCCGTCTCGGCGCTCGCCTCAGGCGCCGCCGCGCGCTGCGCCACGCCCTGGCCGAGCGCGGGCTTTACGCCCGTCTCCGCGCCGCCATCGCCCAGGATCTCGGTCACGCGCACCGTGGTGAGATCCTGCCGGTGGCCCTTCAGCCGCTTCGAGCTGTGCTTCCGCCGCCGCCGCTTAAAGCTGTAGAGCTTGGGACCGCGGAGTTGGTCCACCACCTCGGCTTGCACCGCAGCGCCGCTTACGAGCGGCGCGCCCACCGTCGGCGTCTCCCCGCCGAGGAGCAAGACCTCGTTGAACTGGACCGTCTCCCCGGGCTCGGCCGCCAGCCGTTCGACGGTGAGCTCGTCGCCCGCCGTCACCCGATATTGTTTGCCGCCGGTTCGTATCACCGCGTACATCGCATCACCTCTCTTGTCCGCGTCCGGAGGCGCCCCGCCTCGCGGGGTCTTTCGGAGGCAGGCCTCCGCCACAGGACAGCGCATGAAACGGCGTGAGCCGCCCCGCATGGCGCGCAACTGCGCTTCGAAAGCGGCAGCTATGGATCCGGGCCGCCGCTGTGTCAAGGGCTTGCCCGTGCCGCGCTTGAGGGCCTGCGCCCCTTGCATCCGGGCCATGCTCTGACATATGCACAGCCCGACCGCGGAGAGGTGCCGGAGTGGTCGAACGGGGCGGTCTCGAAAACCGTTGTAC
>CAYXPI010000353.1:0-1959 GCA_964467005.1 uncultured Limibaculum sp. | reverse complement strand
CCGTGGGCACGGTGACGGAGATCTACGACTACCTCCGGCTCTTGTTTGCGCGCGCCGGCACCCCTTTCAGCCCCGCGACGGGGGAGCCCATCGAGGCGCAGCAGGTCTCCGAGATGGTCGACCGGGTGATGGCGATGGACGAGGGCACGCGGGCCTATCTTCTCGCTCCGATCGTGCGGGACCGGAAGGGCGCCTACACCAAGGAGTTCCTCGATCTCCGCAAGCAGGGCTATCAGCGCGTGAAGGTCGATGGCGCGTTTCACGAGCTCGAGAGCCCGCCCAAGCTCGACAAGAAGCTGCGGCACGACATCGACGTGGTGGTGGACCGGATCGTGGTGAAGGAGGGGATCGAGACCCGGCTCGCGGACAGTTTCGCCACCGCCCTCGGCCTCGCGGACGGGATCGCGATCGTCGAGACCGCGCCGGCGGAGGGCGAGCCCGAGCGCGTGACCTTTTCGGAGAAGTTCGCCTGCCCCGTCTCCGGTTTCACCATCGACGAGATCGAGCCGCGGCTGTTCTCGTTCAACGCGCCCTTCGGCGCCTGCCCGGCCTGCGGCGGCCTCGGGATCGAGCTCTTTTTCGACGAGGCGCTGGTGGTGCCGGACGGCTCGCTCTCCCTCCTCCGTGGGGCGCTGGCGCCGTGGGCCAAGTCGATGTCGCCCCATGCGCGGCAGACGATCCAGGCGCTCGCCAAGCACTACGATTTCCCGGCGGACGCGCCCTGGCACGAGCTGCCGGACTTCGCCCAGCAGGTGATGCTCTACGGCTCGGGCGACGAGGAGATCGCCATGCGCTTCGACGAGGGCGGGCGCATCTACTCGGTGAAGCGCGTGTTCGAGGGTGTCATCCCCAATATGGAGCGGCGCTATCGCGAGACCGACTCGGCGATGATCCGCGAGGAGTTCGAGCGCTACCAGGCCAACCGTGCCTGCGGCGCCTGCGGCGGGCATCGGCTGCGGGAGGAGGCGCTGTCGGTCAAGATCGCGCAGTGCCATATCGGCGATGTGACGGCGCTTTCGATCCGCGACGCGCTCACCTGGGTGCGCGAGGCGCCGGCGGCACTCGGCGCGCAGAAGCGGGAGATCGCCGAGCCCATCCTGAAGGAGATCCGCGAGCGGCTGGGGTTCCTGGTGAATGTGGGGCTTGATTACCTCACGCTTGCGCGCAACGCCGGCACGCTCTCTGGCGGCGAGAGCCAGCGCATTCGCCTGGCCAGCCAGATCGGCTCGGGCCTCACGGGCGTGCTCTATGTGCTCGACGAGCCCTCCATCGGCCTCCATCAGCGCGACAACGGGCGCCTTCTCGAGAGCCTCCGCGGCCTTCGCGATCAGGGCAACACCGTGATCGTGGTGGAGCACGACGAGGAGGCCATTCGCACGGCAGACCATGTGATCGACATCGGTCTCGGCGCCGGCGTGCATGGCGGGCGGATCATCGCCGAGGGCCGGCCGGAGGAGATCGCTGCCGCCCCGGGCTCGATCACCGGGCAGTATCTGGTGGGCACCCGCGAGATCGCGATCCCCGGCCGTCGCCGCCCGGGCAATGGCAAGTGGCTGAAGATCGAGGGCGCCACGGGCAACAACCTCAAGGATGTGAACGCGCGCATTCCCCTCGGCACCCTCACCTGCATCACGGGCGTGTCCGGCGGGGGCAAATCGACGCTCACCATCGAGACGCTCTACAAAACCGCCGCAGCGCGGCTCAACGGTGCGCGCACCCAGCCTGCCCCGTGCCGCCGGATCACGGGGCTCGACCAGCTGGACAAGGTGATCGACATCGACCAGTCGCCCATCGGCCGCACGCCGCGCTCGAACCCGGCCACCTACACCGGCGCCTTCACGCCGATCCGCGATTGGTTCGCCGGGCTGCCCGAAGCCAAGGCGCGCGGCTACAAGCCCGGGCGGTTCTCGTTCAACGTCAAAGGCGGGCGCTGCGAGGCGTGCCAGGGCGACGGCGTCA
>CAYXPI010000352.1:0-1968 GCA_964467005.1 uncultured Limibaculum sp. | reverse complement strand
GCGGCTTGTTGGCGGCGATCAGGTCCGTCATGTGATGATCGCAGGGCAGCGTGTCATAGGGCTGCGAAATGGTGATCATGCCCTCGGGGATCGCTTCCCGCGCCGCTTTCACGTCATCCAGCTTGCCAAGGATGATCGCCTTCGCGCCGCTGTGACCGAGAATGAAGCGGATCGTGTCCGTGCCGGCCGTGAAGTAGATTGGGGCGGGAATCATGCCGGCGGCGACAATCGCGTAATCCGAGATGAACCACTCGGCCGTGTTTTTCCCGAGGATTGCGACAACGTCGCCCTTTTTCAGGCCCAGAGACCGGAGTGCATTTGCGAAACGCAGCACCTCGTTATGCGCCTGCGCCCAGGTCTTTTCATGCATCACCCGATCAACGGGTTGGCGAAGATAGACCTTGTCGGGCGTCTTCGTCGCCCATTTGCGCAGCATTTCATACGGCACTGGATACGTGCTCTTCGACATCGCGTTCCTCCCGGTGGATGGCGGCAACGCTCGGGTTGGCGCCAAAGCTTTTTCGTTTCTTGGGAACAGAAGGGCACAGAGAATCGGCCAAGTCTGAAAACTTGTGAACAAACTCTCCAAAGCGCGGACGATACCTTCATGACAAAAAGCAGAAAGGGGAGGAGGACGCCATGGTGGGTCCGCTGGAACAGATTCTGTCCGCCGTCATCGTATTCTTCGTGATGCTCGGCATGGGCGCGTCGCTCACGCCACGCGATTTTCACAGCGCGCTCAAGAAACCGCAGGGCATCGCCATCGGCCTCGCTTGCCAGTTCGGCATCATGCCGTTCCTGGGGTTCTGTCTGGTGGCGGCGCTGCCGCTCTCGGACACGATCGCAATCGGGGTGTTGATCATGGCCTGCATGCCAGGCGGCACGACATCGAACATGTTCACGTATTTCTCGAGGGGGAACCTCGCGCTCTCGGTGATGATGACGGTCGTCTCGACGGTCTGCGGTGTTGTGCTGATCCCGCTCATGCTCGGCTTTTACGCGGGCCTGCTCGATCTCACCATCCCGCCCGAGAACATCATCGCAGCCCTTCTCGTGGTTATGGTGCCGGTGGCGATTGGCATGGTGATCCGCCGGGTCAGCGCCGGGGCGGGCGCGCTCACCGAGAAGATCGGCTCCTGGCTCGGCATCGGGTTCATCGTCTTCCTGGTCGGCAGCTGGGTGCCGCGCAACGCCGCGTTCCTGATGGAAACGTCCTCGGCGACCTATGCCGCTGCGATCACCCTCGGCCTGGTCGGGATCATCCTCGGCTACGGCGCCGCGCTGCTCTTCAGGCTCGATCGGCGCGACGCGCGCACGGTCGGGATCGAGACCGGGCTGCAGAATGGCCCGCTCGCCTTCAGCATCATCGCCTTCACCTTCAGCGGCGAGATCCAGCAGAGCTACATGGCGGTTCCGGCGCTCTACAGCGTCTTTATCGTGGTCATCGCCTCGCTCGTGACGCTGTACTTCCGCGCATCCGATACCAGTCCGACCAAGCCGGCGCCGGCCATATGAGCGTAGGTCGAGTGAGAAAACGCGTGCGCCAGCGGTCTGGATCCTCGACGAACGCGCCTCGCGGTCGCGGCACGAGCGGCGTGAGAACGGACCCGCATGGCGTCCGTCTCGTCACTGGCGCGGCCGGGCCCCTCATCGAGCCCGATCACTGGCATTGTTCACTTTTGGTCAGATCTCGGCGTCCGGCTCTGCCTAACTCTCGCGACGCAACGCTCCAAAATTCTCACCAGGTCTGGGAGGCTGCCTCAGGCCAGGTCCGCATCGACCGGTCGGCTGACCCTTCGACCGCTTCCCGGCCCGATTGAGCCACGGGGGCGCGCATGCCCAGTTCGAGTGCGGCCGGAGCGGATGGCTATCTCCTCAATGACCTCAACCTTCTGAAAGTACGCCCCATGCCTAACTACACGCCCCCACTCCGCGACCTGCGCTTCGTCCTGCACGAAACGCTCGCCA
>CAYXPI010000351.1:0-1977 GCA_964467005.1 uncultured Limibaculum sp. | reverse complement strand
GGCGGGGCGTGCAACGCCGGTCCGCAGGTCTACTGTCGCGCCCGGACAGCCGAGCAGCCAGGGATCGGCATCCCAGACCGCCTGCGTGACGGCGTGGGCCCTGTCTGCCCGCGCCAGGCGCTCCACGCCGCTCGCGAAGGCTGCCTTGCCCGTGGCCACAACAATGCGCTGAGCGTCGTGCTTCGCCGCCTGCCGGGCAAGCTCGCGCGCATAGCTGAATGCAACGTGGGTCGCGTCCGCTCGCCAGTGATCGCCGCACCACTCGTGCCAGCGTCCCGCGTCGTGATCGAACAGCAGCGTTCCCGCGTGCCGTTCGGTGAAGGCCAGCGCAACGGCATCCTCGGAGACACCGCCGATGCCTTCGCCCTGTCCGTCCTCATCCTCGGCCGCGTCCTCGTCCTCGTCCTCGGACGCGGCGCCGCCGGCCGGATCTCGCAGCAGGTGGAAGACGGTCCCGAGCGTCACGCGACCGTCCGGATTGGCCGTGCGCCAGAACTCCCGGGCGTTAGCCTCCTTCGTGGCTGCATCCGCCTCGCCGTCCCACCGCACGGACCATGTGACGAAATCCTCGAGCACCGCGTCGCCGAAATGGCCCTTAAGCGCGTGGCCGACCCGGCTCCAGTCGTTGCGGTCGTCGAGCGTGTTCGGGCTGTCCTGAAGCAGCCGCTGCACCCGGTCCAAATCGCCGGTGTCGATAAAGAAACCGCCCTTGCGCGCTTCGGACTGAACGCCTGATCGCCGCTCTCGCTTGTCTTCGCGTGACGGCAGCCAGGCCGGTGCCGGTGCCGGCTTATCGTCAGTCTGAAACTCGTACTGGCCCCACTCGCCGGTCTTGTCGTTCACAAAAACCGAAGGCTCGAGCAGCACGTAGCCAAGGTGTTTTATCTCGACGCCCCGGCATGGCGCGCCCGCATACAGCCTGTCGTTCTGCGTCTGGAAGAAGTAATGCGCCCCGCCGCGCGCGGTTTTCTGCACCAGCGTAGCGGGGATTTCGTGATTGCCCAGCCAGTTACGAAACTGGCACTCCGGCTTATACGTGTCTGCATCTAGGACGGCGACGCCGGACCGGGCGCAGAAGAGCCCGATGTTGAACCCGCGGTGCGTTCCCACAGCTCCCCACCATCGCTCGATCTGGTCCGCATCGTTGCTGGCATCGTAGAAGCCTCTCGGCGTGGCGGGCGATTTATCACGCTGGCACGGAAAGATGTACCAGCCGCGGCGGATGTACGCTCGCGCCGCCTCCAGCACGGCATCGGCCGCTGCACACTGGGCGGATGCAGGGCTTGCGCTGCCTGCGTCGGTTGGATATCTCATAGCGTGGTTCATCCATCAGCCCGGCCGCGGTTGCCCCCGCGCGCCGGGCTTTCCAATTCAGGCCGCGTCAACGCGTGCGCGCGATTTCAGCCACTCGTGCACTTCGTGCTCGAGCCACGCGACGCGGCGCGGCCCCAGCCTGATCCGCTTCGGGAACTTCCCCTGCTTTTCGAGCTTGATGCACCAATGCGGGCACAAGCCTGTGACATCGCGAATGTCCTTGGCGATGATGACGCGCATGACTTTGCTCCCAACCAGTTCCGGCCTCGGCTGGAACATGCGCGCGTCTTCGCCTGTAGTCTAGGGGGGCACTTCCCTACCGAAAATCCGGTTTCGATAGGGTCCGTTTATTTATGGGGACTTAGGAGGCGAAAACCGCTCGACCCAGTCCTCGATGGTTTTCGGCGACACCTTGTAGCGCCGCGCGACCGCCTTGAGCGCCGCCTCGTAGGTCATCGGCGCGAAGTTCGCGTCGCGTGCGGTCAGGGGCGGGTCAATCTCGCGGAGCCGGAGAAATTCTTGAACCGCCGCAAGCCGCATGAGGACCGGGTTTTTCCCCTGCAGGATGCCCTCCGCCAGATCGGCCGACACCCGCGGTTTCCGCGTCATCTCGCGCGGCAGCGTGCCGTCGAGCGCCTGCCCGATCAGCCGCGCGAGCCGCGG
>CAYXPI010000350.1:0-1987 GCA_964467005.1 uncultured Limibaculum sp. | reverse complement strand
TGCTCGACGAGCCGTCCATGGGCCTCGCGCCGCAGCTCGTGGAGGAGATCTTCGAGATCGTCAAAAGCCTCAACGAGGAGGAAGGCGTGAGCTTCCTCCTCGCCGAGCAGAACACCAACGTGGCCCTCCGCTACGCCCATCACGGCTATCTCCTCGAGTCCGGCCGCGTGGTGATGGACGGCGACGCGGCCAGCCTGCGCGAAAACCCGGATGTGAAGGAGTTCTATCTCGGCATGGGCGAGGAGGGGCGGAAGTCGTTCCGCGAGGTCCGCTCGTACCGTCGCCGCAAACGCTGGCTGAGCTGACGCGCGCCTCACTCGGAGGTGGTGCCCGCCGTGCCCGTGGTGCCACTGGTCTCGCCGCCAGCGGCAGAGGCAGCGCCCTGCACGTCTTCGATCGCCGTTTCGACGTCGTAGCCGATGTCGACCCCGATGGCCGGCAGGATACCGAGCACGCCGAAGCCGATCAGGAAGATGGCGATCACCCAATTGAGGAGATCGGCTTTGATCAGGATGAGAATGCCGCCCGCGAGGGCGATGAGCGGCAGAAGCGGGAGGCCGAAGACGTCGGTGGGCATGGGAAGTCCTTCCTGGATGGTCGCTGCATCGCGCGAGTCTACCGGAGGCCCGTGACGTTCCAATCACCGTGCGATGACCGCTCGCTAACGCAGAGGCCGCATCCGAGACGGTTCCATCCCCTTGACCGAAGCCTTAAGTCACGCTCAAACGCGGGGCTGGCGGGCGGCAGGGAGGCACCGACTGATGGGCGACAAGGACGAGACCAAGAACCTCATCCTGGCGGTGGCGCTCTCGATGCTGGTCATCATCGGTTGGTATGCGATGTTCCCGCCGCCGGAGCCGCAGCCTCTGCCGTCGGAGCCCACGGCGGAGGAGGGCCCCCGGCCCCCGTCCGGGGCGGCTCCGGACACCCGGGTGGAGCTCAGCCGCGAGGCGGCGCTCGACCGGGTGGAGCGCATCGCCATCGAGACCCCGGCGCTCACCGGCTCCATATCTCTCGTCGGCGGACGGATCGACGACCTCAAGCTGGAGAACTACCGCGAGACCGTGGAGCCCGACAGCCCGACCGTCACGCTCCTCAACCCCACCCGTGCGCCGCAGCCCTATTTTGTTGTCTATGGCTGGCTGCCGGCGGGGGACGGCAATCCCGGCCCCCTTCCGGGCCCCGCCACCCCGTGGGAGATCGAGACCGGCGGCCCCCTCGCCCCCGGGAGCCCTGTGACGCTGGCCTGGGACAACGGGGCGGGCCTCACCTTCCGCCGCGAGATCGCGCTCGACGAGCGCTACATGTTCACCGTCACGCAGTCGGTCGAGAACCGGACCGACGCGGCGGTGGCGCTGGCCCCTTACGCCTACATCGCCCGACGGGGCACGCCCGAGGTCGGCGGGCTCTTCATCCTCCATGAGGGCGCGATCGGCGTGGCCGACGGCGTGCTCCGCGAGATCGCCTATCAGGATGGTTTCTTCGCCGACGGCTTCGACGGGCTCACCCTCGACGCGCGCAAGGACGAGTTCTTCGAGGCCGCCCGGGTCGAGGAGAACGGCTGGATCGGCTTCACCGACAAATACTGGATGACCGTGCTCATCCCCGAGCCGGGGACCGACTTCCGCTCGATCTACAAGCTCATCCCCAGCAACCGGCCCGAATACCGCACCGAGATGCTGCTGCCCACGGTCTCCGCGCCCGCGGGCGCCACGGCCGAGACCACCACACGCCTCTTCTCCGGCGCCAAGGAGGTGGAGACGATCCGCGACTATCAGGACCGCTTCGGCATCGACAAGTTCGAGGACGCGGTGGACTGGGGCTGGTTCTACTTCTTGACCAAGCCGTTCTTCTTCCTCCTCCACAACATCTATCTGCTCATCGGCAATATGGGCTGGGCGATCATCCTGCTCACGCTGTTGGTGAAAGCGGTGCTCTTCCCCCTCGCCTACAAGTCCTATGTCTCGATGTCGAAGATGAAGGCGCT
>CAYXPI010000349.1:0-1996 GCA_964467005.1 uncultured Limibaculum sp. | reverse complement strand
CCCGCCACCATCAGCCCGCCGAGCACGGGGCCGAGCTCGCGCACCATGCCGATCGCCACGATCGAGGGCACCACCGCCTCGGCGTTGAACCGCGCGCCACCCGCATAGATCTGGAGCGCGAGGGCCCCGCCGGTGAAGAGCGCGGTGAGCCCCACCACCGGCAGCGAGAAAAACCCGATGCGCAGAAGCTGGCGCCCCACCTCGCCCGGATAGTAGGGCGGGCGCAGGACGTGGCTCACCGCGTCGAGCGCGAAGAGCACCAGCGCGCCCGTCGCCCGGCAGAGCCCGAGCGTGGCGGCGCCGATCTGGGCGAGGACCTCCTGGACGAGGCGGAGGGCGAGGGTCATCGGGCGTCGCTCCGGGCGGGTGGCAGGCTGGGGGTACCCATAGCGGCGCGCCCCCGTGCCCACAAGTGAGCGCCCGGGGGCCGGTCCGCGACGTCAGGGCGCGATCACGGGGCGAAGGCGGGCCAGCACCTCGGCGGCGTCGTAGGCGTCGGGGTCCGCCGCGGGTTTCGCCCCGCGGAACATCTGGATCTCCGCCGCGATCTCCGAGGGGCCGCCATATCCATAGGGCACGGGGTAATAGGGGGAGGCGTAAGGGACGCCGTAGAACGCCGGGCCGAAGACGAAGGCGGTGCCGACGCCGACCACCACGCCCGAGCGCTTTCGCCGGTAATGGCGGCGGTAGGCGTGCCCGCGATATCTCCTGGGCCGGGCCCGCGCCGCGTAGCCGCCATGGGCGCGGTAGTCGGGCCGGGCGCCGCCCCGGTGCCCGCTGCGGTGGCCCCCGCGATGGCCGCCCCGCTTGCCGGCCCTGGCCACGCCCGCCCCCGCCTCCGGCGCCGCGCCGGTCGCCTGGGCGGGGCCCACGATGCGGAACCAGTCGAAGCCCGACTGCCGGGTGAGTTCGGCCGCGCGGTAGAGGAGATGCAGCTCCAGCGTCGCCACCGGGGTCGCGGCGTTGCCCCGCACCGCCACCCGGTACCGGTTGGCCTCGATCGCCACCTCCGAAAAGCCCGTGCCGTAGACCGCGGCGGGCTGATAGGGGATGGGCTCGGCACAGGCGCCGAGGAGGAGGAGGACGGCAAGGGCGGCGCGGGGCACGGGCATAGGGCTCTCCACTGGGACGCGGAGAGCCTACACCGGATTGGCGCCCGCGTTGAGGCCCCCCCTCACACGACGCGGCGGGCGTAGCGCGGGCCGAGCGCGGTCAGGATCTCGTATCCGATGGTGTCCGCCGCGAGGGCCAGCGCGTCGATCGACTGGTGGGGCCCGAGGATCTCCACCCAGCCGCCGGGGCGCGCCGCGGGGGCCTCCGTCACGTCGAGGCCGATGAGATCCATCGAGACCCGGCCCGCGAAGGGGCAGGCGACCCCGTCGACATACCCCGCCGCCCGGTTGCCGAGAAGCCGGTGCAGCCCGTCCGCATAGCCCGCCGAGAGGGTCGCGATCCGGCTCGGCCGCGCGGCGACCCAGGTGGCGCCGTAGCCCACCGCCTCCCCCCGCGCCACGTCGCGGATCTGGAGGATCGGCACCTCGAGCGTCACCACCCGCTCGGCCGCGGCGAAGGGATGCCCGCCGAAGAGCCCGATCCCAGGGCGCACGAGGTCGAACCGGCAGTCCGCGCCCAAAAGCGTGCCGCCGGTGGCGGCGAGGGAGAGGGGCCGGCCGAGCGCGCCGCCGAGCCGCCGCATCTCGGCAGCCTGGGCCGCGTTCATCGGGTGGTCCGGCGTGTCGGCGCAGGCCATGTGGGACATCACGAGCCGCACGCCGTCCGGCACCCCCAGCGCCGCGAGCTCGGAGGCCTCGAGGCCGAGCCGGTTCATGCCCGTGTCGAGCTGCAAGGCCGAGGGCCCGCGGTCGCCCCAGGCCGCCACCTGCTCCGGCGCGTTGAGGACGGGGCGGAGATCCGCGTCGGCAAAGAGCCGGGCCTCCGCCTCCCCGGCCGGCCCGGCACCCGACGGCGGGGGGGGGGGGGGGGGGGGGGGGGCCGG
>CAYXPI010000348.1:0-1996 GCA_964467005.1 uncultured Limibaculum sp. | reverse complement strand
TGCGGGCCGTCCTGGCGGGCATCCTCGGTCTCGAGGAAGCCGTAGTTCGAGCCGTTGGCGGTGAGCTCGCCGAACATCGCTTCGAAATCGACCGTCACGACCTCGACGCCGAGCGCCTCGATCTCGGCGGCACTTTCGAGAAGCGCGTCGTTGTATTGGGCGACGACGCCGCTCAGGAACTGCTGTTCGGGTGTCGGGTCCTCCCGGCTCGCGACGGGCAGGGTGTTAAGGATGATCGTGCCGACGCCCGCCGCCGCGAGATCGGTCGCCGCCTCCATCGTCGCCGCGAGGACGTCCGCGGAGACTTGCACGACGGCGGCCTGGATTGCGGCGGGATTGGGGTTTTCCGTGTCGATCAGCGCCGGCAGCTGGCGAAAGTCGTTCAGCCCGATGGTGATCGAGGCCGCAGTGCCCGAGAGATCGCCCATGTCTGCCGCATCCTCGAGGAACCGGTCGACCTGGGCGCCGAGATTGATGTCGTAGCTCGTGAATTCCGGGTTGGGATCCGGCCGGGCGAGCGGCGAGCTTGCCAGGAGCGCGCCCATATCCTGCTCGCCCACGGCGCGCGCGCCGCCCACGGCGTAGTTCAGCACGTTCTCCGCCTCGATCCCGAGCAGGTCCGGCGCGATATCGGCATAGACCGGGCCGTTCGAGACCTGTCCGTCATAGCCGAACTCGGGCGAGGGCAGCGGCTCGACCAGCAGTTCGCCCGTGAGGGCGAAGATCTCGCCGCTGTCGGTGAAGCTGTCGCCGAAATAGATCATTGTGTCGTACGGCGCCGGGTCCGCCGCCTCCGGGCTCTGGATCTCGACCGATGTCGCCTCGTTCAGATCGCCGCGCGGGTCGGCCGCCCGCCCGGCCTCGACCGAGACCGTAAGAGGCGTGCCCTCGACCGGCAGGTAGAGCAGCTGGTTGTTGTCGTGGTCGTCGAGGTCGCTCATCGCGACCGGGTGCACCTCGACGATCTCGCCGGTCTCGAGCTCAACGGCGACGGTGAAGGCCTCGAGCGAGGCCTCGTCCAGCTCCTCCCCGTCGGGCCCGACCACGCCGCCGCTCCAGATCGTGCGGATGACGGTGCCGCCGTCCTCGGGGATCGTGCCCACATCGGCGGTGCCGAACGCGTCCTCCGGCAGGATCTCGGCATAGACGAGGCGCGGGCCGGCCTCGAGCGGCGCGACCTCCACGACCGCGCCCTTGTAATTCACCGTCCCGTCGAGCGAATAGACATCGCCGACCACCTCGACCGTGACGGGCTGGTCATCGGCCGAGCCGAGATCGCCGATCAGCACCACGGTGCGCCGCTCGCCCGCGTCCGTCGCCGGAAACAGGGTGGCAACCATCACGTGGCCGGTCTCTCCGGACGCGGTGGTCACCACGAAGTCTCCAGCATCGAGCGAACCCGCATCGAGTTCCGTCTCGAAGACCACCGGCACGCCGTCGAGACCCATCATGCCGATCCCGTCGTCGAGACCGAAATTCGCCGAGATCAGCGCGCCCTGGGACGGATCCAGGACCGGGGTGCCCGCGTCCGGGCCGCCGCCGGCGATCTCATGGAGGAAGGAAAAGAGCCTGCCGAACCGCATCTGCGCCTCCGTGTGTTGCAGCGTTGTGTGGGGGGCAGTCCTGGCGTGCGGAGGTCACGGCCTTTTGCCGGGCCTGCAACGGGACGTCGCGACGGCGTAACGGTTTGTAACGGAGGTCGGATTGACTTGCCTGCGTGCGGGATCGCGGCGCAGAAACAGGGCATGAAACCGCTGCGCCACTCCATTCTGCTTGTCGATGATGATCCGGGCATTCGCAAGCTGCTCGGCGGATTTCTTGCGCAGGAGGGCTTCGATCTCGACACCGCGGCGACCGCGGCGGAGATGGATGCGCGTCTCGCTCGCCAGCGTCCCGACCTGATCCTGCTCGACGTCATGCTGCCGGGGGAAGACGGCGTCTCGGTCTGCCGGCGTCTCGCGCGCGACGGATCGCCGCCGATCATCATGCTGACCGC
>CAYXPI010000347.1:0-1997 GCA_964467005.1 uncultured Limibaculum sp. | reverse complement strand
TCATGCCGGCCGCGATCGCCATCGGCAGGAAGGCCGCGTTGATCCCGTGCCGGTTGGGCAGGCCGAAGGAGATGTTGGACGCGCCGCAGGTCGTGTTGACCTGGAGCTCCTCGCGGAGCTTGCGCACGAGCGCGAAGACCTGCTGCCCCGCCGTGGCCATCGCGCCGATCGGCATCACCAGCGGGTCCACCACGATGTCGTGCGCGGGGATGCCATAGTCCGCCGCGCGCTCCACGATCTTCTTGGCGACGGCGAAGCGCACATCCGGGTTTTCGGAGATCCCGGTGTCGTCGTTGGAGATCGCCACCACGGGCACGTTGTATTTCTTGACCAGCGGCAGCACGCGCTCGAGCCGCTCTTCCTCGCCGGTCACCGAGTTGAGGAGCGGCCGTCCCTTGGCCGCGGCGAGCCCCGCCTCCAGCGCCTCGGGCACCGAGCTGTCGATGCAGAGCGGCACCTCGACCAAGCCCTGCACGAGCTCGATCATCTTCACCATGAGCGGCGGCTCGGTCTCGTTGGGGTTGGGGTTCGAGTTGTAGACCACGCCGGCGTTCACATCGAGGACGGTCGCCCCGCACTGCACCTGCTCGAGCGCGTCCTTCTCGACGGTCGAGAAATTGCCGGCTTCGAGCTCGGCGGCGAGCTTTTTGCGCCCGGTCGGGTTGATGCGCTCGCCGATCACGCAAAACGGCTGGTCGAAGCCGATGACGACGGTTTTCGACAGCGATTCGACGGTGGTGCGGGTCATGGGGGTCCCTCGGATCTGGGGTGTCAGGCGGTGGCGGCGCGGGCGGCCTGGCCGGTGGCCTCGGCGGTGTACTCGGCCGTCTTGGAGATCCCGCCGAGGGGGAAGAAATGCACGGCCTCCACGCCGAACTCCGGGTGCCGCGCCTTGTGGGCCGCGAGGTCGCGGATCACCTCCTCCGGCGTGAAGGGCAGGAGGAGCTTGGAGACATCCGCCGCCCGGCGCTGGAGGACGCGCAAGGACGGGCCGACGCCGCAGGCCATGGCGAATCTGATGAGCGTCTGGAGCTTGGCGGGCCCGGCCACGCCGATGTGGATCGGCAGGGTCACGCCGGCGTCGCGCAGGCGCCCCTCCCAGGCGATCACGGGCTCGGCCTCGAAGACGAACTGGGTGGCGATGGCCATCGCGGCATCGGTGCGCTCGGAGAAGGCCTGCTTCCAGCCGAGCGCCTCCATCACCACGCGCTCGCCGCCCTTGGGGTCGATGTCGCGGTTGCCCTCCGGATGGCCCGCCACATGGAGCCGGGTGAAGCCCGCGCGGTCGAACTCCCCGGTCTCGAGGAGCTGCATGGAGGAGTGGAAGTCGCCCATCGGCGTGTCGACCCCGCCGGCGAGGAGGAGCGCCTGATCCACCCCGGCCTCGCCCTGATAGCGCGCGATCCAGTCCGCCAGCGTCGCCTGGTCGGCGATGATGCGCGCGGGGAAGTGGGGCATCACGGGGAAGCCCTCGCCCGCGATGCGCTTGGCGGTGGCCACCATGTCCTCGATCGGGGTGCCCTCGATATGGGCGATGTAGACGCGGGTGCCCGCGGGCAGGATCGCGCGGAAGCTCTCCACCTTGGCGGCCGTGCGCGGCATCACCTCGAGCGAGAAGCCCTTGAGAAACTCGGCCACCGGGGCGGCCGACGGGGCCGCGGAGGTTTTGCGCGCGCTGAAGAAATCGAAGATCGTGGCCATGGCTGCCTCCCTCGGGCGTGGCGGTGGGCGTGGGTCTCAGGCGCGGGGCTCGGCCCAGCCGTCATTGGCGATGAGCGCTTTCAGGCGCTCGCTGTCGTATTCGGCGTCGATCCGCGCGGCCTCGGCGGCGGCGATGGCGTCGGGCTCGCCCGCGCGCTCCATCGGCTCGGATTTGCGCATCTCGTTAAGGTAGGCGTCGCTGTCCCGCGCGCCAACCTTCATGGCGCAGCGGTCGATCGCCTGCTCGAAGCGCTCGGGCAGCGCGCGTTTGGCGGCCTTGCGCCCGCGGCCCACCA
>CAYXPI010000346.1:0-2000 GCA_964467005.1 uncultured Limibaculum sp. | reverse complement strand
GCTCTTCCTGTTCGACGAGCCGCTCTCCAATCTCGACGCCAAGCTGCGCGTCTCCATGCGCCTCGAGATCAAGCGGCTGCAGCGCGAGCTCGGCACCACGGCGCTTTACGTCACCCACGACCAGGTGGAGGCGATGACGCTGGCGGACCGGCTGGTGGCGATGAACGGCGGCAAGATCGAGCAGGTGGGCACGCCGATGGAGCTCTACGAAAGCCCGGCGACGCTCTTCGTCGCGGGCTTCATCGGCTCTCCGGCGATGAACATCCTGCCCGCCACGGTGCGCGACGGGGCGGTGTGGTTTGGCGATGTGGGCTTCTGCCATCTCGACCGGCCGGACGACACGCCGGTCTCGATCGGGGTGCGGCCCGAGCATTTCATCCTCCGCCCCGTGGGCGCCACGCCGCTCGGCGGCTCGGTGGAACTGGTCGAGCATCTGGGCTCGGACATCTTCGTGCATGTCGACGTGCTGCGCGACCGGGAGATGCACCGCCTGGTGGTCCGGCTCCGCGACGCGCGCCCCCCTGAGGAGGGCACCGGCGTGGGCGTCGATCTCGAGCCCGGCAAGCTGCGGCTCTTCGGCGAGGACGGGGCCGCAATCCCGGTGCCGCAGGCGGCCTGACGCGGCGGCACCTGGTCCACTCGGTTTCACGTCGGGCTCAAGTGTATCGACCCGGTTTCATCTCGGTTCGGTCATATTGTGACCGCTCAACTCCTCCATATCTGCAACTTCGCACAGACGGCCAGAGGGGTGCTGGCCAGGTAACAGGAGGAGCGAGACTATGGGCAACTTTACGATTATTCAGGCGGATTGGTGGAAGGACGTCAAACCGCTGGTCGACGACAGCCTGATCGTGATGGACAAGACCGAGTTCAAGGTGACCGTCAGCTTGCCCGACGAGGTGATGAACGAGGTCCACAAGAACGCGACCGTTCACGCCATCCTCACCGAGGTGGCGAGCGCGCTCTACAAAGACATGAAATCGACCGCCGCCAAGGCCGTCGCCGACATGAACAAGATGATCAAGACCGCGCATGCCAAGTTCGAGAAGGACAAGGACATGACGCAGCTCAACATCGCCAAGACCAACGCCGAGACCTACATCAACACGGGCCTGGCCATGCTGGTGCAGAAGACCGAGGCGGACATCAAGAAGGCGGTGCCGGCGGCGTTTAACAAGATCAAGGACCAGCTCAAGTCGTACCAGAAGTTCAAGCGCGACCTGGTGATCAACACCTCGCTCAAGATCAGCGCGATGACGCTCAACGTGATCAAGCTGGTGTCGACAGGCGGGCTCGACGTCCTCGCCTGGCACTCGCTGATGAAGGACGCGATCAAGCTCGCCGATGAGGTGGCGAAGCTGAGCGCAGATCTCGACGGCCAGCAGGCCAAGATCAACGACAAGCTGAAGACCCTCGGCACCAACTTCAAGAAGAACAAGGCCAAGGCCAAGGGCAAGGAGGTGGGCGACGCGCTCCTTCTCATCGTCTTCGGCAAGGCGGGCAAGACGAGCCTGATCGACACCAAAAAGGAGCTGAAATTCTACGAGGGCAAGGTGGACGGCATCTTCGCCAAGAGCATCAAGGCCGGCGAGAAGCTGACGAAGGCGCTCGACAACATGAACCAAGTGAAGGGCCAGCTCGGGCCGGAGGGCCGGAAAGAGCTGGAGGCGCTGGCCAAGGAGATCAACGATCTCGCCACCAGCATCGGCGAAAACCAGACCACCGCGCGCGCGGGCAAGGCCTGGGCCAAGGACGCCAAGAAGAACCTGGAGGCCATGCAGGCGGCGGCGGGGGTGAAGAACCTCGAGCGGCTGGCCAAGCTGGCGGAGACCGCCTTCGACGGCTACAAGCTCGGGAATTCGTGGTCGAGCGCCGCCAAATCCGCGGGCGACATGGCCGCGCGGGTGTCGAGCACCACCACCCGCTCTGGCAAGGTGGTGATGCGCTGGAAGGACGACACCCAGAAGGCGATGAAGGCGCTGGCGGCCTGCGGGCCGCGG
>CAYXPI010000345.1:0-2016 GCA_964467005.1 uncultured Limibaculum sp. | reverse complement strand
GGCGCTCCAGGACGTCGACGAGGCGGTCGCGGTGCGGCGCGGGGAGTTGTCCCCCGGGGTCCGACGCCCGGGCCGTGGGCGGGCATCGCATCGCCGGGCCGGGCTCCCCGCCGTTGCCCCGAACGCAAAGAATTCGAGATATATTTCCATTATTGGGATGCCGGGTGTCACGGACTTGGCATCTGTCCCCTCCATTCTCGTGTTCGTGGGCTGGACGCGAGGGCCGATTTGGAGACGAGTCATGCTGCCCTACGAAGTTTTCGAAGCGACGATGCTGATCTGTTTCTCGATCAGCTGGTATTGGTCGATCGCCCGGATGCTCCGGGTCCGCGCGGCGGTGGGCAAGAGCCCGGTCTTCGTGGTTCTCATCTGCGTCGGGTATGTCTTCGGCCTCGCCTCCAAGCTCGCCCTCGCCGGCGAGACCGGGGAGCTCAGCTGGGTGTTCTGGCTCTACGCCTGGAACCTCGTGGTCACGCTGGTCGATCTCGCCCTCGTTCTCCACTTCAGCCGCGGGGCCCGCGCCGCGCCCGCCTGAGCGCGCGCCTGTGACCCATTGCGGGAATGGCCTCCCCCGCGCAGTCTTCCTGCGCGGGGGAGGGGGTTTTCGAGAAATTTCCGTCGTTTTCACGCCGGCTTGTGACGGACGACACAGCGCGACCACGGGACTGCGCCTAGTCTGAGGGCACAGGACGTTGAAGCGGCGCAGGACCGCGTAGCGTTTCGGGCCGAATGTGTGTGTGTGGCCCACCCCTGCGACTCCCGGTTCCGACGGCGGTCTCGTCCCTCCCCGCCGTCGGAGCACCGCCTCAACGTGGCATCGGGTCAGCCTCGCCATGGTCGCCCCGATGTCTCAGCCGGCCGCGCATCGCCCCCCAACACCGGCGCGGCCGGCGCCTTGCCCGCCCCTCGGCAAGAGCGCGCTTGTGACCCCGGGCGAAGCTGCTTAGGCTCGCCGCATGAGGCCGGGCGACACGGCGAGACCGAGGGGAGAGAACCATGCGCACGCGGGCAGCGGTGGCGTTCGAGGCGGGCAAGCCGCTCGAGGTGACCGAGATCAACCTGGAGGGGCCGAAGGCGGGCGAGGTCCTCGTCGAGATCAAGGCCACGGGGCTGTGCCACACCGACGAGTTCACCCGTTCGGGCGCCGACCCGGAGGGCGCGTTTCCGGCGATCCTCGGGCATGAAGGCGCGGGCGTGGTGCTCGAGGTCGGCCCCGAGGTGCGGAGCCTCACGCCCGGAGACCATGTGATCCCGCTCTACACCCCGGAAAGCCGGGACTGCGAGTACTGCCTCCCCCCCAAGACGAATCTCTGCCAGGCGATTCGCACCACCCAGGGCCGCGGCGTGATGCCGGACGGCACCTCCCGCTTCTCCACCTTGGATGGCGAGCCGATCCTCCACTACATGGGCTGCTCGACCTTCTCCAATCACACCGTCTTGCTGGAGATCGCGCTCGCCAAGGTCCGCGAGGACGCGCCGTTCGACAAGATCTGCTACATCGGCTGCGGCGTCACCACCGGCATCGGTGCGGTGATCAACACCGCCAAGGTCGAACCGGGCAGCAATGTCGTCGTCTTCGGCCTCGGCGGCATCGGTCTGAACGTCATCCAGGGCGCGCGCCTGGTCGGCGCCGATATGATCGTCGGTGTCGACATCAACCCGGCCAAGGACGCCATCGGCCGGCGCTACGGCATGACCCATTTCGTCAATCCGAAGGAAATCGCCGGCGATCTGGTGCCCTACCTGGTCGATCTGACCAAGGGCGGTGCGGATTACTCCTTCGAGTGCATCGGCAATGTCCAGACCATGCGCATGGCGCTGGAGTGCGCCCATAAAGGCTGGGGCGAGTCGATCATCATCGGCGTTGCCGGCGCCGGTCAGGAGATCAGCACCCGGCCGTTTCAGCTGGTCACCGGCCGGTCCTGGCGCGGTACCGCATTCGGCGGTGCGCGCGGCCGCACTGATGTGCCGAAAATCGTCGACTGGTACATGGACGGCAAAATCGACATCGACAGC
>CAYXPI010000344.1:0-2016 GCA_964467005.1 uncultured Limibaculum sp. | reverse complement strand
AGGGGTATTTCGAGTTGGACGCCCAGCCGCCCATGATCACGCCGTAGACCCCGAGGGACGAGATCGCGAAGATGTAGAGGACGCCCACATTGAGGTCGGACACCACCCAGCCCTCGGCAAACGGGATCACGGCCCAGGCGATCACCGCCAGCACGAAGGAGATGAGCGGCGCGATCAGAAACACCACCCGGTCTGCGCCCGCGGGGATCACGATCTCCTTCAGCACGAACTTCCCAAAATCCGCAAAGCTCTGGAGCAGGCCGAAGGGCCCCACCACATTGGGTCCGCGGCGGAGCTGCACGGCGGCCCACACCTTCCGGTCCATGAGGAGGAGGAAGGCGAGGCTGACCAGGATCGACACCGTCACCACAAGGCACTGCACCAGGATGATGAGGAAGGTGCCGAAATCGCTCTCGAAGAAGGCCATGGGTGGGGTTCCTTACTCGGCCGCCAGGGGGGCTTCGGCGCGCTCTCGCGCCAGCCGGGAGAGCTCGGCCATGAGCGGGCTCGCGCGGAGCACGGGGTTTGCCAGGTGATGGTCCAACGGGCTCGCGCGGAAGGGCGCCTCGCCGAGCGGCCCCGCGGCCAGGGCGACGGGCGCGGCCTTGGCGATCCGGTCGATCTCGCCCAGATGCGGGTGCGCCGCGAGGAGCGTGCGGCGGAGCGCGTCGAGGCTGTCATAGGGGAGCGGGGCGCCCATCCGGCCCGAGAGCGCGCGCAGGATCGCCCAATCTTCCTTGGCGTCGCCCGGCGGGAACCCGGCGCGGAGCGCCATCTGCACCCGCCCCTCGGTGTTGACGTAGATGCCCGGCTGCTCGGTGTAAGCCGACCCCGGCAGGATGAGGTCCGCCCGGTGGGCGCCCCGGTCGCCGTGATGACCCTGGTAGATCACGAAGGGCCCGGCGGGGATCTCCCGCTCGTCGGCGCCGAGATTGTAAACGACCTCGGCCCCGTCGAGCGCGCCGTCCCAGCCGCCGTCGTGCACGAAGCCGAGATCGAGGGCGCCGACCCGCGCCGCGGCGGTGTGAAGGACGAGGAGCTTCGCGCCCGTCGCCTCGGCGAGCGCGAGCGTGCGCGCGAGCACGGCCGTGCCGTCGGCCCGCGTGAGCGCCCCCTGCCCCAGCACGATCACGCCGTCGCCAAGCTCGGACATCATGCGCTCGACGCCGGCGATCGCCTCGCCGGCAAAGGCTGCCGGCCCCTCGCCCACCCAGCAGGTGGGGTAGGTGAGATCCACATCCTCGCCGATCAGCGCGACCTCGGCTCCGGCGAGCCAGGCTTTGCGGATCCGGCTGTTGAGCACCGGGGCCTCGGACCGCGGGTTGGTGCCGATCAGGAGAATGCCCTTGGCGGTGTCGAGATCCGCGATCCGCCCGGTGCCCACATAGGCCCCGCGGTGCTCCAGCCCCGCGGGCAGGGCCGCGCCGTCCTGCCGCGCCTCATGGCGCACCGAGCCCACGCCAGAGAGGAGACCTTTGAGCGCGAAGATTGGCTCCACGGAGACGAGATCGCCCGCCAGCGCCGCCACGTTCTGCCCGGCGGCTTGGATGCGCTCGGCCGCGATTCCCAGCGCCTCGTCCCACGAGACCGGGGTGAGACGCCCGTTGCGCCGGGCATAGGGGCGATCGAGGCGCTGGCGCGCCAAGCCGTCGGCCACATGGCGGGTGCGGTCGGCGATCCACTCCTCGTTGACGCCATCGTGGTTGCGCGGCAGCACACGCATGACGGCGCGGCCGCGGGTGTCGATCCGGATGTTGGAGCCGAGCGCGTCCATCGCGTCGATCGACTGGGTCTTGGTCAGCTCCCAAGGCCGGGCCGAGAAGGCATAGGGCTTGTTGGTGAGCGCGCCCACCGGGCAGAGATCGACGATGTTGCCCTGCATCTCGGATTTGAGGATCTCGCCCAGATAGGAGGTGATCTCCGCATCCTCGCCGCGCCCCGTCTGGCCGAGCTCGGACACCCCCGCCACCTCGGTGATGAAGCGCACGCAGCGGGTGCAGGAGATGCAGCGGGTCA
>CAYXPI010000343.1:0-2019 GCA_964467005.1 uncultured Limibaculum sp. | reverse complement strand
ACGCGAAGAGCCAGGAGATGGAGCCGGGCGCCCCGTGCCCGACCGTCATCACCTATTACGCGGACAAGTCCTTTACCTTCGAGATCAAGACCCCGCCGGCGAGCTACTACCTCAAGAAGGCGGCCAAGCTCAAATCCGGCGCCAAGACCCCGGGGCGCGAGACGGTGGCGACGGTGACCCGCGCGCAGATCCAGGAGATCGCGGAGGCCAAGATGAAGGATCTCAACGCGAACTCGGTCGAGGCGGCGATGCAGATCATTCTGGGCAGCGCCCGGTCCATGGGCATCGAGGTGAAGTGATGGCGAAGCTCTCCAAGCGCATGAAGGCCATTCGCGAGAACACCGAGGGCAAGGGCCCGCTGCCGCTCGACGAGGCGGTGGCGCTGGTGAAGGCGAACGCGACAGCGAAGTTCGACGAGACGGTGGAGGTGGCGATCAATCTCGGCGTCGACCCCCGGCACGCGGACCAGATGGTGCGGGGCGCGGTCTCGCTGCCCCATGGCACGGGCAAGACCGTGCGCGTCGCCGTCTTTGCCCGCGGGCCCAAGGCCGAGGAGGCCCAGGAGGCGGGCGCGGACATCGTGGGCGCCGAGGATCTCATGCAGGCGATCCAGGGCGGCGAGATCAACTTCGACAAATGCATCGCGACGCCGGACATGATGCCGATCGTCGGCCGGCTCGGCAAAATCCTCGGCCCCCGCGGCCTCATGCCCAACCCCAAGACCGGCACCGTGACGATGGATGTGAAGGGCGCCGTCGAGGCCGAGCGCGGCGGCAAGGTGGAGTTCCGCACGGTGAAGGTCGGGCTTCTCCATGTGGGCGTGGGCAAGGCGAGCTTCGAGGTGGACAAGCTTGCGGGCAACATCCGCGCGCTCTTGGACGCGGTGAACCGGGCGAAGCCCTCGGGCGCCAAGGGCCAGTACCTCAAGAAGGTGTCCGTGAGCTCGACCATGGGCCCGGGCCTTGCGATCACGCTCGACAGCCTGGCCGCGCCGGAGGCGCAGGCGGCGGAGTGACGAGATCCCCCCTCATTGGGGGGTGCCGGGGGCTCCGGCCCCCACCTGTCCGAGACGGCCGGCGGCTTGCAAGCGGAAGTCCGGCCATAGACGGGGCGTGAAGACGATGCGGGGGGCGACCCCCACAGCGGTTCCACCCCGGGGCAGACGACGAGGGCCCGTCGCGGGCGCGCGGCGGGCGGACCGGGGCCGAGGGGTGCGATCCCGAGGCCCCAAGCTGGAGAGTGACTTTGGATAGAGCTCAGAAATCTGCGGCCGTCGCGGAGCTCTCGGACATCGTCGACACCTCGGGCGTGATCGTGGTCGCGCAGTATTCGGGGATGACGGTGGCCGAGATGTCGGCGTTGCGCCTCGCCATGCGCGAGGGCGACGCCCGCTTCAAGGTGGCCAAGAACCGGCTCGTCAAGATCGCGCTCGACGGCAAGCCCCAGGAGGTCGGCAAGGACCTCTTCAAAGGACCGACCGGGATCTGCTACAGCCAGGACCCGGTCGCCGCCTCGAAGATCGCCACGGAATTCGCCAAGAAGAACAAAAAGTTCATCGTTATCGGCGGCGTCCTCGGCGGTCAGCTTCTCGACGAGGAGGGGGTGAAGGCGCTGGCCGACATGCCCTCGATCGACGAGCTTCGCGCGAAGCTGCTCGGCACCCTCAAGGCGCCGCTCGGCAAGTTCGCGGGCGTCCTCAAGGCGCCGCCCACCAAGATGGCGGGCGTGCTCAAGGCCCCGCCGGCGAAGCTCCTCGGCGTGCTCGCGGCCTACGAGGCCAAGCTCAAAGAGAACGAGGCGGCCTGACGGGGCCCCTGAGACGGCGTGCCCGAGACGGGCTCACACGGAACCGCAAGACTGACAGGACAGACACATGGCTGATCTCGAAAAACTGAAGGAAGAGCTGTCGAACCTCACCGTGCTCGAGGTGGCGGAGCTCGCGAAGATGCTCGAGGACCACTGGGGCGTCGAGGCGGCCTCCGGCGGCGGCGGCATGATGATGCCGATGGCGATGCCGGG
>CAYXPI010000342.1:0-2026 GCA_964467005.1 uncultured Limibaculum sp. | reverse complement strand
AGCCCATATGCGCCACCGAGGAGTAGGCGATGAGCTTCTTGATGTCCTCCTGCATGAGGGCCACGAGCGATGTGTAGACGATGGCCACCACGCTCAGGAAGAAGACGAAGCCGGTCATGATTTCGGAGGCGATGGGGAACATCGGCAGCGAGAAGCGCAGGAACCCGTAGCCGCCCATCTTGAGGAGAATGGCGGCCAGGATCACGGAGCCCGCGGTGGGCGCCTGCACATGCGCGTCCGGCAACCAGGTGTGCACGGGCCACATGGGCATCTTGACGGCGAAGCTCGCGAAAAAGGCAAGCCAGAGGAGCGTCTGCACCCCGCCCGGGATGGTGTAGCCGAGGAACTCGATCTCCGTCGCGTCGAAGCTGTGGCGCAGAAGCGCGGCGATGTCGGTCGTGCCCGCATCCGCGTACATGTAGATCATCGCGACCAGCATCAGGAGCGAGCCGAGCAGCGTGTAGAGAAAGAACTTGAACGCCGCGTAGATCCGCTCCTTGCCGCCCCAGATGCCGATGATCAGGAACATCGGGATGAGCCCCGCCTCGAAGAAGAGGTAGAAGAGCACCATGTCGAGCGCGGTGAAGACGCCGATGATCAGCGTCTCCAAGAGCAGGAACGCCGCCATATACTCCTTCACCCGGTGCGTCACGGTCCACGACGCGTAGAGGGTGAGCGGGAAGAAGAAGGTGGTGAGCAGCACGAAGGGCAGCGACAGGCCGTCGACCCCCATCTTGTAGGTGAGCCCCCCGATCCATTCGCCCTCCTCGACGAACTGGAAGCCCGGATCGGCCGGGTTGTAGGAGGACAAAACCCCGAGAGAAACGAGAAAGGTGGCCGAGGTGATGAGGAGCGCCAGCCGCTTGGCGTTGAGCTGGGACGCCTCGTCGTCGCCGCGGAGGAAGATGATGAGCGCGAGCGCGCCGAGTGCCGGCAGGAAGGTGAGGAGCGTGAGCACGCTCTCGAAGTTCGACATCACTCAGCCCCCCCGAGGCCGCCCCGCACCGCGAACCAGGTGACCAGCGCCGAGACGCCGATCAGCATCACAAAGGCGTAGTGGAACACGTAGCCGGACTGCACCCGCCCCGCGAAGCGCGTAAGGGTGGGCACGACCCCCATGGCGATCCCGTTGATGATCCCGTCGATCGTCCGCCCGTCGCCCAGCTTCCAGAGGGTGCGGCCCACCCACATGGCGGGGCGGATGAAGATCACCCGGTACACTTCGTCGAAATACCACTTGTTCAGCAAGAAATCGTAGAGCACGGCGTGCCGCGCCGCCATTTGCGCCGGAAGCTCGGGCCGAAGCACGTAGAACCAGTAGGCCAGCGCCGCGCCGAACAGCATGCAGGCGAAGGGGAAGAACTTGGCGAGCGGGGGGATCTCGCCGGCCGCCACGATCATATCGCGCTCGTGATTGTAGATCGAGCCGGCCCAGAACGCCGTCTCGTCATGCCCGATGAAGCCCTGGTAGAACTCCATGCCCGCGATCACCGCCCCGATGGAGAGGAGCACGAGGGGGATGGTCATCACCCAGGGGCTCTCATGCGCGTGGGCGAAGGTCTCCTTGTCGGCCCGGGTGGTGCCGCCGAAGGTGAGGAACATGAGCCGCCAGGAGTAGAAGGCGGTCATGATCGCGGCCAACGAGAGCAGCATGTAGGTGTAGATCCCGGCATTCCCGCCCGAGGCGTAGGTCGTCCAGATCACCATCTCCTTGGAGACGAACCCGGCGAAGCCGATTGGCACATGCAGAAGGTAGAGGAACGGGATGCCGACACCCGTGATCGCGAGTGTGCCGAGGAGCATGCCGAGATAGGTGATGGGCATCTTCGCCTTGAGCCCGCCCATCTTGAACATGTTCTGCTCGTGATGCATCGCGTGGATCACCGAGCCGGCCCCGAGGAAGAGGAGCGCCTTGAAGAAGGCGTGTGTGAAGAGGTGGAAGACGCCTGCCGAATAGGCGCCGACACCGAGTGCGGCGAACATGTAGCCGAGCTGTGAGCACGTCGAATAGGCGATGACGCGCTTG
>CAYXPI010000341.1:0-2043 GCA_964467005.1 uncultured Limibaculum sp. | reverse complement strand
CGACGCCCTCGACCTCGAAGAAGGCGCGGCAGAACTCCTCGAGCACCCATTTGAGATTGGCCATCGAGATGTCGGTGTCGATCGCCAGCCCCTCGACCTGGTGGAACATCGGCGTGTGCGTCTGGTCGTAATCCGCCCGATAGACCCGCCCCGGGCAAATGAAGCGGCAGGGCGCGCCGCGGCGCTCCATCCCCCGGATCTGCACGGGCGAGGTGTGGGTGCGGAGCACATGGGGCGGGCGCGCGTCCCCCTCGGCGCGGGACATGTAGAAGGTGTCCATCTCCGTGCGCGCGGGGTGCTCGGGCACGATGTTGAGCGCGTCGAAATTGTACCAGTCGGTCTCGAACTGCGGGCCTTCCTCGACGGAGAAGCCCATATCGGCGAAGATCGCGGCGACCTCCTCCATCACCTGGGAGACCGGGTGGAGCGTGCCCTCCGCCATCGGGCGCACCGGCAGCGTGATGTCCTGCCACTCGGTGGCGAGGCGCGCCTCCAGCGCGGCCTCGGCGAGCGCGGCCTTGCGTTCGGCGATGGCGGCGTTGATCTCGTCCTTGAGCGCGTTGAGGGCCGGGCCCGCGCTTTGCCGCTCCTCGGGCGACATGCGGCCGAGCTCGCGCATGAGGAGCGCGACCTCCCCCTTTTTTCCCAGCGCCGCAATGCGCACGGCCTCGATCGCCGCCTCGTCTTGGGCGCCGGACACCTCCGAGAGGTAGCGGCTGCGGATGGGGTCGAGGTCCTGCATCATACGCTCCTGAACGGCTCCGACGGGGAGCTAGCATGGGCCGGAGCGGGTGAAAAGGTTAGGGAAGGCGGGGGGCGAGGGCGGCCCAGATCACCGCCGCGGTCAGCTCCGCGCCCGCGGGGGCGGCGTGGTATCCGTCCTCGCGGTGAAGGCGCCGACCCTTGGCCAAAGCGGCCTCCCACGCGGCGGCCACGGGGGCGAGGGTGGCCCCCGTCGCCTCGGCGAGCGCGCGGGTGTGGGCCATGGTGAGGCGCATCATCTCGGCCGGCGTACGGGGGCCGGCATAGCCCAGTCGCGGTTCGAGGCGGTAGAGTTGGTGCCCCGGAGCGCGCGCCCAAGGTGCCACCAGCACCAGCGCCGCCGGCTGGGCCGCCTCGGCGATCTGGCGCACGGCGCGACGCCCGGCCGCCGCGCGGTCCGCATAGAGCGCCTCGGTCGAATGATCCTGCAGCACCACCGCCTCCCACCCCCAGGAGACGGTCTCGCGCACCTCCGGCCGGGCCCAGTGGAGCGCGAGCCGCGCCCCGCCGCGGGCGATCATATGGGTCTCGATCGGCCGCCCGTCGGCAGCCGCCAATGCGGCCACCCGTGCGGGCACATCGTGCTCGAAGGTGAAGGAGTTGCCGATGAAGAGCACGCGGCGGAGCGGTTCGGCGCCCCAAGCCGGGGCGGCCAGAAGGCCGAGAAGGAGCGCGCGCCGGCCGAGCGCCACGGGCCTCAGCCCATCGCCTCGAGCTCGTCGATCATTGCAGCGATGAGGCTGAGCCCCTTGTCCCAGAAGGCGGGGTCCGACGCGTCGAGCCCAAAGGGCGCCAACAGCTCCTTATGGTGCCGCGTGCCGCCCGCCGCGAGCATCTCGAAATACCGCTCCTCGAAGCCGTCCTGACCCGCCTCGTAAACGGCGTAGAGCGCGTTGACCAGCCCGTCGCCGAAGGCGTAGGCGTAGACATAGAACGGCGCGTGGATGAAATGCGGGATGTAGGCCCAGAACGTCTCGTAGCCCGCGCCGAGCCGCACGGCGGGGCCCAGGCTCTCCCCCTGCACCGCCATCCAGATCGCGCCGATGCGCTCGGCCGTGAGCTCGCCCTCCCGCCTCTCGGCGTGGATCCGCCGCTCGAACTCGTAGAACGCGATCTGACGGATCACCGTGTTGATCATGTCCTCGACCTTTGAGGCCAAGAGCGCCTTGCGCTTGGCCGGGTCGGTCTCGGCCGCGAGGAGACGCCGGAAGGTGAGCATCTCACCGAAGACCGAGGCGGTCTCGGCCAGGGTGAGCGGCGTATGGCTGAGGAGCTCGCCCT
>CAYXPI010000340.1:0-2079 GCA_964467005.1 uncultured Limibaculum sp. | reverse complement strand
TACGGGCAGTTTGGCCCGCGCGTGACGATGGCCGGCGCGCCCACGATGGCGCCCCCCACCGCGCCGGCCGCGGCCCCGATGGCCGCGCCGCCCAGAACCGGGCGATGGTAGTAGCAGCCGCTGAGCGCCAGCGTGATGGCCATGGCCAGAGCGATCGTCGCGAGCTTCATGTCGACTCTCCCCATCTGCGTGTCGGCACTGTAACGCAGCTGGGCGCGATCTCCGTCGTGCGTGGCGGAGTTTTTTCGCATCAGTCGGGGCGGCGGGCCACGCAGTCGATCTCCACGAGGGCGCCGACGGCGAGCGCGGTCACGCCCACCGTGGTGCGCGCGGGCAGGCGGTCGGGCGGGAAGAACGTGAGATAGGTCGCGTTGAACGCGGCGTAGTCCCGCTCGAACTCGGTGAGATAGCCGCGGCATTGGAGGATGTGGGACCGGTCGAGGCCCACCCCCTTCAGCACAATCTCGAGGTTTTGGAGCACCCGGAGGGTCTGCGCCGCGATCCCCTCGGGCAAGGGGGCGTCCGGGGCCGCGGGGTCGGTCGGCATTTGCCCGGTGAGAACCACCCAGCCACCCGCCTCCACCGCATGGGAGAACGGCGCGACAGGCCTCGGCCCGCCGCCGATCATATGGAACTTCGGGCTCACGGCAGGGCTCCGGCTTGGTTCATGTGCATGCGCCTCACTAGCACCTGCTGCGCGGCGCGCCGAGAAAGTAGCCCCGCCTGTCGAGCCGGCGCGGACCGAAACTGCGGTAGATGGCATAGGGCTGCGACGTGCATCCGCCGAGTTCGACCGGTTTGCCGTCGCTCGTCAGCAGGTTGGTGCCACTGCCGCCGGCCTTGTCCTCCGCCGGAGCCGCGACAGGCGCCGCCGGCCGAAACGCCTCACCGGCACAAGCGGTGAGTGTCAGCAGCGCGGCAAGCAATGGGATGATCCGCAAGATCGAGCCCCCTGTCCTCTCCGTCGCGCAGCCCTTAGGACGCCCAACGTCGCCCGAAGATCGCGGCAAGACCAGCCCTTAAAGCCGGCCTATTCCGCGCGAACCGGCGCCGGCGTGGCCCGATTCATGATGCACTGCCCACTCTCGACAACGAAGGCATGATTCACTGTCGAACGAAGCGGTCACAAGGGAATGTTGTCGTGCTTCTTCCAGGGGTTCACGAGCGTCTTGTTGCGGAGCGCGGCGAAGGCCCGGGTTACCCGGCGGCGGGTGGAGTGGGGCATGATCACCTCGTCGACAAAGCCCTTCTCCGCGGCCACGAAGGGGTTGGCGAAGCGGGCCTCGTAATCCGCCGTGCGCCCGGCGATCTTCTCCGGGTCGTCGAGCTCGGAGCGGTAGAGGATCTCGGTCGCCCCCTTGGCGCCCATCACCGCGATCTCGGCCGTGGGCCAGGCGTAGCAGATGTCGCCCCGGAGGTGCTTCGAGCTCATGACCACATAGGCCCCGCCATAGGATTTGCGGGTGATCACGGTGACCTTGGGCACGGTCGCCTCGCCATAGGCGAAGAGGAGTTTCGCGCCGTGCTTGATGACGCCCATATGCTCCTGGCCCGTGCCCGGCAGGAACCCCGGCACGTCGACAAAGGTGAGGATCGGAATCTCGAAGCAGTCGCAAAACCGGACGAAGCGGGCGGCCTTGCGGGCCGAATCGATGTCGAGCACGCCGGCGAGCACCATGGGCTGGTTGGCGACGACGCCGACGGTGCGCCCCTCGAGCCGGATGAAGCCCGTCAGGATGTTCTTCGCGTAGGTCGCCTGGATCTCGTAGAAATCCCCCTCGTCCGCGGTTTTGCGGATGAGCTCGGCCATGTCGTAGGGCTGGTTGGGGTTCTCCGGCACCAGCGTGTCGAGCGCGGTCTCCAGCCGGTCCGGCGGGTCGAAGAACGGCCGCTCGGGGACGGGCTCGCGGTTGGAGAGCGGCAGGAAGTCCACCAGCCGCCGGACCTCGGCGAGGGCCTCCACGTCGTTCTCGAAGGCCGCGTCCGCCACCGAGCTCTTCGAGGTGTGCGTCGTCGCGCCGCCCAGCTCTTCGGCCGAGACGATCTCGCCCGTCACGGTTTTCACCACATCGGGGCCGG
>CAYXPI010000339.1:0-2104 GCA_964467005.1 uncultured Limibaculum sp. | reverse complement strand
AGGCCGCATGCGCGCCCATCGCGAAGGCGGCCACCTGACACCCCTCGATGAGGGTGTGCGGGTCGTGCCGCATGATCTCCCGGTCCTTGCAGGTGCCGGGCTCGGATTCGTCGGCATTCACCACGAGGTAATGCGGCCGGCCGTCCGAGCCCTTGGGCATGAACGACCATTTGAGCCCGGTGGGAAATCCCGCACCGCCGCGTCCGCGGAGGCCGGATTTCTTCATCTCCTCCACGATGGCGTCGCGGCCGCGGGCGATGAGCCCCGCCGTGTCGTCCCAATGCCCGCGCTTGCGGGCGCCGGCGAGCGTTCGCTCGCCCATACCGTAAAGATTGGTGAAGATGCGGTCCTGGTCTGCGAGCATCACGCGTCTCCCTTGTCCGCGAGGACGGCCTTGGCCTGTCCGATCCAGTCGTCCCGGCGGATGCGGCCCTTGAACCCCTCGAGATGGTTGTCGACCCAGGCGACCTCGGCATCGCTCCAGGAGGCGATCTGGTCGAAATGCCAGACGCCGAGACTGTGGAGGAGCGCCTCGAGTTTGGGCCCGATGCCTTTGAGCCGCTGCAGATCGTCCGGCTGTCCGGCGCGGGCCTCGGTCAGAAGCTCGGGCTTCGACGCCGCGTCCTCCGAGAGGTCCTTCGCCGGCGGGCGGCCCGCCAGTTCACCGGGCTCGGCCGGGGTCTCCGGACGGTCCGGCTCGCCGCCGCCCCGCATCGGCGTCGGCTCCTCACGGGGGGCAGGGCCCTTCGCTGGGGCAGGCTGGGGCGGCGCCCGGCCGAGCAGCAGATCGGACGCCGTGGGCTCTGTCCCGTCGATGCGGGCCACCGTGTCCCTGAGCCCCGTGGCGAGCGCGACCGACGCGTTCGCCTCATGCGCGGGCTCCATCCCCAACGAGGTGAGCCCGCCGACCGGCTCGGAGGAGAACCGACCCGTGGCCGAGCCCGGGCGCGGCAGCTCCCCCCGCTCGAAGGCGTCGAGGAGCGCGCCGAAGCTCGCCGCGTCGAGATCCTCGAAATAGTCCTTGCCGATCTGCACCATCGGCGCGTTGGCGCAGGCGCCGAGGCACTCGACCTCCTCCCACGAGAAGCGCCCGCAGTCCGACCGTGTGTGGGGCTGCGCCGCGATGCGCTCTTTGCAGACCTCGACAAGCGCCTCCGAGCCGCAGAGCATGCAGGGCGTGGTGCCGCAAACCTGGATGTGCGCGACCGAGCCCATCGGCTTGAGATGGAACATGAAATAGAACGTCGCGACCTCGAGCACGCGGATCTCGGCCATGTCGAGCATCTTCGCCACCGTCTCGATCACGGGGCGGGAGACCCAGCCCTCCTGCTCCTGCGCCCGCCAGAGGAGCGGGATCACGGCCGAGGCCTGGCGGCCCTCGGGATACTTCTTCAGCTGCGCCTCGGCCCAGGCCGCGTTGGCCGGGGTGAAGGCGAAGGCCTCGGGTTGCTCGTGATGCAAGCGGCGGAGCGACATGGCGATCCTCGTGGTCGTCCCGGGGCTCAGTCGAGCCGGGCGCAGCGGTTGGTCATGATGAGGGGGAACTGGGTGGCGTCCTCCTCCTCGCCAGAGCCGATCATCAGCCGGCAGGCGTAGAGCGGACGGCTCTCGCCCTCCGGATGCTCCATGACAAAGGCAAAGCGGTTGACCGCCGCATCCGTCGCGGGCGTAGTGGTCACGGGGCCGACGACATAGCCCGCCGCGTGCAGCGCGCCGATGGTGGTACGCTCCGGCGGTGGCCCGCTCGCGGCCGAGGGCGCCGGTTCCGGCTCCTGTGCCGCGGCCGCGCCGGCCACGAGTGCGAGGGCGAGAGCGGCGCGGATCACCGGTCGATCTCCCCGAAGACGATGTCGAGCGATCCCAACACGGCCGACACATCCGCGAGCTGATGGCCGCGGCAGATGTGGTCCATCGCCGCGAGATGCGGGTAGCCGGGCGCGCGGATCTTGCACTTGTAGGGCTTGTTGGTGCCGTCCGAGACGAGGTAGACGCCAAACTCTCCCTTGGGCGCCTCGACCGCGGCGTACACCTCGCCGGCGGGCACGCGGAAGCCCTCGGTGTAGAGCTTGAAGTGGTGGATGAGCGCCTCCATCGAGCGCTTCAT
>CAYXPI010000338.1:0-2105 GCA_964467005.1 uncultured Limibaculum sp. | reverse complement strand
ACCCCCTCGCGCGCCTTCTTCACCATGGGCGAGTTCGTCCGCACCTCCGGCGGCTCGCCGTTCCGCCCGCCGCGGAGATCCCGCACCATGAGGTGGCAGGAGGCGGCGGGCTTCGGCGCGCCGACCGGCTCCACAAGGCACATCCGGCAGTTTCCGGCGATCGAGAGCCGCTCATGGTAGCAAAAGCGCGGGATCTCGACCCCCGCCTGCTCGCAGGCCTGGATGACCGTGAGATTGGGATCGGCCTCGATCTCGCGGCCGTCGATAACGATCGTGCGCAACTCGCTCATGGCTCTCCTCCATTCCCAGGGCCGACAGTGCCCAATTCGCGTCCGCCCGTCACCGTGTCACTCCGCCGCCACAGGGCCGCAGCGGGCGCGGCCCGCAAGCCCGGTGCCCACGCGCTCCCAGCCGAAGGCGTGCTCGGAGCTGCCCTCGGTCTCCAGACGGGCAAGCCGCGCCGCGGCCTCCGCGAGGCCCGGGCGGTGACCGGCCTCCACCCACCACATGACGAAATGGTGGCGCTCCATCGCCTCGAACCACTCGGCGCGGCGGGCGTAGACGGCGCGGTGCACGGTCTCGAACACAAAGCGCTCAAGGCTCGGCGCGTCCTCCCACACCGAGAGGTTGACGATCACCCGGGGATCCGCCGCCCAGGCGATGTCCGTCGCGTCGCCCCCCTCCCCGGCGAGGCGCCAGACAAAGCCTGGGCTCCGGTCAGCCAGCGCGTTCACCCGGTCGAGCGCGCCGACGAAATCCGCCAGGCGCGGATCGGTGAGCGGCGCCGTCAGCCGGGCGATGTTGAGCTCGGCCAGATGCCTCATTGCGCGGCCACCGTCCCCTCGGGCGCCGGGCAAAAGGCGAACACCACCCACGCCGCGCGCAGCGGGCGAAAAAGCGTTCGCGCCGTCTCGTCGTCCCGACGGGCGAGGCGCATCGTCTGGCCCTGCGGGCAGATGGGCGGCTTGCCGGTGATGGCATCCGCGATGTCCACCGCGACGGCGCGGTACGCCTCGTCGGCAAAGCCCACCTCCGCCGGCACGGTTCGATTCGGCGGCACCTCGAGCGGCTCCCGGCGGTCGCCTTCCGATCCGCGACCCTGGCGGACCGCGATGACGGACTCGTTGATCACGTCGATGAAGCGCACATCCACCACGAAGTCGTCGGCCCCGTAGCGCACAGCGAACCGCTTGTCCGGGTGGCGCATCGCCTCCGGCCGTCCCCCCGAGCCCGGCGGGCTGAACACGGCGCATCCCGCGAGAGCGGCGACGAGCGCGAGGCTCAGAGGCGTGCGCGAGCCGTTCACTCGGCGGCGACGGCGGAGACGCGGCCCTTCTGCCGCGCCAGAATGCGGTCCTCGATCTCGTCGCGGAAATGGCGGATAAGCCCCTGGATCGGCCAGGCCGCCGCATCGCCCAGCGCGCAGATCGTGTGCCCCTCCACCTGCTTGGTCACGTCGTGGAGCATGTCGATCTCCTCCACCGCGGCGTCGCCGGTCACCAGCCGCTCCATCACCCGCATCATCCAGCCCGTGCCCTCGCGGCAGGGGGTGCATTGGCCGCAGCTCTCATGCTTGTAGAACTTCGAGAGCCGCCAGATCGCCTTGATCACGTCGGTTGACTGGTCCATCACGATCACCGCCGCGGTCCCGAGGCCCGACTTCTGCTCGCGGAGCCAGTCGAAATCCATGATCGCCTGGTCCATGCTCGCAGCCGGCAGAAGCGGCACCGACGCGCCGCCGGGGATCACGGCTTTCAGGTTCTTCCACCCGCCGCGGACCCCGCCGCAATGCCGGTCGACCAGCTCCTTGAAGGGGATCGACATCGCCTCCTCCACCACGCAGGGCCGGTTCACATGCCCCGAGATGGCGAAGATCTTGGTGCCCGTGTTGTTGGCTCGGCCGATGCCGGCGAACCAGTCGGCCCCGCGACGCAGGATCGTGGGCACCACGGCGATGGACTCGACGTTGTTCACGGTCGTCGGGCAGCCGTAGAGGCCGACGCCCGCGGTAAAGGGCGGCTTCAGCCGCGGCATCCCCTTCTTGCCCTCGAGGCTTTCGATCAGCGCCGTCTCTTCGCCGCAGATATAGGCGCCCGCCCCGTGCA
>CAYXPI010000337.1:0-2106 GCA_964467005.1 uncultured Limibaculum sp. | reverse complement strand
GGATCCACTGGTGGTCGCCGGTGACCTCGGCGAAACCATTGATCATTTCCTGCGTAATGACGAGCGGTTCCGACTGTCCGAAGTCGTGTCCGATATGCTCGCTCAAATTCTTGACCGAATAATTCTCTGGTTGCGCCATCGGTGCCTCCCCCTGGTTTGCCCACTAGCAATTTTTTGCTTGCTAGGGATGTTGTTCGATCGGGTTTTTCTCTGCCGCGAAGTTCGGTCTCGGGCGCTGTCGAATGTCGCACTCGCCAAGCCGGCGGAGGAGATCTGATCAACAGCGCCGCGGTGCCGCCCACGCGCCTCCAAGCGGTTCGTGCCGGCGACCGGGCCGTGACGCGGCTCGTGGTGACCTCGGCGATGGTTCGAGGCGCGTGCCCTCCTCGCCGACGAACTGGCCTCTCCTTCGTCCCGCTTTCATTGACTTTCAATTCAAGGGAGACAGACGAGCCACAAAGAGTCTGACTACTAGTAAACAATGCTTGCAACCGGTGTCCTGGGATCGCGTGGCGCGTGCCGGGGGCGTCGGGCCAGATCGTGGACGCCACGCTCGTGGCGGCGCCCCGTCAGCGCAACACGGATACCGAAAAGGCGGCGATCAAGGCAGCCGACGAGATCTGGCCCGAAAAGCCCGCCAAGGCGCGCCAGAAGGACACCGATGCGCGCTGGACGGTGAAATTCTCAAAGGCGAAGCCCGCCGCCGACGGCAAGCCGCAGATCAACATCGCGATGCCCGCCTTCGACTACAAATCCCACATTTGCATCGACCGCCGCCACGGCGTCATCCGCCGGGCGAGGATCACCGACGCCGCGGCGCATGATGGCGCGCGGTTGCGCGAGGGGCTGATCGACCCGGCCAACACGGCCTCCGACGTCTGGGCCGACAGCGCCTACCGCTCCGCGCAGAACGAGAAGTTCCTCGCCCGGATCGGCAAGGTCAGCCGCATCCATCGGCGCAAGCCGGAGGGCAAGCCCATGCCGAAACGGACGGCCCGGGCGAATGCCGCGAACTCCGCCGTGCGCGCCCGTGTCGAGCACCCCTTTGCACATCTTTGCGCATCAGAGGGGGCCGATGGGGATGGCGATCCGGACCATCGGCCTGGCGCGCGCGACCGCCGCAGTGATGCTTACCAACATCGCGTACACCATGAAGCGATGGTGCTGGCTCGCCGGAAGAGCTGCGTCCGCGGGAGCCCGAGGGCCGCGCGACCGAGATCAGGGAGCCGAAAACGAATCCAGACCGATCCGACCGCAGCAAGATCGAGCCCGGCTCAGCGTCCGGCTTCGCTCAAAACGACAGTTCCCGGAGGTGCCCAGATGATCGGATAAGGTGCCGCGCAAGGCCTGCTTCCGTCGCGCCGTCTCCGGGATCGCCGCAGTCCGCAAAAATCCAAGCGCAGAGCCGGTGGCTCAGCTCTCGCTTTGGTAGCGCTGCGCTTCCTTCAGGGCCCTGCCTTCTTCCCTGAGCTGCCGGGATACGCATTCCTCAACGGATTCGTAAGTCAGCTCGTCCTGTATCCAGTCAGCCAGACCTGCCAGATCGACGATCTTTATCTTGCGGTATGACAGTTCGATAAATCCCAGACTGCACAATTGACCCAAGATGCGATTGAGATAAGGGCGCGTCACGCCAAGGAACATGGCGATGTCTTCCTGGCTGACATCGAGCTCCATGCTGTTCCGGTTGCTGTCGCCGCGGGCGTGCCACGCGTTCTTCAGCAGGACCCGGGCGAGGGCGACCGCCTTCGTCTGCGCCCGCATGTCGTTCAGCGTCTCCATCAGCTGATGCACGCGCTGCACGTTGCTGATGAGCAGGGCCTCGACGATGACGGGGTGTTGCGTGGCGAACCGCTCGTACTCGGTCGCCGTGAGCGTCAGGATCTCCGTCTCGCCGACTGCCTCCGCGTCGTGGGTGAGCCGGGCATTGGCGAACAGGGTCACCTCGTTGAACTGCTGGCCCGGCCCGAGAATGGCGGTCAGGTGCACCGTGCCGTCGATGCCGATCGTCATCAGCCGAATCTTGCCCTTCAGGATGATGCCGAGCCCGATGCTGCGATGCCCACGGCTTTGGACAAGCTGCTTGTTGCTGAGCCGAATGCGCGA
>CAYXPI010000336.1:0-2122 GCA_964467005.1 uncultured Limibaculum sp. | reverse complement strand
TCAGCCGTGAGCGGCCTGGGCTTCGGCGCTGCTGTGAAGCTCTTCTTCGACATGGCGTCTAATCTCTTTCGTCAGGTTGATGATCTCCTTGGCGGCGGCGCTGCCCTGGCTCCATTCGAAGATGGTTCTGCCCATGGTCATGCTCTCGGCGAAGGCCACGCGCTGCTCAATTTCCGTCTCCAGGATCGGGATACCGGCTTCGGCCGCCATCTGCCGGATCTCCCGGCCGATAACAGTTTTCCCTATTTTGCGGGAAACCACAAACCCACATTTCAGGGATTCTTTGAAACTCTGAGCCTCGCGAACCTGGCGAACGGTTAGGTCCGAGGCCCATGTGGACAGGCCCGAGGGCTCGATCGGCAGCGCCACGAATTCGGATGCGATGATGCAGGACCGGGCGATCTGCTCGGCATGAGGTGGCCCATCGATGATGGTGTGGGCGAAATCGGCCGAAAGGCGCAGGGCCTCCTTAGCCATGTTCTCGCGCGCCATGCTGACGACCTGAAAGGCCGGTTCATCACGCAGACTCGCCCATGTGCTTGCCGAGCCCTGTTTGTCGGCGTCGATCAGAAGGACCTTCTCGCCCTGCCGGGCAAGGGCGGCGGCGACATTGATCGACAGGGTTGTTTTCCCGACGCCGCCTTTCTGATTGAGAAACGAGATAATCATAAAACCACATTACCCGATTCACTCATTCCCGCAAAGGCTCTTTTGCACAAACCCACATTTGAGGGGGGAATTAATCGATCTGCTGCTTCTCCCAGCTTATGGCCGTGGCAGGTTCATCCTCACCATCTATGGATTTTTCCAATCTTTCTTTGCACCCTTCTCCTAGAAGGTGGGGTTCGAATGCATGAATAATTTCTGGTGGGTAAACCACAAGCAGACAGCGCGCCAGGAGCTTGACGGCGGCTATCTTTGGTCGCCCAAGCGCCGAAGCGACGGCGCGCGCAACCAGTTCTATGAGAACATGCGTGAAGCGCGTCCAGGCGATGTGGTTGTCTCATTCGCGGGCGCGCAGATCGGCCACTATGGGATCGTTACCGGCTTTCCGATCAGCGCGCCGAAACCCGACGAGTTTGGCCGCGCGGGCGAGAACTGGTCGAATGATGGGTGGTACGTGCCTGTGGCATGGACTCCGATCCGCACGCCAGTTCGACCGAAGGACAACATCGATCAGATCCGACCGCTTCTCCCAGACCGGTACGCGCCAATCCGTGAAACCGGAGACGGGAACCAGGGTGCTTATCTGGCTCGTATTGACCAGGCGCTTCTCGAGACGCTCATGCGGCTCGGATCATTTGACCCGGCGCCTGAAGCTGCCGATCCCGAGATCGCCGATGACCGGCGGATTGTCGAAGACATCGAGGATCGGATCGCGGCCAACATCGAGGCAAACCCCGCCCTCAATCGAACCGAAGCCGAGGCGGTTATCAAGGCCAGGAAAGGGCAGGGAGCGTTCCGGCGAAACGTTGAGAAGTTCGAACCCCGCTGTCGCGTCACAGGCCTCGAGGACAGGCGCCTGTTGATTGCTAGCCACATCAAGCCCTGGCGTGCCTGCGAGACCGCTCAGGAGCGCCTGGACGGCGCCAACGGGCTTCTTTTGGCTCCCCACATAGATCGGCTCTTTGACACAGGACTCATCACCTTCGCACGTAGCGGTGCGCTCCAAGTGTCGGCAACGCTCGAGAGGAAGACCACCGATTGCCTTGGGCTCGCAGATGCGATGGAACAGGGCGTTGGGTGGTTCTCAGAGGCGCAGGATGCCTATCTGACCTATCATCGGCAGAGCGTTTTTCTTGCCTAACTTCCCCAGTCCACATTGGTGCCAGGTGCGCCCGGCCAGAGCATCGCGGGGTGTTTTTCATGGACCCAGTTCAACGGCCGGCCGCTAGTCGCTCGGCAGAGTTCGAGAGCGTCCTCGGCCGTCTCTGCCAGGGCATAGCCCCAACGGCTTCCGATCCGCTCTTCATCGTGACAGGCTTCGAGCTTCCAAACGCGCATGCCGCTAAGCTACGCCGCCAGGGTTAACAGGCGGTTACCGGAAGCGGATGACGTATTCCAGAGTGGGCAATTGTGGAAGGATCTTCAGTGATTCACCGCGATCCATGGCCCCCGCGAC
>CAYXPI010000335.1:0-2137 GCA_964467005.1 uncultured Limibaculum sp. | reverse complement strand
GGGTCGTTCAGCAGCGCTGAGGATGCGCACCGCATGGCCGAAGCACGGATTGCGGCCTGGACGCCTGGGAGCGGGACCGATCTTCGAGCCCGCGGCCGCAATAGGATCCCACGCCTGATCCAACAGCTTATTGCTCGGTTCGGCGTCAGTTAACTCGAGCCTCCGGGGGCCATGACGCTTTGGATGGTCTGGCTCGGTCCGGTCGAGCAAACTGCGCTGGCGGAGGTTGCTTCCTTGATCCGTCGCCGCGCCCTAAATGCGAGCGGTCGGCCGAGGTCGGCGTCTGCCGCGATCTCGTTGCCGAGGCTCTCTGAACCCCGCCGGGTTTGCCGGAGGCTCCCATTCCTGAGTAGGTTGGAGCCTGATGAGCAAGGCCCGGAACAAGTTTTCCCGCGAAATACGCGAACGTGCGGTGCGCCTCGTCCTCGACCAGGAGGCGGAGCGTTCGTCGCGATGGTCGGCGATCCAGGCGATCGCACCGAAGATCGACTGCTTGGCGCAGACACTGAACGAGTGGATCAAGCGGGCTGAAGCCTTGCAGCAAGCGCTTCCAAACATCATCACTGTCATCGCCGGCGGGATCGCTGCGTCGATACTCTTCCCAAGATGGCAGGAGCAGTTCAACCGCAGAAAGAATTTCGCCGAACGACGCCTGCAACTCCTTAAAGAAGAAACAGATGCTTTTTCGCGCTACCTAATAGACAGGAAGCGCCTAATGTACATCTCAGCGTTTGATGAAGCGGAGCTCTCACAGGATCAAATGGCAATGAAACAAGGATTTTTTAGCCCAAGGAAACGAGATTCGAGAAAATCTTGCGGCCCCACTTCACGAAAAAGGATCTCTTTTCGCCGGTCTACATATAATCAGGTGAAAAGATTTCTGGATTGGGACACCCAATTGACCGTTGCTCAGCTAAGCGAGCCTCCCCCGATAGAGGAGTGGTGGAATTGGCATGATACGCTGACTTCAAAGATGAGACTGGATGTGGAGTGACGTTGTAGGTTAATCCCCCGGCTGATGGGTTATGTACCTTGTCACCGTGCCCCGAGCAATCCAGGCTGCCTTCCACTCTTGCCCATAGTGTCCGGTCCCCCGGGGGTTGTGTAGCGCAGCGGGGACTTTGCGGGCATCATCCTGCGGCTTGAGCGGATGGTGAACGGAGAGAACATGAAAGATCCCAGCGCGCTGATTGGGTCGTGGCGCATGGAGGCATGGACCCGCACGTCGGTGGAGACGGGCGTGACAACCGACGCGCTCGGTCCTTCTCCCATCGGGTACATCGCCTATCACCGAGACGGTCGCATGATGGCGACGGTGTTTCGCCGCGATCGGCCTCCGCCGAAGGCCGAGGGCTGGACAGTGCCAGAGAAGGCGCAGCTGTTTGACGATATGCTCGCCTATGTCGCCTCTTTCACGCTTGAGGACGACCGTGTCTTGCATGACGTCGATGGCTCTTGGAACCCGAATTGGCAGGGCCTGCTGTCGCGTCCGTTCACACTGGATGGCGACCGTTTGACGATCAGTGGCGCACCAGGGGTCGATCCAGCAACCGGTGAGGAAGTGATCTACCGCATGGAGTTCATCAAGGTCTTGGACAATCCGAGTATGTGAATTCGTTGGAGTGCATCTTCAGCGCCGGACAACGAACTGGCGCTGGCACTGATCGCATGATGTCAGGCCTTCGAATCAAGAAAGGCAGAGACCGAAGGAGGGGGCGTAGCGATTGGCCCTCCTGAACCGGCCCAAGCGCCGACACCGCGTCGACGCCCCTATACTGCCCTTGCTTCCAATGACCAGATCCGCATCGCGGGCTGGGTAATGTCTTGCTGCATTGCACCTGACCGTTTCGAGTCCGATTTTGTCCATACGCTGCGGCGCGCTCGACGGCAGAGATTGACATGGTTTCCGCCATTCCCAATGAGCCTTGAGCGGATACGGTTCGTTTTGCGTGGGCTCGTCGGTCTGTTCCGAAAGACATGGGTGAACCGGTCTCAATCAGAGCATCGTCTTCCAAGCCGTCCGCTCCGAGGCACTGCTGGACGGGCTCTATGGACAGCGCGCAGCGGCACCGCGGAGAGCCAGAAGCGCATCCTCGGACTTGGCCGACTTCGCCTCAGGGGCCCATGTGGCGCCCGC
>CAYXPI010000334.1:0-2171 GCA_964467005.1 uncultured Limibaculum sp. | reverse complement strand
CGGAGGATGCCTTGACGAGCGTCACGGCCACAACCGAGCCTCGCGTACTTGCGGGTGCAAAAGGGGTTGCGGGGCTGACAGATCAAGGTGTCTTCACAGATCGTCTGCATAACGCGGCAACGAAGGCGCTCAACCAGGGTTTCTGGTGGGTACCGTGCCACCGACCCGATCCCGCCAGCACGCGATCGCCGGGGGTGAGTGGTTCGATGAAACGTCGAGAGCGGCCTCGCCACCAGATGCCCCGGTGGCAAAACAATGGCCGCCGGGATGCCTGTGCTCCCCGGCGGCCTGGTCGTTTCGGCTTCGGCAATCGCTTACGCGGCGTCAGTCGACTGCGAAGTCTGGAACACGTCCTTCACGGGCGCGTAGGTCTCGCCGACCTTCTGACGGGTCAGCTCGATGATCTCGCGCGTGTTGGCAGCGGTCGTCTCGATGCGGGAATGCGCACGGGCGACATGCAGGTCGAGGAGCTCGTTCAGGCTCTTCGCCTGCATGGTTTCCTTGCCGAGCTCAACATAGCCGGTCACGGCGTCACGGGCGTAGCCGATCAGCGCCTTGTCGACTTCGATGACACCTTCCACAGCCTTGCGGCTGGCGGCGAAGAGGGCGCCGAACATCTTCGACGCGGTTTCGGTCTGGGGCAGCATGCTCATGTCACTCTTGGTTTCCACGGTCTCGGTCATTTCCACGGTCTCGGTCATGGTAGGTCTCCCTCTCGTCGGATGACGTGAACGTAAGGTGTCCTATGGTGCAGTGCAACATGGAAACGCGCGATGCACGAGAAATTTTTTTCCCCAAGGCGGTTTGAACCGGGTCTAGTGGAGGCCGCTTGTGATCAGGTGCAGCGCGCCGCCGACCAGCGCACCGAGGACCGCGCCGTTGATGCGGATAAACTGAAGGTCGTAGCCGACCTCCTGCTCGACGCGCGCCACAAGATCATCGCTCTTCCACTCCTCGATGACCTGCGTGATGTAGGCGACGATCGCGGGGCGGGCGGCTTCCACAAAAGCGCCGGCGCCGGCGACCAGCCGCTCGTTGAGCTCCTCCTGCAGAGCGGGGTCGTCCAGCAGGCTCTCCGCGAACTCGGCGATGGCGCCAGCCATGAACTCGGCCGCGCCGTCCGGGTGCTCGTCGAGCTTGTCCTGGATCTGGCGGAGAATCTTCGCCACGAGCGTGTCGATGGCGGCGGCGAAGGCTGGGGAGGCGAGGTACTTCTCTTGGCCGTCAGCGATGAAGGCGGCGATGCGTCCAGATTTTTGGATGCCGTCGACCAGGTGGATGACCGAGCCGTCGAAGTCCCGCCTGAGGGCTGAGTCGCGATCCGCGAGTTCGTCCATGATCGACAGGATCCCGTCGACCAGCAGCTTGACGAACCCGCGATCGACCGTCGAGGCGATCCACCAGCGGCTGCGATCCTGCACGATCTCGGTGACCTTGTCCCGGTTCTGGTCGAGCACCGCGCGAACTTCGGCGATGATGTCGTCCATCAGCCTGCTGCGCACCGTCTCCTTGAGGAAGGCGGAAATGGTGCCGGACAGGTCGTCGGGCTGGGCGACGTCCTTGAGAAACGCCCGCATGTCCGTGCTCGCGCCGATCCGGACGCCACGCTCGAGCTGTTGGTTCAGGAAGAGCCGCAGCGTGAAGGAGAGCTCGGCCGCCACGAATTTCGCGTTCGAGCGGTCAGAGAGCCACGCGGCCGCCAGCCGGGCAGGATTGGTGTTCCGCACCTGGACCAGCACCTGGTCAGGCGCGAGGAAGTGCTCGTCGATGAAGCGGGCAATGCTGTTGGCCGCCCGTTTCTGGTTGCGCGGCAGCAGCGCGGTATGCGGTATCGGCAAATTGAGTGGATGACGAAAGAGCGCCTCGACCGCGAACCAGTCGGCCAGGCCGCCGACCATGCCCGCCTCGGCCATCGACCGGATCAGCAGGACCGTGAAGCCTGGATCCTCGACCGTGAAGCTGAGCGCGAAGACCAGGGCCAGGGCGGCCAGAATGCCTGTTGCCGTGCGCCGGATCGGCCCGATTGCGTCGCCGTCTGCCATGGTACCCAAGCGCCCGATGCCGTGTTCGATGGCCTCAGGCCGGCTCGGCCGCCAGGTCATGGATGAACGCCTCGACCCGGTCGGCGACATCCTCCGCCTCGGTCAGCACGAACATGTGCCCGCACGGCA
>CAYXPI010000333.1:0-2249 GCA_964467005.1 uncultured Limibaculum sp. | reverse complement strand
TCCGGCGCGACCCGGCAAGGATCGAACCGCGTTCTCGCGCCGCTCCCGATCGCATCAGCGGTCGCCACGCCTCAGACCTTGCTGATCGAGGTCCCGCCATCGGCGTCAGCGTGCCGCCCGGCAAGAGCGCGTTCGCACGCAATCCCGCCGCAGCGTGCCCCGCCGCCAAGACTAGGCTCAAACCGATGAGACCAGCCTTGGACGCCGCATCGGCCCCGATGCCCGGACGGCGGATCCTGTGGCCGACGAACGACGACGTGAACACGAGCGACCCGCCGCCTCCGGCCGGAAGCGCCGGGACCTTATGCTTCGCTGCGTAGCAGGCGGAGGTCAGATTGGCACCGACGACCTTGTGCCAGTTCGCTCTGCATGTCGGGAATCGGGCCGAGCGCCCCGGTCACGCCCGCGTTGTTGAAGGCCCCGCCCAGCCGTCCGAACCGGTCGAACGCCCGCGACACCAGCGTGATAGCTCTCCTCCTCGACATCTCCCGCCACCGCGAGCGCGTGGCCGCTCCCGGTTTCGATGGCGTGGGCGTGCTTTCGCAGCAGGTATAGCCGCCGTGCGCCCAACACGACGTTGGCCCCGTGCTGGGCGAGCAGCTTGGCGGCCGCTTCTCCGATCCCGCTGCTCGCGCCGGTGACGATGATCGTCTCACCGTTCAGCCCCATGGCCTGTTCTCCGTGTGTCGATGGAGAGACGCCTGGTCGCGCCGTGCGCCCGAGGCGCCCCGTTTCCTGCTCGCGCGCGGACAGCCCGGGAAAATGCGCCAGACACAGAGTCGGGTGTGGTCCCGTCTCAGAACGCCGCGGGGTGGACGCAACGCTTGCAGTTCGGCGGGTTTTGCGCCATGTACCCACCACGCGCACCGATCCTGGCGCGCCCGCGACAGCGCAGGTGGATGACGGCCCTCCGGCCCGACCCGCAGCGTCGCCCCCCAATCCACGTCATCGCCAGTTGCGCCTGGTGCGGACAGAACGCGCCGGCCGCCGGTTGCGCCCGAGACCGGGCTGCGCGGTGCTGGCAAAAGGAACGCAATTTGATGACCGAAACTTGGGTGAGCCTCGGGCTCATCGCACCCCTTCGCGACGCGCTCGGCCGCGCCGCCTTCCACACGCCCTCGCCCATCCAGGCGCGGGCCATCGGGCCGCAGATCGCCGGGCGCGACATGCTGGCCCTTGCCGAAACCGGCAGCGGCAAGACGGCCGCCTTTCTCCTGCCTATCCTCCAGGAGCTCGCCGGGCTCGAGGGCCGCGCCAGGCCCACGACCGCCCGGGCCCTCGTGCTCGTGCCGACGCGCGAGCTCGCGGTGCAGATCCAGGACACCGCGCGCCGATTGGGCGGCGGGCTCCGGATCTCGAGCCTCCTCGTTCTCGGCGGCATGTCCCGCGCCGGCCAGATCCGAACGCTTGCCCGCGGGGTCGATATCCTGATCGCGACGCCCGGCCGGCTGACCGACCTCCTCGAGGCCGGGCATGTGCGCCTCGACGAGACCCGCACGCTCGTCCTCGACGAGGCCGACCGGATGCTCGATATGGGCTTTGCCAAGCAGGTGCAGGCGATTGCCCGCGGGCTCCATCCCCGCCGCCGCACCGCGCTCTTCTCGGCGACCATGCCGACCGCGGTGGCCAAGCTCGCGGCCGGGCTTTTGAGCGATCCCGAGCGCGTCGAGGTCGCCCGCTCGGGACAGACCGTGTCCACGATCGAGCAAAGCGTCGAGTTCGTCGCGAGCCGGGACAAGCGTGCGCGGCTGGCCGAGATCCTCTCCGACCCGGCCATGGAGCGGGGCATCGTGTTCACCCGCACCAAGCGCGGCGCGGACCGGGTGACCGAGAACCTCGGCAAGGACGGTATCGCCGCCGGCGCGATCCACGGCAACAAGAGCCAGAACGCGCGGCAGCGGGTGCTCTCTGCGTTCCGCAACGGCCAGCTCCGGGTGCTCGTCGCGTCCGACATCGCCGCCCGCGGGATCGACGTGCCGGGCATCAGCCATGTCGTGCAATACGAGATGCCCGACGAGCCCGAAGCCTATGTCCACCGCATCGGGCGCACCGGGCGGAACGGGGCGGACGGCGTGGCCATCGCGCTGTGCGCCGACGAGGAGCGGGACAAGCTGCGTGCGGTGGAGAAGCTCACCAAGCTCGCCCTCGCGCCCGCCGCGAGCCCGAGAGCCGCGCCGGCCCCCGGCTCGGCCAAGCCACGCGCCCCCGCGCCGCGCGAGGCCTCCGGCGAGGAGCCCTCCCGGCGCCCC
>CAYXPI010000332.1:0-2255 GCA_964467005.1 uncultured Limibaculum sp. | reverse complement strand
GATGGCAACGCCGATCAGGAGAAGCAGGCGCGGATGCATCGAAGGCTCCCTCATCGGCAATTATATACATGTGTGACCCAGCACGAGAGGTGCTTATAGCACCTCCCTAATATCCTCAGGTACATCGGGCTCTGCGTCATCGCTAGCCGACACGTCACTGGACGACAGCGGCTCGCTCCCGTCGTCTTGGCTGAAATCAATTTCACTCAGCGTCGCCAGAACCCACCCCGCTCGTCCGTGTGACACAAACTGTTCGCTGTTTGAGAGCATAGCACTCAAGTTGTTCACGGGGCTTTTCCCCGGGATCTCGGCGCCTTGCGCGGCCACCCACTCAAAGACGTCACGCGTCGGAACGGGGTCTCCACCACCGGCCGCGATTGCCTCACTGGCAATCTCAAGGATCTTGGCGCGCGACCCGGACATCTTTCGCGTGGAAGCGCGTTCGCGTTGCGCACTTGGGGCGCGGGGAGTGGCTGCGGTGTCCCCAACCGCGTCGCCATCGATCCCGTAAAGCGCAAGCATCTCACGAAGCTTTTGCAGGCGGACATAGCGAGGGTCGCTGGCCAGATCAGCCTCGACCTCGGCCGCCTCCTTCTTCAGCGCAGCGATGAATGTGGCGGACATGACGGCCTCCCATTAATTGCACTTGGGAGATTACACGGGCCAACCCCGATTGCCAAGCCAAGGATTGCAGATCCTTGGGAGCTGGGCTATGATCGATTCACCGCCAAAACGGTTTCGGCCCCGAACGCTGCAACGTTCGGGGCCGATGGTCAGGCGGGAGGGCGCAGGGTGGATTTGTCGCTGCGCCTGCCCAAGGAGGGGAATGGCCTCCTCGTCACCTCGTGATGAGGATACGCGATCCCCCCTCCCGGTTCAAGCGTGCAGGTCCGTCACTGGAATGGAGTGACGACATGTCCGCGCGAGCGCGACACTGGGTCCGTCCGTACACCCGTATCAGGTTCGGAAGTCTGGAGTACGTGTGCGGGCACTATCGAGGGGGCTAACCCACCCCTCCTAAGTTCCCGGGTCGTCGCCTTTTGACGGCCCGGGGGACCGCCGGGCGGCTCGCTCGCCCGGCGGTTTTTTCTCCTTGGCCCGCTTGACGCTCTCTCGCACCTCCTTGGGATCGGTCTGCGCAAACCGCTCCATCGCTTCAGAGAAATCCAGGTCTAAAGCTAGCGGCCGTTCGCGCTTCTTATCGGTCACGCGATCAACTCCTTGTACGTCAGCCGGCCGGATACCTGACCCAGCAGCGCGTTGATCCGCTGACCTTCGCCCATCTCGCGGCGGTTCCAACGCCACGTGAATTCATCGAGGTAGCGCTGGAGGTGCGCCACGGAGAGCCAGTGGTGCACGCCGATGACCTGCCGTTTGAAGTGCGACCACGCGCCCTCGATGCCGTTCGTGTGCTGGTAGAAGTGCCGCACATACTCACCCGCGGAGTGGTTCACAGCGCGGTGGCGATATTCCTTGCCGAGACCACGGTAGCCACGGAACTCGTCCGTCATTAGAATTGAACCCGGGTGCACATTCTCCCGGACGTGGCGCTGAACGGTAGCCCCGTCAACCTTCTCGACCTTCTGGGCGCGCAGGTCGCCGCCACGCTCAAGGACACCCAGAACTGGGGCCTTGCCAGCGCCGCCCTGTTTGCGGCCGGTGCGCTTGGAAGCGTGCTTGTTCTTTTCCTTGCCGCCCACGTAGGTCTCGTCTGCCTCCACGGTGCCCTCAAGGGGCTTGTTGAAAGACTTGGTGCGGGCTGCGTGGCGAAGGCGGTGCAGCACGAACCACGCGCTCTTTTGTGTGATGTCGATATCGCGCGCCAGGGTGGTGCTGGCGATGCCCTTCTTGTGCGATGTCACAAGATAGATCGCCACGAACCATTTGCGCAGGGGCAACTTGCTGTCCTCGAAGATGGTCCCCACGCGGATCGAGAACCGCTTGCGGCAATCGCCGCACTTGTGGGAGCGGCAGTCCGAGAAGTGGTAGACGCGCTTGCCACCGCAGTGAGGGCAGAAGGCGCCATTCTTCCAGCGGATTGCCCGGAGGTGGTCGATGCAAGCCTGCTCGTCACCGAACACCTGCATCATCTCGTAGAGGCTGTCGAACTGGCGGATCATCGGGTGTCTCCATCGCTGACACCCGAAAGATAGGTGGTTATGTGACCCCGGTCAATGGGTCACACAGGTATATATTCGCCCCCTCATCCGATCACCACCCGGAGTTACGACGCCACAGGCAAGGCTGCCGGGTGA
>CAYXPI010000331.1:0-2265 GCA_964467005.1 uncultured Limibaculum sp. | reverse complement strand
ACCGACATGGCGCCGCTCGCGGTTGCCTATGAGAACGGCTATTTCGAGGACGAGGGCCTTTTCGTCACGCTCGAGGCGCAGGCCAATTGGAAGGTGCTGCTCGACGGGGTGATCGACGGCCAACTCGACGGCGCCCATATGCTCGCCGGCCAGCCGCTTGCCGCCACGATCGGCTTCGGCACCGAGGCGCACATCATCACGCCCTTCTCGATGGACCTCAACGGCAACGGCATCACCGTGTCGAACGAAATCTGGAAGGAGATGAAGCAACACGTGCCGCACGACGACGCGGGCAAGCCGATCCACCCGATCTCGGCCGCGGCGCTCAAGCCCGTGGTCGACCGCATCCGCGGCGAGGGCAAGCCCTTCAACATGGGGATGGTCTTCCCCGTGAGCACGCACAACTACGAGCTCCGCTACTGGCTCGCGGCGGGCGGGCTCGAGCCTGGCTACTACTCGCCGGAGAACATCTCGGGCCAGATCGGCGCCGAGGTGCTGCTCTCCGTCACCCCGCCGCCGCAGATGCCCGCCACGATGGAGGCCGGCACGATCTACGGCTACTGCGTGGGCGAACCCTGGAACCAGCAGGCGGTGTTCAAGGGCATCGGCGTGCCGGTGATCACCGACTATCAGATCTGGAAGAACAACCCGGAGAAGGTGTTCGGCATCACCGCCGCCTTCGCCGAGGAGTATCCCAACACAGCCCTCGCGGTCACCAAGGCGCTGATCCGTGCCGCGATCTGGCTCGACGAGAACGACAACGCCAACCGCCCCGAGGCCGTGGAAATCCTCTCCCGCCCCGAATATGTCGGCGCGGATTACGACGTGATCGCCAACTCGATGACCGGCACCTTCGAGTTCGAGCGGGGCGACAAGCGCGAGATCCCGGACTTCAACGTGTTCTTCCGCTACTACGCCACCTACCCGTTCTACTCCGACGCCATCTGGTACCTCACCCAGATGCGCCGCTGGGGCCAGATCGCCGACGCGAAGCCGGACGCCTGGTACGACGAGGTCGCCCGCAAGGTCTACCGCCCGGACATCTATCTCGCGGCGGCGCGAATGCTGGTCGACGAGGGCCTCGCCAACGAGGCGGACTTCCCCTGGGACACCGACGGCTACAAGCCCGCGACCGACGCGTTCATCGACGGCGTGACCTATGACGGCCGCGCGCCCAACGCCTATCTCGAGGCGTTCCCGATCGGGCTTAAAGGCGCGCAGCGCGTCGTCGGCAACGAGATCGACGGCTGAGGCCGCCCGCGCCGGGCCGCGCGCCCGGCGCCTCCCCAGCGAGGAGACATCAGATGACCGCCACCACCGACACCGCCCTCCCCAGTGAGGCGAAGCGCGAGGCGCGCCGGGCGCGCAACTACGCCCGGATCTCGAAGGCCGATACCTGGTTCCGGGTGATCGGCGTGAGTTTCCTCACCCCGCTCCTGCGCCTGGCCGCCGGCGACAGCGCGAAGGCCCAAGGGGCGGAGATCTGGCGCCTCCTCGGCGTACCGCTGCTCGCGATCTTCACCTTTCTCGCGCTCTGGGCCTGGACCGCACCGCAGGTGCAAACCTCGCTCGGCGCGATCCCGGGGCCAGCCCAGGTGTGGGAGCAGGTGGTGGCCCTCGACGCCGACGCCCAGCGCAAGGCCGACAAGGAGGCCGCCTTCCACGAACGCCAGGAGGCCCGGAACGCCAAGCTGATCGAAGCCGGCCAGGAGGACCGCGTCAAGTGGCGCGAGTACACCGGCGCCCCCTCCTACTACGATCAAATCTGGACCTCGTTGCAGACGGTCTTCTTCGGCTTTCTCCTGGCCACCATCGTGGCGGTGCCGCTCGGCATCCTTTGCGGGCTCTCGGCCACGGCGAACGCGGCGTTCAACCCGCTCATCCAGATCTTCAAGCCCGTGTCGCCGCTGGCCTGGCTGCCGATTGTCACTATGGTCGTCTCGGCCGTGTACACCACCAACGACGGCACCTTCTCCAAGTCCTTCCTCAACTCCGCGATCACGGTCACGCTCTGCTCGCTCTGGCCCACGCTCATCAACACGGCCCTCGGAGTCGCCGCGATCGACAAGGACCTGGTGAACGTCTCGCGTGTGCTGAAGATGAGCACCTGGACGAAGATCACCAAACTCGTGCTGCCCTCGGCGCTGCCGCTCATCTTCACGGGCCTGCGCCTCTCGCTCGGCGTGGGCTGGATGGTGCTGATCGCCGCGGAGATGCTGGCGCAGAACCCGGGCCTCGGCAAATTCGTCTGGGACGAGTTCCAGA
>CAYXPI010000330.1:0-2334 GCA_964467005.1 uncultured Limibaculum sp. | reverse complement strand
GCCGCAGCATTCGAATTAACGGCAGAACATAAGCAGATTCCGATGGGTCGATACACGGTAGCGCACGAGGCCGTCCTCGTCGGCCAGAGGGCCTGCGGTGCGGTAGATCTTCTGGCGTGGCTTCAGCTCTTTCCCGGCCGGACAGATGTAGGCGTCCTTGCCGTGGTCGTAACGGAAGTCTTCGCGGGAGAAGGTCCGGTCCGTCCGGCGCGATTTGTCGAAGACCGGGATGTGCGGCTCGATCCCGCGCTCGTGGACCAGCCAGCCCAGCATCTCGGCCGTGCCACAGGCGGTGTCGGCGATCAGCCGCTCCGGCCAGAGACCGAACCGGTCCATCACGCGATCGACCATAGTCCTGGCCGCGCCGGTCTCGGCCTGGCGCACGGCCCGCGTCGGCTCGACGTCGACGATGATCGCGTGGTCGGTGTCGATCAGGTAGTTGTCGGCATAGGCGAAGAAGGCCGGCCCCTTGAGCGCCCCCGTCCACTGGGCCCCGTCCACTGGGAGGCAGGATCGGCATGGAGTGTGAACTTCGGCGTCTTCTCCGTCGCTGCGCCGAAAGCAGCGTCGTCGAGGATGTCCAGATACTCCCGCACGGCGCGCGGCGCGGTCCCTGGATCGAGCTTCTCGGCCGGCCAGTCGCCAATGGGGCTCGCGTTCTGCGTGTTGGCGTCGGCGCGGATGATGCTCGCGTCCACAGCGAAGTGCTCGCCGCCGACGAGGCCCTCGGCGATGCAGCGCGCGACAACGCTCTCGAACAGCCGGCGGACGAGGTCGCTGTCGCGGAAACGGCCGTGACGGTTCTTCGAGAAGGTGGAGTGGTCGGGGATGGGATCCGTCAGGTCGAGCCGGCAGAACCAGCGACAGGCGAGGTTCAGTTGGACCGCGTCGCAGAGCCGCCGCTCAGAGCGGATACCCATGACATAGCCGACGAGCAGCATCCGGATCATCAACTCCGGGTCAATCGAGGGCCGGCCGATGGCGCTGTAGAGCGGCGCCAGATCATGCCGGATACCAGACAGATCGACGAAGCGATCCATCCGCCGCAGCAGATGGTCGGCTGGCACATGCGCCTCGAGCGAGAACTCGTAGAACAGCGCGCCCTGCGCAACCTGCCGCGGCCCCATCATCACACGCCCTCCGCCGATCCCTTCAAAGAAGTGAATCAGCCCTCAAACGATTGTGCAACCGCCCCTTTTTCAACGCAATCGGCCCAATGCAGACCGCCCCAGATCTTGCTGCACACCTGCAGGACGCGCGGAGAGCTCCCAAGTGCACACTCAATACCGCAGCGCAGCAAGAGGAGCGGCTGTTGGTTCAAGGAGCGTCGCAACGTCGGGCGCGCTGGTTGCCGTCTCCACCGCGAGCTCCATCGGGCGCTCGGCGGCAAAGGCGAGCATGTCGCGCACGAGATCTCGGTCAGTGGACTCCTCCATCAGCTCGATCAGCGCCGCCCTGCCATTGGCCATCGGCGTCTTCGTCTCGATTTCAGGTCTCGCAACCCCAACCTTCTCCAAAGATCGACGAGCGCCGCCAACGAGACTGGCGGCCGCGGGGCCCTTGCAACGCCAGAGGCTCAGCGCGCAGCTGGACCCGACTCCACGTGCGGCCAGTCAAAGGCATCTTTCGGCGCGAACCGCGACGCAGGGCAATGCTGGTCGTTGTCTCGACCGGGATGGCGGCGCACCACAGGTGCCAACAGCCGTCTTGGACTATTGGCTACTGGATCGCCCTGCAAGTAGTTTGAGAATGTGATGGGCCGTCTCGTAGCCGCTGTTCTGATTCTGGCCGGTCACCAGGTTGCCGTCAATCACGGTATGTGTCGCGAAGAAGTCCCGCCAGCGGGTTTCGGACTCGAAAACAGCGTTCACAGCGCGCATTTCGGTTTCGGGATGCTTCGGCGTGATCCCGATGCCGAGCTCCTTGATCTGTTTGTCGGTGACGCCCGTCACGCGACGGCCCTCGATGAGCGGTGACCCGTCCACGTCCGTCGCATTCACCAGCCCAAGCGCGCCATGGCAAACCGACCCGAGGATTGCGCCGCCCGCGTTGGCTCTGGTGATCACGTCGGCGAGCGCCGTGCTCTGGGCCAGGTCATAAGCCGCACCCCAGCCGCCGGCCAAGAAGATCACGTCATAGGCGTCCGGATCGATCTCGGCGATCGGACGGCTATCCCTCAACATCTCCATCGCCGCCGCATCCTTCCTGAAACGCCGGTCCTCGGGCGTTGCGAGCGGCCAGCGCATCGACCACGGCTCGACAGGGATCTCGCCCCCCTCGATCGAGGCGATGTCGACCTCCAGCCCGGCATCGAGAAAGACGTAGTAGGGAACG
>CAYXPI010000329.1:0-2336 GCA_964467005.1 uncultured Limibaculum sp. | reverse complement strand
CATCGTGCGCTTGGCCTCCTCGGTCGCCTTGCGGATCGCCTCGGGCACCTCCTTGGCCTTGCCCGAGCCGAAGCCCACGCGGCCTTTCTGGTCGCCCACCACCACAAGCGCCGCGAAGCCGAAGCGCTTGCCGCCCTTCACCGTCTTCGACACCCGGTTGATCGCCACGAGGCGATCGGCGAGTTCGGGATCGCCGTCGTCGCGGCGGTCGTCACGGCGGCCGCGGCCGCCTCCGTCTCGGTCTGCCATCCTCGCCTCCTCAGAACCTCAGCCCGCCCTCGCGCGCCGCATCCGCGAGCGCCTTGAGCTTGCCGTGAAAGAGAAATCCGCCGCGGTCGAAGAACACCTCTTCGACGCCGGCCGCCTTGGCCCGCTCGGCGATCGCCGCGCCCACCTTGGCCGCGGCCTCGACATTGTTCTTGCCGATCACGCCGAGCCCCGGCTCGAGGCTCGACGCCGCCGCCAGCGTGCGCCCGGCCACATCGTCGATCAGCTGCACGCTGATGTTCTTCGACGAGCGGTGCACGCTCAGCCGCGGGCGGCCCCGCGCCATCTTCCGAAGTTTGTTGCGCACGCGCAGACGGCGGCGCTGAAACAGCTCTCTCTTGGTCGCCATTGCGGTGCCCTACTTCTTCTTGCCTTCCTTGCGGAAGATGTACTCGCCCTTGTAGTGGATGCCCTTGCCCTTGTAGGGCTCGGGCGGGCGCCATTTGCGGATCTTCGCCGCCGTCTCGCCGACGAGCTGCTGGTCGATCCCCTGCACCTCGATCTCGGTGGGCTTGGCGCATTTGATGTCGATCCCCTCGGGGATCGGGAACTCCACATCGTGGGAGTAGCCGAGCGCCATCTTCAGCGTCTTGCCCTGCACCTGGGCTCGGTAGCCGACGCCCTTGAGCTCGAGCTCCTTCTTAAAGCCCTCGGTCACCCCTTTGACGAGGTTGGCGATCTGGCTCCGAGTCATCCCCCAGATCTGGCGCGCACGCTTGGTGTCGCCCACGGGCGTCACCGTCACCGTGTTGCCGTCGAGGCTGAGCTCCACATCGTCGGTGGTGGTGAAGCTGCGGGTGCCCTTCGGCCCCTTGCAGGAAACCGTCTTGCCCTCGAGCGTCCACTCGGCACCCTTGGGCGCCTCCACCGGCCTCTTTCCAATCCGCGACATCCCGGGCCTCCTCAGAACACCTGGCAGAGCACTTCGCCGCCGACATTCTCGGCGCGGGCCTGCGCATCCGACATAACCCCCTTGGGCGTCGACACGATCGAGACGCCGAGGCCGTTGCGGACCTGCGGGATCTCCTTCACGCCCGAATAGTAGCGCCGCCCCGGGGTCGACACCCGGGCGAGCTCGCGGATCACCGGCTGACCGTCGAAATATTTGAGGCTGATCTCCACCTCGGGCTTGTGGTCGCCCGTGTCGATCACCTCGTAGCCGCGGATGAAGCCCTCGTCGCGCAGCACGTCGAGCACGCGCAGGCGCAGCTTCGACGACGGCGAGCGCACCGTGGAGCGCTTGCGCATCTGGGCGTTGCGGATGCGGGTGAGCATATCGCCGAGCGGATCGTTCACAGACATGTCCCCTCCCTCACCAGCTCGACTTCACCATGCCCGGGATCTCGCCCCGGGAGGCGAGGTCGCGGAGCGCGATGCGGCTCATCTTGAGCTTGCGGTAATAGGCCTTCGGGCGCCCCGAGACCTGGCAACGGTTGTGCAGCCGCGACGGGCTCGAATTCCGCGGCAGCTTCGAGAGCTTCATCCGCGCGCGGAACCGCTCCTCCGCCGGCAACTCCTCGTTCTTGGCCGCGTCCTTCAGCGCCGCGCGCTTGGCCGCGTATTTCGCCACGAGGCGCTGGCGCTTCTTCTCGCGCTCGACCATGCTGACCTTCGCCATATCCCGTCCCCTTATTTCGTGAACGGCATGTTGAAATGCCGGAGGAGCGCCCGCGCCTCGTCGTCGGTGCGCGCGGTCGTGCAAATGATGATGTCCATGCCCCAGATCGCGTCGACCTTGTCGTAGTCGATCTCCGGGAACACGATGTGCTCCTTGATGCCCATGGCGTAATTGCCCCGGCCGTCGAACGACTTCGGGTTCACGCCGCGAAAGTCGCGGATGCGGGGCATCGCGATGGTGATGAGACGATCCAGGAAATCGTACATCCGCTCGCGCCGCAGCGTCACCTTCACGCCGAGCGGCATCCCCTCGCGCACCTTGAACCCGGCGATCGAGTTCTTGGCGCGGGTGATCACCGGCTTCTGGCCCGCGAGCTTCATCATGTCGTCATGGGCGGACTTGATCTTCTTCGAGTCGCCCACCGCCTCGCCGACCCCCATGTTGAGCACGA
>CAYXPI010000328.1:0-2338 GCA_964467005.1 uncultured Limibaculum sp. | reverse complement strand
GCGTTTCTCGCGGCCGTTCTTCACGTTGCAATAGGTGGGGATGTTCTCCATCGGGCCGGGACGATAGAGCGCGACCAGCGCCACGATGTCCTCGATGCAGGTCGGGCGGAGCTGCCGCAGCGCGTCGCGCATGCCCGCGCTCTCCACCTGGAAGACGCCCACCGTGTCGGCCCGGCTGTAGAGCGCATAGGTCGGCGCGTCGTCGAGCGGGATCGTCGCGATGTCGGGCCTTTCGGCGCGCAGCCCGATCAGGTCGACCGCGTTCTGGATCACCGTGAGCGTCTTGAGACCGAGGAAGTCGAACTTCACGAGGCCCGCCGGCTCGACCCATTTCATGTTGTACTGGGTCGCCGGCATCTCGGACTTCGGGTCGCGGTAGAGCGGCACCAGCTCGACGAGCGGGCGGTCGCCGATCACCACGCCCGCCGCATGGGTCGAGGCGTTGCGATAGAGCCCCTCGATCCGCTCGGCGATGTCGAGAAGCGAGGCGACCGTCTCGGATTTGCGCGCCTCCTCCTCGATCCGCGGCTCTTCGCGACGGGCCTTTGCGACCGAGACGGGCTTCACGCCCTCGACCGGGATCAGCTTCGAGAGCCGATCGCCCACGGCGAAGGGGAGCTGCAGCACACGCGCCACGTCCCGCACCGCGGCCTTGGAGAGCAGCGCGCCGAAGGTGATGATCTGCGCCACCTTGTCGGCGCCATACTTGCGCTGGACATAGGCGATCACCTCCTCGCGCCGGTCCTGGCAGAAGTCGATGTCGAAATCCGGCATCGAGACGCGCTCGGGGTTCAGGAACCGCTCGAAGAGAAGGCCGTAGCGCAACGGATCGAGGTCGGTGATCGTGAGGGCGTAGGCGACCAGCGACCCCGCGCCCGAGCCCCGCCCAGGGCCCACGGGGATGCCCTGGGCCTTCGCCCATTTGATGAAGTCCGCGACGATCAGGAAATAGCCCGGAAAGCCCATCTCCTCGATCACCTTGAGCTCGAAATCGAGCCGGGCTTCGTAGGTCTCCACGGGCGCTGCGGGCTCGATGGCGCCGAGCCGCGTCTCCAGCCCCTCCCGGGCCTCCCGGCGGAGCGCCTCCACCTCGTCCTCGGCAAAGCGTGGGAGGATGGGTGCGTGGGTCTTCGGCCGCACGGCGCAGCGCTCGGCGATTTCGAGCGTCATCTCCAGCGCCTCGGGCAGGTCGGCGAAGCGCTCGACCATCGCCTCCTGAGCCTTGAAGTGGTGCTCGGGTGTGAGCATCCGCCGGTTCGCCTCGTTGAGGTAGCGCCCCTCCCCGATGCACAAGAGCGCGTCGTGGGCGCCGAACATCTCCGGGCTCTCGAACATCACGAGATTGGTCGCGACGATCGGCAGGTTCTGGGCGTAGGCGATGTCGAGGAGCCCGGGTTCCGTGGCGGCCTCCTCGGCGGTGCGGTGCGCCCCCTCCGAGCCGTGCCGGTGGAGTTCCACATAAAGCCGCCCGGGGAAAACGGCCGCCAGGCGCTCGGCCAGGGCGCCCGCCGCCTCCGCCCGCCCACTGGCCAGGAGGGCGCCGAGCGGCCCCTCCGCCCCGCCTGCGAGGCAGAGGAGCCCGTCGGCCGCCGCCTCGAGCCGGGCCAACGGCAGATGCGGCTCGGCGCCCCGGTCGGTCTCGAGATAAGCGGCGGAGGAAAGGGCCATGAGCGCGCGCCAGCCGGTCTCGTTCTGGGCGTAGAGCGCCATGGGCGCGGTCGGCCCCTGGCGCTCCCCCGGCCGGGGCGGCGCATACTCGACCGAGAGGGTGAGCCCCATCACCGGCTGCACCCCCGCCTTGGCCGCGGCCTCGGAAAACTCGAGCGCGCCGAAGAGGTTGTTGGTGTCGGCGAGGCCGAGGGCGGGCATGCCCGCGCCGGCGGCGAGCTTGGGCAGCGCCTTTACGTGGATCGCGCCCTCGAGCAGCGAGTAGGCGGAGCGGGATCTGAGATGCAGGAATCGCGGCGGGGTCATGCCGTGAGCCTATCTCGGCGCGGCGGGGCCTTCGAGGCTTGACATGGGCGCCCGCCCGGCTCCCGTTGGGGCAAAAGGAGCGCGCCCATGAGCCACGACCCCGACAGCCTCGACTACGACGATCCCCAGCAGCGGCCGCGCTACACCGGCCTGCCCACCTTCTTCCGCTTGCCCTACCGGGAGGCCTTCGAGGCCGACCCGCCGGAGATCGGGGTCATCGGCGTGCCCTATGACGGCGGCGTGACCAACCGCCCCGGCGCCCGCCACGGGCCGCGGGAGGTGCGCAACATGTCCTCCTTCCTGCGGCGTCAGAACCAGGCGACGGGGGTCGCGCCCTTAGCCCGCAAGGTGGCCGATATCGGCG
>CAYXPI010000327.1:0-2340 GCA_964467005.1 uncultured Limibaculum sp. | reverse complement strand
CGGCCATCGAGGCCCGTGTCATGCGCGCGATGTAGCCCATGCCGTAGATCGCCATGGTGATGACGGGGAGCGTGAAGTTCTCGAAGGTGATCTCCCGCGTCGAGGCGATGCCTTTGAACCAGCCGAGCGTGGAGGCGAAAATCACGGTGAAGACGATGCCGGTCACGTATTCCGGCGCGGATGTGGATGTGATCGAGGCGACCGAGAGGCCACGGTCGAGCCCGGACCCCTCCTTCATGCCCGCCAGCACCCCGATGATGAGCGCGCCCGGCACCATGACCAGCATCACCCAGAACATGAGGATGCCGGTGTACCAGAGCCGCTCCGGCATCACCTCCTCCACGGGCTTCTGGAAGCGCAGACTGTCGCCCATATCGCCCTGCACGAAGCCCGTGAGCCATTCCCCGTAGCGCTCGAAGAAGGGACCGCGATAGCCGTTGGCCTCCAGCCACTGCTCGACCTCGGCGTCGGTCATGCGCATGTTGCCCTGGGTCTTGGCGATCTTCTCGAGATTGGGGTCGAGATTGACCATGTAAAAGACGATGAGGGTCAAGCAGATCATCGTCAGGGCCATCGTCCCCAACCGCTTGAGAATAAAGAGAAGCATCACGCACTCCCAGTTGGGTGGGCCTCTGGGGCCTCGTTATGGCGTTGGGCCCGGGGCAGAGCGCCCGGGGGCCGGAAGGGGCGAGGGGCCTGGCCGGCCCCCCGCTGGCGAGCCGATCAGCTCTCGACCCAGACCTCCTCGAGGTGGTGCTCGAAGGACTGGTGGGCGGGGAAGTTGAACACCCAGGGGTGCTGGTGCCGGTAGACCGAGCGCCAGTAGGGCTGGATAATGATCCCGGAGTCCTGCAGGATCCGCTCGACCTTCTCCATGAGCACCTTGCGAGCCTCCGGATCGGCCACGCCCATCGCCTCGTTGAGGGCCGCGTCGAACTCGGGGTTGGCGTAGGCGCTCTCGTTCCAGGCTTCGCCCGAGCGGTAGGCCAGCGCCAGCACCTGGACGCCGAGGGGGCGCCCGTTCCAGTTGGTTGTCGAGAAAGCGTACTTCGTCCAGTCGTTCCAGAAGGTCGCGCCCGGGATCACCGTGCGCTTCACGTTCAGCCCGGCGTCGCGGAGCTGGGCGGCGATGGCGTCGGTCGTCGCGCGGCGCCAGTCGTCGTCGATCGAGATGAGCTCGAACTCGTGGTCAGACGCGCCCGCCTCGGCGAGGAGCCGCTGCGCCTCCTCCACGTTGCGCGAGATCGGCGGGAGCTCGAAATACTCCACATGCATCGGGCCCACATGGTGGTTCTCGGCGGTGGAGCCGCGGTTGTCGTAGCCGAGGGCGAGCGTGATGGCGTTGTCGCAGGCGAGCTGGCAGGCCCGGCGCACGCGCACGTCGTCATAGGGCGGGTTGTCGATGTTGAAGCGCGCGACGATCGTGCCGCCGGTTGCGATCTCGGTGCGCTCGAGGCCGACCGCGTCGAGCTGGTCGATGGAGTCCGCCAGCGTCTGGTGGTTGCAGTCGACCTCCTCGGATTCGAGGGCGGCGATCATCGCGGTGGGGTCGGTGCCGTGGTCGATCCACTCCACCCGGTCGAGGTGGACGTCGCCGCCCCAGTAGCTCGCGCGCTTGGTCGCGATCGCGCGGACGCCGGCTTGCCACTCGGTGATCTCGAAGGGCCCGGTCCCGATGTTGAACTGCGTGAGGAGGTCGCCCGACGGGTCGAAGCTGCGATGCACGATCGCCGCGGGATAGTCGGACATGCCGGGGATGATCGTGATGTCGGCGCTCGCCAGGCTGAGCTTCACCGTGTGGCTGTCGACCATGGTGATCGCGCCCTCGCGGACGGTGCCGGCCTCGTCGTCGATGAGGGCGCCCATACGCGCCGCCATCGAGTTGCCCTCCGCGCCCTTCTCGCACCAGCGGGTGAGGTTGAACACCACATCCTCGGCGGTGAAGTCGTCGCCGTTCGACCATTTGATGCCCTGGCGCACCTTGAGGGTGAACTCGGTGGCGTCGTCGTTGGCCTCCCAGGCCTCGAGCAGCCAGGGCGAAAAGCTGTAGTCCACATTCCAGCGTACAAGGTATTCGAGCGACTGGCGGGCGACGTTGCCCATCTCCGACCAGTCGAAGCTCCGCGGGTCCTTGAGCTCCTTCACCTCCATCGATATGCGAAGCGTGCCGCCCTTTTGCGGCTCCTGCGCCACGGCCGACGAGGGCAAAGCGAAGCCGCCGAGGGCCGCCGCGCCCGCCGCGGTGACGCCGAGGCCCATCATCGAGGCCATGTATTCGCGCCGGTTCATCTCGCCGCGCTTGAGGGTCTCGACGAATTGCTCAGCCATCGGATGCAGCGA
>CAYXPI010000326.1:0-2392 GCA_964467005.1 uncultured Limibaculum sp. | reverse complement strand
GACTTGAGGCGACCTGCCGGGCCAGCTCGGTCTTGCCGGTGCCGGGCTCGCCCTTCACCAGGAGCGGCCGCTCGAGCCGGATCGCGGCGTTGACCGCGATCGTCAGATCGTCGGTGGCGACATAGTCCTCGGTTCCCTCGAAGCGCATCCTCGACCCTCGCTCTGCTGCACCGCGGCAGACGCGGCAACCTGCTATAACCCTTGCACAGCTTGAGTTTAAGGCGTGACATGAAGCCTTAAAGCGACTATAGCGGGCGCCAGAAAAACGGGGGTTGTCGGCGCTCCCGGGCGCCGCGCGTAACAGGGGCTGGATCTATGAATGTCGAGACGTCCATCGACGCCGAGTACCGTCCGTCGGACGACGAACCCTTCATGTGCGACCGTCAGAAAGACTATTTCCGGCGCAAGCTGTTGGAGTGGCGAAACTCCATCCTGAACGAGAGCCGTGAGACCGTGGAGCACATGCAGGAGGACACGGTCAACATTCCGGACCTCGCGGACCGGGCCTCGGCCGAGACCGACCGGGCGCTGGAGCTGCGAACCCGCGACCGCCAGCGCAAGCTGATCTCCAAGATCGATTCCGCCATGCGCCGGATCGAGGACGGCACCTACGGCTATTGCGAGGTGACGGGGGATCCGATCTCGCTCCGCCGGCTCGAGGCGCGGCCCACCGCCACCCTCTCGCTGGAGGCGCAGGAGGCCCATGAGCGGCGCGAGAAGGTGCACCGCGACAGCTGAGCCCGCCGCCAGGCGCCGCAGACAGCGACCCGGCCCCGGCCGGGTCGTTTGCGTTTGAACCTTGTCTGAAGACCTCCGGCCTTTAGCAAAGAAGATTTGTGGCAAGCCCCGTCCGCTCTGCGGAAGCCGCGCTCGCCTCGTCGCGGTGGTTCCGATAGGAGCTGTGCGCATCGGATCGGAAACGTCGGACGGAGACGAGCCATGACCGCGCACACGACCCTCCATGGCCTCATGGTCGCGGAGAACCTCCACCGCTTCCTCGAGGCCGAGGCGCTGCCCGGCACCGGGGTGGCGCCGTCGGCCTTCTGGGCGGGGCTCGCCGCCTTGGCCGCGCGCTTTCAGCCGCACAATCGCGCGCTGGTGGCCAAGCGCGACGCGCTCCAGGCGGAGATCGACGCCTGGCACACCGAGCGCCGCGGCCAGCCCCACGACGCGGCCGCCTACCGCGCCTTCCTCGAAGAGATCGGCTACATCGTGCCCGAGGGCCCTGATTTCACGTTGGACACGCCCAATGTCGACCGCGAGTTCGCCGAGATCGCGGGGCCGCAGCTCGTCGTGCCGGTGATGAACGCACGCTACGCGATCAACGCGGCGAACGCGCGCTGGGGCTCGCTGTACGACGCGCTCTACGGCACCGACGCGCTCGGCACCGCCGCGCCCAAGGGCGCCTACGACCGCCGCCGGGGCGGCCGCGTGGTGACCTGGACCAAGGCGCATCTCACAGGGATCGTGCCGCTCTCCGAGCCGGGGCTCGCCTGGGCGCATGTGGAGGGCCTCTCGGTTGTGGACGGCGCGCTCGAGGTGCGGCTCATCCCCGGCCTCACGGCGCGGGACGGCGCGGCGGTGCGGGCCGACCGGGCGACGCTCGCGGATCCGGGCCAGTTCGTCGGCTATCGCGGGCGCCCGGAGGCGCCCTCGGCGGTGCTCTTCAAGCGCCACAATCTGCATGTCGAGCTTGTGATCGACTTCGCGCATCCCATTGGAAAGCATGACAGCCTCGGCCTCGCGGATGTGGTGCTCGAGAGCGCGGTCACGACCATCTGCGATTGCGAGGACTCGGTCGCGGCCGTCGACGCCGACGACAAAGTCACGACCTACCGCAACTGGCTCGGCCTCATGCGCGGCGACCTCACGGCGGAGGTGGTGAAGGGCGGCGAGCGCTTCACCCGGCGCCTGGCGGAGGACCGGACCTACACCGCACCCGACGGCTCGGAGGTGACGCTGCCGGGGCGCTCTCTCCTCCTCGTGCGCAACGTCGGCCCCCTCATGACCACGCCGGCGGTGCGGCTCGCGGACGGCTCGGAGCTTGCGGAAGAGATCCTCGACGCCGCCTGCACCGTCCTCATCGCGCTCCACGACCTTGCCAAGACCCGGGGGGCGCGCAATTCGCGCTCGGGCTCGGTCTATGTGGTGAAGCCCAAGATGCACGGGCCCGAGGAGGTCGCGCATGCCGATGCGCTGATGGCCGCGGTGGAGGACATGCTGGGCCTTGCGCGGAACACGGTGAAGATCGGGATCATGGACGAGGAGCGGCGCACGACCGTGAACCTCAAGGCGTGCATCCGCGCCGCGAAATCCCGGGTCGCCTTCATCAACACCGGGTTCCTCGACCGCACGGGCGACGAGATCCACACCTCGATGCAGGCGGGGCCGA
>CAYXPI010000325.1:0-2472 GCA_964467005.1 uncultured Limibaculum sp. | reverse complement strand
CGGGCCGGACTTCGCCCGCTTCCTCGAAAGCGCCCTGCCCACCCGCCTCGCCGCGCTCTAGGCCCATGGCCGTCGTTCTCGTCACCGGCGGCGCCGGATATGTCGGCGCCCATGCCTGCCAGGCGCTCGCGGCGGCCGGGCACACCCCGGTGACGTTCGACAATTTCTCCACCGGATGGCGCGCGGCCGTGCGCTTCGGTCCGGCGGTGGAGGGGGATCTCCTCGCGCCCGGCGCCCTCGACGCGGCCTTCGAGACCCACGCGCCGGAGGCGGTGATGCATTTCGCGGCCCTCTCGAATGTGGGCGAATCGGTCCGCGCGCCGGAGCTCTATTGGCGGACCAACGTCGCCGGCTCCCTCGCCCTCCTCGAGGCGATGATCCGCCATGGCTGCCCGCGGATCGTCTTCTCCTCCACCTGCGCGACCTATGGCGAGGCCGCGGGCACCGTCCTCCGCGAGACCGACGCCCAAGCTCCCATCAACCCCTACGGCCGGACGAAGCTCGCAGTGGAGCGCATGATCGGCGATCTCGGGGCGGCCCACGGTCTGACCTCGGTGATCTTCCGCTATTTCAACGCGGCGGGCGCCGATCCCGGCCGGCGGATCGGGGAGCACCATGTTCCGGAGACCCATCTCATCCCCCTGGTGCTGGACGCGATCTCAGGGCGGCGGGACAAGATCACCGTCTTCGGCACCGATTACGACACGCCGGACGGGACCTGCATCCGCGACTACATCCATGTGGCGGATCTGGCGGACGCGCATCTCCGGGGCGTCGACCATCTCTTGGCGGGGGGAGAGAGCCTCGCGCTCAATCTCGGCTCGGGGACGGGGCATTCCGTGCGGACGGTGATCGAGACCGCGGCACGGGTGACCGGCCTCGCGGTGCCGGCCGAGGACGGGCCCCGGCGCCCGGGGGATCCGCCGCGGCTCGTGTCCGGCTCGGCGCTGGCCGAAGAGGCGCTCGGCTGGCGTTGCGCGCGGTCCGACCTCGCCACGATGATCGCCGACGCCTGGGGCTGGCACCAAACCGGCGGCTACGCGCACTGAGGCCACGCTCGGAGGCGCCGCGTCGGGCCCCGCACCGTTTGGGGATGTTCGGCCCGCGGCGCATGTCGAGGTCTCGGCACGGTGGATGCCGCTGGGCGGGCTCCCGGTGGCCACCGAGCGCGCGGTATGGCCCGCGCCGCGGGCCGGCGACCGGCCAAGCGGAGGGGAGGCGGACGCGGCGCCCCCCTCGATCGGCTCAGAAGGTTTGATCGTAGGCCCCCACCGAGGGCTCGGTGCGGATCACGCCGTCGAGCGCGGCGAAGATCGCGCGGAGCTCGGCCTCCGAGGTCGGGCTCTCGCACACCACCACGAGATTGGGCGTGTTCGACGATGCCCGCACCAGCGCCCAGGCCCCGCCCTCGAGCATCACGCGGGCGCCGTTCACCGTCACCACCTTCTCGATCTTGAGGGGGCCAAGGCTCTCCCCCGCCTCGCCCATCCCCACGAGCTTGGCCTGCAGCCGCTCGATCACCGCGTATTTCTCCTCATCCGCGCAGGCGGGCGACATGGTGGGCGTCGAGAAGGTCGTCGGCAGCGCCCGGCGAAGATCGGCGAGGCTCGCCTCCGGGTTCCGGTCCATGAGCTTGGCGATCTCCACCGCCACCCGGAGCCCGCAGTCGTAGCCCCGGCCGATCGGCGGCGCGAGGAAGTAGTGGCCGGACTTCTCGAAGCCGGCGAGCGCGCCCACTTCCTTCACCCGGCGCTTCATATGGGAGTGCCCGGTCTTCCAGTAGTCCGCCTTGGCGCCGGCGGCGATCAGCTCGGGGTCGGAGGCGTAAAGCCCGGTGGACTTCACATCCGCCACGAAGGTCGCGCCCGGATGCAGCTTCACGAGGTCGCGCGCCAGGATCACGCCCATTTTATCGGCGAAGATCTCCTCGCCCTCGTTGTCCACCACGCCGCAGCGGTCGCCATCGCCATCGAAGCCGAGCGCGAGATCTGCGCCGCTTTCGTTCACCGCGCGCGCCATGTCGTGGAGCATCTCCAGGGCCTCGGGATTGGCGTTGTAATGCGGGAAGCTGTGGTCGAGCTCGGTGTGGAGCGGCACCACCTCGCAGCCGATCCGCGCCAGCACCTCCGGCCCGATCCACCCCGCCGTGCCGTTGCCGGTTGCGCAGACCACTTTGAGCGGTCGCGACATCCGGAACGCGCCCACCAGATCCTCAATGTAGCGCTCGCGCACGCCCTCCATCGGCAGATAGCGCCCGCCCTCGCGGATCTGGCCGAGGCCCTGGAGCACGATCTCCTTCAAGCGCCCCATCTCCGCCGGCCCGTGGGTGAGCGGCCGATCGAACCCAATCTTCACGCCGGTCCAGCCATTGGGATTGTGCGAGGCCGTGACCATCGCCACCGCCTGGGCCTCGAGGTCGAACTGCGCGAAATAGGCCATGGGCGAGAGCGCGAGGCCGATGTCGCGCACCTC
>CAYXPI010000324.1:0-2564 GCA_964467005.1 uncultured Limibaculum sp. | reverse complement strand
CGGTCTGCCGGCGTCTCGCGCGCGACGGATCGCCGCCGATCATCATGCTGACCGCAAAGAGCGAGCAGATCGACCGCATCCTCGGCCTCGAGATCGGCGCGGACGACTACGTGGTCAAACCCTTCGCGCCACGCGAGCTTCTGGCACGCATCCGGGCGGTTCTACGAAGGGCGGGAGCGCAATCGTCGCCAGCGCCCACGCAGCGCCTCGCCTTCGACCGGTTCGTGATCGACATCGACGCCCGTCAGCTCGTCGATGCCGGGGGCGACACGGTTGCGCTGACCAGCGGCGAGTTCGACCTGCTCGTCTGCTTTGTCCGGCGTCCCCGTCGCGTCCTGTCCCGCGATCAGATCCTCGACGCCCTGCGGGGCCGCGGCGCAGAGCCGTTCGACAGATCGGTCGACATGCACGTCTCGCGCCTCAGGCGAAAGCTGGCGGGAGCCGGGGCCGACCCCGGACTGATCAGCACCGTGCGCAACATCGGCTATCTCCTGACCAGCACCGTCACCGCGCTGCCATGATACGTCGTGGCCGTTTCGGGTGGCGCATTGCGGCGATCCTGACGATCGGATTTACCGCGATGGTGTCGGTGCCGATAACGCTTTATTTCATGATCCAGGGGGTCGAGCGGGTCGCCGGCCTGCCGCAACCCGACCGGCTGGCAGCGATCGCGCGCCTCGTCGAGACGACGCCCGAGCCGGGGCGGGGGGGCGTGCTGGCGGCGTTGCAGTCGGCCCAGATGTCTCTCAGCATCGTGCCGGGGTCAGAGGTCTCGGCGGATCTTCCCCGCATCTGGTCGCAGGACGGGGACGAAATGGCGCCCTATCGCACGGCCCTCGGCGGGCGCGACGTTGCAGCCTTCCGGGTCGGGCGGAAACTCTTTGCCGACAGCTTCTACGAACTCCTGACCGCGGCCCAATTCCGCATCGCCCTCATGGGCGGCGGTGTCCTGATCGTCACGATCGAGAGCATGGCCTGGTTCACCGATTTCGGACTGCCCATCGGCTTTCCATTTGCGGTGACCGGGGTTCTCGTCTCCCTGATCGCCCTGATCCTGCTGAACCGCGAGTTCCGGCCCGTGCGGCATCTCGCGCGGGCTGTCGAGGCGCTCGACCCGTCGGACCCGGAGGCGCGGCTTCCCCACCTGAAGGCCGGGACGGAGGAGGTGCGCGCCCTCATCCGTGCCTTCGATGGCCAGCAAGCCCGCGTATCGGCCCTCCTCAAAGCCCGAGCCTCGCTCGTCGGCGGCATCCAGCACGATGTCCGGACATTCGCGACCCGCCTGCGGTTGCGGATCGAGAAGCTGGCTGACGCCGAGGATCGGGCGGAGGCCGAGGCGGAGATCGCGGATCTCGTCGCCCTGATGGACAGCGCCTTGCTCGCCACCCGCAGCGAGGTCGGAACTCTGGACCTCGAACTCCTCCATCCCGTCGAGCTGGTCGAAGCGGAAGTCCGGGATCGCATGGCCGAAGGCGCTCGGGCGGAGATCGCTATCGGGAACGGTGCCCGCAATGCCCAGATCCTCGGCGACCGTCTGGCGCTTCGCCGCGTGATCTCGAATCTCGTGGAGAATGCTCTGCGGTATGGCACGCGCGTTCGCGTGGCCATGACGCTGGACAAGGATGTCCTGGCGCTCGCGGTCGACGACGACGGGCCGGGCATTCCAACCGACCAGCGCGAGGGCCTGCTGGAGTCGTTCGTCCGGCTCGACCCCTCCCGATCGCGGCAGACGGGCGGCGCGGGGCTCGGGCTCTCGATCGTGAAGGCGTTGGTCGAGGCCCATCACGGCACCCTGAGCATCGGTGGGGCAGAGATCGGCGGCGCACGCGTGACCGTTCGCCTGCCGCTGTTCAGAGCCACCGGCTCGCAACTCCAGACATGAGCCCCGCCATACGTCGAAAGCGGCCATCGAGCGCGTCGCATCCAATGGCTGCAGATTGAATGAGCGGCCATTCGCTGCGGTCGCTCTGGCTCAGCGAGGGCGGTCGACTGGGTTGCGGGCTTTCCCGACCTTCGGCTTGGGACGGCCAATCGAGGCTCACGGCCCTAAGCGGCCACTCCGCCGACAAGCTCGATGCTGCATTTGCGTTCCGGTTTCCTGCCATTCACGGATGAGCCAATGATCGTCGACACGCTGGGCCATGTGAAAGCTCGACGCCTTCGAGAAGTGCCCACCGACAATCCACGCCCGCATCCTTGGCGTTGTCATTAGGACCGTGTCGCGGCGCGTCGCCGTCTCAAACCGTGAGATCTTAGTGCTGCGCCGAAGGACGTCTGGCGAGGGTCGATGCCGGCCGGGAGCGACAGTGCGTTGAGAACGGCTCGCGATCAAAGCGGCAGAACAGGCGGCAGCTGGCGCTCGCATACGGCGGCGCCATGTGCTGATGTCACGCTGGACCCCGAACATCGCCCGGGGTCCGGACCGTATCCGGGCTCTGCCCCCTGTCCGAGGACCTTCGCCGTGCCACTGCCATCCCGACACGATCCCGATATGCTGCTTGCGCCACAAGACTGGAGCTTTCCGGTCCCGATCGTCTATGGCCCCGGCCGTCTCGGCGAAATCG
>CAYXPI010000323.1:0-2570 GCA_964467005.1 uncultured Limibaculum sp. | reverse complement strand
GGCGACATCGCGCGGAACCTGGTCCGCGCCCGCATCGGCCGGCAGTGGATGGCGATCCGCGACATGGACATCGCGGCCGAGATCATCGGCGTGAACCCGCTCAAGGCGAAGCTCACGGCCTTCGCCGTCTCGTCCTTCTATATCGGGATGGCGGGCGCGCTCTACTTCGCGGTCTGGAACGGGGCGGCCGAGCCGACCGAGAGCTTCGCCATCGACAAGTCCTTCGACGTGCTCTTCATGATCATCATCGGCGGGCTCGGCTCGATCTTCGGCTCGCTGATCGGCGCGGCTTTCATCGTTCTTTTACCTGTTTTGTTTAAAAACCTCTTTGTCGGCACGCTGGGCTGGCCGACCGACATCGCCGAGCATCTGCAGATCATGACGGTGGGCGCGCTGATCATCTTTTTCCTGATCAAGGAGCCCCACGGCATCGCCGCGCTCTGGCGCACCATGAAGGAGAAGCTCCGCCTCTGGCCGTTTCCGCACTGAGGCCGGAGCCACAGGAGTCCACGAGACCAACCAAGGGAGGACGACCCATGAAGAGACTGACCCTGGGGGCCGCGCTCGCCGCCGCCCTCGCCACCCCGGCGGCCGCCGATCTGGTGATGCCGTCGCTCGACTACCGCACCGGCCCTTACGCGCCCAACGGCATCTCCTTTGCCGACGGCTATGCCGACTATTTCACGCTCCTCAACGAGCGCGACGGCGGCATCGGCGGCGTGCCCGTGCGGCTTCTGCCCTGCGAAACCGGCTACAACACCACCAAGGGCGTGGAGTGCTACGAGGCCACCAAGGGCGAGGGCGCGCTCGTCTACCAGCCGCTCTCGACCGGGATCACCTACCAGCTCATCCCGAAGGTGACGGCGGACGGCATCCCGCTCCACACCATGGGCTACGGCCGCACCTCCGCGGCCAACGGCAAGATCTTCGAGTGGGTGTTCAACTACCCCGGCACGTACTGGGACGCCGCCTCGATCATCGTGAAGCACATCCTCTCGGAGGAGGGGGGCGATCTCTCGGGCAAGAAGATCGCGCTCGTCTATCACAACTCCGCCTACGGCAAGGAACCGATCCGCACCCTCGAGAAGCTCTCGGAGAAGCACGGCTTCGATCTTCTCCAGCTCGCGGTCGACCATCCGGGGCAGGAGCAGAAGGCGACCTGGCTGCAGGTGCGCCGTGAGCGGCCCGACTATGTGGTTATGTGGGGCTGGGGTGTGATGAACCAGGTGGCGATCCAGGAGGCGGCCTCGATCCGCTTCCCGATGGACAAGTTCATCGGCGTCTGGTGGTCGGCCTCGGAGAACGACGTGATCCCCGCGGGCGACGCGGCGGACGGCTACAAGGCCATCTCGATGCACGGCGTGGGCGGGGACTTCCCGATCTACGCGGATCTCAAGACCCATGTGTACGACAAGGGCCTCGCGGCCGGTGCAGGCGACCAGGCGGGCACCGTGCTCTACAACCGCGGCATGCAGGCGGCGATGCTGGCGGCCGAAGCCGTCGAGGTGGCGCAGGAGATGCACGGCGTGGCCGACATCACGCCCGCCATGATGCGCGACGGCATGGAGAACCTCGCGATCACCGAGGCGATCCTCGAGGAGAACGGGCTGCCGGGCTTCATGCCGACCTTCCAGGTCACCTGCGAGAACCACGGGCCTCCGGGCCTCGGCGCGATCCAGCAGTGGGATGCGGGCAGCCAGTCCTGGTCGCTGATCACCGACTTCATCCCGGCCGATCGGGAGGTCGTCGACCCCCTCATCGCCGAGGACAGCGCGGCCTTCGCGGCGGAGGCGAACATCACGCCCCGCTGCAACTGAGCCACAGGCGGGGGCCTCTCGGGGCCCCCGCCCCCCCCCCCCACCCCCCAGAGGGAGAGCAGAGCTGGACGGCACCTCCGCCCCCCGCACCGATGCGATCATAGTGAAGATAATCCACATCGCCGCGCTCGTCTGGTACGCGCGCAAGACCCAAAGGGACGCGGATGCCGCCCGCAAGGCCCGCGACAAGCCCGGCGCCGAGCCCGAGGCATGAGCGCCACCGCCGAGACCCAGACTGCCCCCGAGGTCCTCCTCGACGTGACCAACATCGAGGTGATCTACAACCACGTAATCCTGGTGCTGAAGGGCGTCTCGCTCCAGGTGCCGAAGGGCGGGATCGTGGCGCTTCTGGGCGGCAACGGGGCGGGCAAGACCACGACCTTGAAGGCGATCTCCAACCTCCTCGAAAGCGAGCGCGGCGCCGTCACGAAGGGCCAGATCCGCTATCGCGGCGAGCCGGTGGCGGCCATGTCGCCCTCCGCCCTGGTGCGCCGGGGCGTGATCCAGGTGATGGAAGGGCGCCACTGCTTCGAGCATTTGACGGTGGAGGAGAACCTCCTCACCGGCGCCTACACCCGCCGCGACGGCCGCATGCGGGTGATGGAGGACCTCGAAAAGGTCTACGCCTACTTTCCGCGTCTGCGCGAGCGTCGGCGCTCTCAGGCCGGCTACACCTCGGGCGGCGAGCAGCAGATGTGCGCGATCGGCCGCGCGCTGATGTCCCGGCCCGAGACGATCCTCCTCGACCAGCCC
>CAYXPI010000322.1:0-2629 GCA_964467005.1 uncultured Limibaculum sp. | reverse complement strand
CCTCCGCCGCCTTGGGGTCGCGCCGCACCTGGATCGGGGTTGCCTGTCCGTTCACCAGCATGTCCTCGGCCAGCGCCTCGACCCTGGCGGGGTCGAGTGTGCGCCTGCGCTTTGCGGGCACCTGGATGCGGGCGATCTCGAAGGTCACTTTCCTGAGCATGGGCGAGCCTAGCGCGCCGGGGCGGGAGATGCCAAGCGGCCTCGGTCGGGCGCCGCCGATGTTCGCGCGAACATGCCCCGGGGGTTTCGGTTCGCGCGGCCTTTTTTGAGTCGCGCGCGAACTTGGAGGGAACGTTTCTGCCGTTGTTTACGACGCGTTAAGGATGTCGGGGCAGTCTGCCAACGGTAAGTCTGGGGAGCACCATGCGCGCGCGATGGCCGGCGATTCTACTCGTGATATCAGGGTGTTCGTCGCCGTCGCTCAAATATGTCGGCACCGAGCCCTTTGAGACCGAGGTGAACGGCCGGCGTGTGGATGTCTATGCCGTGCCCGCGGGGCAGCGCCTCGAGGTTCAGGCGATCTTTCTCGACAGCGTGCTGGGCGCGGATGCAGGCGCGCTCCGCGAGGACGCCGCCGCCGCCATCGCCCGCGCGGCCGAGGGCACGGGCTGCCGGCTCGAGCGGCGCTCGCTCCGAGGGGCCGCCACCGTGTGGGAGGGGCGGCTCACCTGCTGAGGGTCACTCCGCCGGCACCCAGTGCTGGCTTGGCGGGGTGCGGGGCTGCGGCTCGGCCGCGCGGGGGCCCGCCCCCGCCGCAAGCTCCGGGCAGTTGGACCGGGCGACGCGGACGAGCCGGCCCGAGCGGGTGCGCTGGACGCACACGCCGCCCTGGACGACCGGGCCCTGGCCATAGCGCGTGCTGTTGGGCGCGACCTCGCCCTCGCCGCAGGCAGAGAGCGCCGCCAACAGCGCCAGGGCGAGGAGGCCGCGCATCGCGCTCAGCGGGGCGGGCAGCGCGCCGGATCGGCCGGCACGAGATTGCCCGCGCCGTCGCGCCGCACGCACTGATAGCCCTGCCAGAAGGCCGGGTTGTAGGCGGGCTGGCCGTAGGCGCCGTAGGTTTTGGGCGGGGGGGCCTGGTAGGTCTTGGGCGGGGCCGGGGGAGCCACCTTCGGCGGCTCATAGGTGATGGCCGGTGCCGGCGGCGGCGGGGGGTTGCCGCCGCAGGCCGCGAGGGCGAGGGTGGCGACGGCGAGTGCGATGCGAATGGCGGTCATAGGGATCTCCTGCCTGCCCGTGGGGAACGCTGCCCGAGGGCGATGGCAGGGTCAAGCCGCCTTCCGCGCCGCCCGCCGCGGCCGGGATGCCGTCAGTCGAGCACCTGGAGGGAGCCCGCCGCGGAGCGGCCCTGCCGATCCTGCTCGAGCTCGAAACTCACCTTCGCGCCGTCGGCGAGGCCGGTGAGGCCCGACCGCTCCACCGCGGAGATGTGGACGAAGATGTCCTTGCCGCCTCCATCGGGTTGAATGAAGCCGAACCCCTTGGTGGGATTGAACCATTTGACGGTGCCGGTGGCCATGTCTGTCTCCAAGAAAGGAGCCGCACCCCAGCGGTGCGGCCGGTCGCGCAGTCGGATCGAGGGGATGACTGCGCAGCTTGGAAGACAGGCAGAGATCGGTGTCGAACGTCTTGAGCGCCCAAACAATACCGGACCCGTGCCCGCGGCGCAAGGCGAGACGGCCGGGGCCGGCCGCCCTCAGGCCACCGTGGTCTTGATGCCGCGGCTGACGAAGGCCATGAGGTTTTCCACCGTGCGCTCGCACACCTCGATGCCCGCGTTCGACAGGATGAGCTTGCCGTCCTTCGAGCGGGCCCAGGAGGCGATGGCGCTCACCCCGGTGCCGTTCTTCTTCTCCTCCAGGATCGCGTCGTCGATGGCGGCGAGCACAACGGCGGCGAACAGCTTCTGCGCGCGCTTGCCCTGCTCTTCCAGCAACGAATCCCGGTTCATGTCGTAGGGCACGACATGCCTCCTCTTTCAGTGTGACGATTGTGTTAATGCCGCGGCGTGCGGCGAAGTGCGGATTTAGGCCAGGGCGTTGCGCCGGGGTAGCTAGGAGGACGCATAGCCGCTATGCACTGAGCGCATAGCGCCGCGGCAAGGGGGTTTGTTTCCCAAGAGCTTGCCGCGGCGCAACACACGCCTGGATCACCGGGTCTCGAGGACACGCCGCGCGATCACCTGCGCCTGGATCTCGGCCGCGCCCTCGAAGATGTTGAGGATGCGGGCGTCGCAGAGGATGCGCGAGATCGGATATTCGAGCGCGAAGCCGTTGCCGCCATGGATCTGGAGCCCGTTGTCCGCCGCCGCCCAGGCGACCCGCGCGCCGAGGAGCTTGGCCATGCCGGCCTCGAGGTCGCAACGCCGCTCCTCGTCCTTCTCGCGCGCCGAGAAATAGGTGAGCTGGCGCGCCACCATGATCTCGACGGCGGCCATCGCGAGCTTGCCGTAAACGCGCGGGAAGGCCGTCAGGGGCTTGCCGAATGCGATACGGTCCTTCGCATAGGCAAGGCCGAGTTCGAGGGCGGACTGGGCCACACCCACGGCGCGGGCGGCGGTCTGGATGCGCGCGCTCTCGAAGGTCTGCATGAGCTGGCGGAAGCCCTGGCCCTCCTCGCCGCTGAGCAG
>CAYXPI010000321.1:0-2645 GCA_964467005.1 uncultured Limibaculum sp. | reverse complement strand
CCGAAATAGAGCCACTGCTCCGTGCCGGGCGAGAGGGAGAGCCACCACCGGTTCACGATCATGTCGAAGTCGTAGGCCCGGCGGCGGGCCTCGTATTGCGCGTCGTCCACCAAGCGGATGCGCGCCTCCACGCCGAGGCGGGCGAGCGCATCGGCCCAGATCCCGGCCACCGTTGCGTGCGCGTCCGAGGCCAAGAGGATCTCGAATGCGAGGGCCTCGCCGTCGCGGCGGCGCACCCCGTCGACGATCGTCCAGCCCGCGGCATCCAGGAGCCGCCCCGCCCGGCGGAGCCCCGCGCGGTTGCGCGCGCCATCGCCTGGAGGAGGGCGCCAGCCGGCCTCGAGCGTCCCCTCCGGCAGAGCCTCGGCGAAGGGCGCGAGCAGCGCGCGCTCGGCGCCCTGTGCCGGCCCGTCGAAGCCGAGCTCCGAGCCCGACCAGTAGCTCTCGATCCGAGTGAGGGCCCCGGCATGCACCCGCGCATTGATCCACCGCCAGTCGAAGGCGAGGGCCAGCGCCTCCCGCACCCGCCGGTCTGCGAACACCGCCCGGCGGGTGTTGAACACGAAACCGTCCATGCCGGAGGGCCGGCCATGGGGGATTTCGTGGCGCACCAGCCGGCCCTCGCGCACCGCGGGGATGTCGTAGCCCTCGGCCCAGCGCACCGGGTCGCCGTCGGAGAAGAGCGTGACCGCACCGGTGCGCACGGCGGACCAGAGCGCGTCGGCGTTTCGGAAGTACTCGACCGTCACCGCGTCGAAATTGTGGAGGCCCTGGGTGATCGGCAGGTCTCTCGCCCACCAGTCCGGGTTGCGGCGGAGCGTGAGGCGGCGCCCCGGCTCCCAAGAGTCCGGCAGATAAGGGCCGGACCCCACCACCGGGGTGAGCCCGGGCTCCGCGAAGTCCCGCCCCTCCCAGGCGGCCTTCTTCAGGACCGGCCGCAGCCCCATGATGAGCGGCAGCTCCCGGTTCGGCTCGGCGAAGGTGATTCGGACGGTCTGCGGATCCGGGGCCGAGATCTCCGCCACCGCCTCCCAGCCCGCGCGGTAGCGGGGGTGGCCCTCACGGCCGAGGGTCTCGATGGACCAGACGACGTCCTCCGCCGTCACCGGGCTCCCATCCGAGAAGCGCGCCTCCGGGCGCAGCCGGAACGTGACGGACGAGCGATCCTCCGGCGTCTCCACGGTCTCGGCCAGGAGCCCGTAGAGCGCGAAGGGTTCGTCCCAGCTCCGGATGAGCAGGCTCTCAGCCGTCAGCGTGCGGAGCACCCAGGGCGCCCGTCCGCGCAGGAGGAAGGGGTGCAGGCTGTCGAACCCGCCCACCTCGCCGAGGACGATCCGCCCGCCCTTGGGCGCGGCTGGATTGGCATAAGGCAGCGCCGCGCCCGGGGGCAGGGCGGGCGCCCCATGCATCGCGATCCCGTGTCGCGGCTCGGCCACCGCCCCGCTCGCGAGGGCCCAGGCCGCCAAGATGATCCCCAAGCTCCTGTGGAAAAGCCCCTTGTGGCCGAGGCCCCTTTTGCGTATCTTGTAAACACTGCTCGATAGGTTTCTTGCCTGTATGAAACCTGCCTCAATTTTGGATGCGCCTCCTTCGGGAGGCGCTTTTTTTGGGGCCGAAACCGAGCGCTGACCCGGAAATCCGGCCGACACACGCTTCATCTCATGCCCCTTCCAGCATAGTCTCCGGCCGCGGCATCGGCCGCCGCCGAGACCATCGCACACAAGGGAGATCCGCCCAATGTCGATCGCAGGAAAAGTCGCCGTCATCACGGGATCCAATTCCGGGATCGGGCTCGGCGTCGCCGAGGAGCTCGCCAAGCGCGGCGCCAAGGTGGCGCTCAACTCGTTCTCCGACACCCCGGAGGACCACGCGCTGGCCGAGAAGATCACGGCAGAGACCAACTCCGAGGCCCGCTACATCCAGGCCGACATGTCCGATGGCGAGGAGTGCCGCGCCCTCGTCGCCAAGACCGTGGAGGCCTTCGGCCGGATCGACATCCTGGTGAACAACGCCGGCATCCAGCATGTCGAGAAGATCGAGGATTTCCCCACGGCCAAATGGAACGCGATCCTCGCGATCAACCTCACCTCCGCCTTCCACACCACGGCGGCCGCGCTGCCGGAGATGCGCCGCCAAGGCTGGGGACGGGTGGTCAACATCGCCTCGGCCCACGGGCTCACCGCCTCGCCCTTCAAATCGGCCTATGTGGCGGCCAAGCACGGCATCGTCGGTCTCACCAAGGTCGTGGCGCTCGAGACGGCGGAGGAGGAGATCACCTGCAACGCGGTCTGCCCCGGCTATGTGCTCACCCCCCTCGTGGAGGATCAGATCCCCGACACCATGCAGAAGTACGGCATGGACCGGGAGACCGTGATTCGCGAGGTGCTGCTCGATCGCCAGCCCTCGAAGGCCTTCGCCACCACGCAGCAGATGGGCGGCACGGTCGCCTTCCTCTGCTCGGACGACGCCGCCCAAATCACGGGCACCACGATCTCCGTCGACGGAGGCTGGACGGCGCTCTGACCCAACGGCCCCAAAGGCGGGGCGGGCGCCGCACGCCCGCCGCCGTCCCCCACCCTCCCGCCCGGACGCCGGCGGGCGCGCGCCGGCGATCGGGGCGCGGGACCGCGCACTTGCCCGCGGCC
>CAYXPI010000320.1:0-2652 GCA_964467005.1 uncultured Limibaculum sp. | reverse complement strand
CCGCGGACCGCCTCGGCCGCCCGCTGCAGCTCGAGAAGCGTGAAGCGCTCGCCCACCAGCTCGAAAAGCACCGGGCGGTATTTGAGCTTGCCCCTCAGCCGGCCGATCCCGGTCGCCATGATCCGGCGGTGGTCCCGCGGCGCCGCGGCGCCGAGCGGCGGCAGCTCGGGCGGGGTCACGCCCCGGTCGCGCCAGGCCTCGGCCACGAGATCGGCCTCGTAGAGCAGCTCGTAGCGCTCCAGCGCAAGCTCGTCGCGCCAGGGATGCTCGGGCGCGCCGAAGAGAAGACGCACCCGCTCCCGCCGGGTCTCCCTGCCGGCCGCCCAGTGAGAGAGAGAGGGGAGGATCGCCTCCTCCAAGAGCGCCGTGGGCCCCCGTCGCCGGTCCTCCCAGGGAAACCAGCGGGCCCAGGGCGTCCAGCCCGGCCCCTCCGCCGCCTCGGGGCCGAGGAGCGCGAGATAGCCGATCGACACGGTGTGCGGCTGGGCCGCCCGGCTCCGCACCGGATCGCCGAAGGTGTAGAGTTGCTCGACATAGCCGAGCTCGAGCCCCGTGATCTCCGCCACCCAGCCGCGGAGCGCGGTCTGCAGCGTGCGGTGCCGATCGGGGTCGAAGCTCGCCGTCGGCAGGTCCCGGCCCCGCGGCCCCTCCGGCGTGAGCACGAGAGGCTCGGCCTCCGCCCCGCCCCGGCCGAGCGCGAACACCACCGCCGAGAGCTCCACCGTGACCGGCCGCGCCCCGCTCACCGGCGCAGGGCTCCGGCCAGCCCGGCGAAGCGGGCGAGGAAGGCGGCCTTCACAGCGCCTGTCGGCTGCGGCGCGAGCCGGATCTCCGCCACACCCTCGAGGCGCGGACGGGGGAAGATCTTCGCCGCCTCGGCGGTAGAAAAGCCCGCGATCTGCGTGGCCTCCAGCCAGGCCGAGGCACGGTCCGCCCGCTTGATCAGCCGGGCGAGCGCCGGCTCGGGCTCGGGCGCGAGGCCGAAGCGCAGGTGAACCGCCGCCGCGAGACGCGCCTCGAAGGCCCGGTAGTCGAGCCCGAGGGCGGCCTTGAACGGCGAGATCATGTCCCCGATCACATATTCCGGCGCGTCGTGGAGGAGAGCGGTCAGCCGCTCCGCCGGGCTCGCGGTCGGCTTCAGGCGGCGCACAAGATCCTCCACGAGGAGCGAATGCTCCGCCACGGTGAAGGGATGCTCGCCGGTGGTCTGCCCGTTCCAGCGCGCGACCCGGGACAACCCGTGGGCGATGTCCTCGATCTCGATGTCGCGCGGGCTCGGATCCAGGAGGTCGAGCCTGCGCCCAGAGAGCATCCGCTGCCAGGCCCGCGCCGCCACAGGCTCACCCCGCGGCCCGGCGGACGAGGCCGATGTGCTGAGACGTGCGGGGCATCCTCCCGGTCATGGCGGGCGAGGAGACCGGCGCGCGGAGCCCATCGCCCCCCGCCATGGCCCGCGGCGACGCCGGGCCCCACGCCCAGCGCACCGGCCGGATTCCGCCGAGATCGACGACCATGCCCCGCGTGGGCCAACCGTTCCGCCACCCGGTCGGCGCCCCATCCGCCGTTCGTGGCGTCGCGACGGCACCCCAAAGCCGCCGGCGCGCGCGCATCGTCGGTGCGACGAGCGGCGGCGCCCGCAAATTGGTCTCCGCATACCGAGACATGACACGCTCCCTCTCCGTTCCCGCTTTGGTCTACGCGCTGGGCCGGCCGGTGTCGACCCGCCCCCTCCCGCGGGTGGGCGGGCACCCACGCCGCGGCCGGGGCCGGCGCCGCCGGGGCGGAGGGAGGGGGCGGTCGCGACGCTGCCCCTGTGATCGCCCGCGGCCATTGTTGCCCCCCGCCCGCCCTGCTATCTCGTCGCCCACACGCGTCACACCGCCGGGAGCCGCCAGATGAAAGACCACGCCATCGCCGACCTCGACCTCGCCGAGTACGGCCGAAAGGAGATCGACATCGCCGAGACCGAGATGCCGGGGCTCATGGCCTGCCGCGCAGAGTTTGGCGAGGCCAGACCGCTCGCGGGCGCGCGCATCTCCGGCAGCCTGCATATGACGATCCAGACCGCTGTCCTGATCGAGACGCTGACCGCCCTCGGCGCCGAGGTGCGCTGGGCGTCGTGCAACATCTTCTCGACACAGGACCACGCGGCCGCGGCCATCGCCGCCGTTGGCGTGCCCGTCTTCGCGATCAAGGGCGAGAGCCTCGAGGACTACTGGCGCTACACCGACAGCATCTTCCAGTGGCCCGACGGGCAGCCCACCAACATGATCCTCGACGATGGTGGCGACGCCACGATGTACATCCTCATCGGCGCCCGAGTGGAGGAGGGGGAGGCCCACCTCATCGAAAACCCGACCAACGGGGAGGAGGAGTATTTCTGCGCGCAGATCAAGCGCCGGCTTGCCGAGACCCCCGGCTGGTTCGTGAAGCAGCGCCACGCGATCCGCGGCGTGACCGAGGAGACCACCACCGGCGTCAACCGCCTCTACCAACTGATGGCGAAGGGGCACCTCCCCTTCCCCGCGATCAACGTGAACGACTCGGTCACGAAGTCGAAATTCGACAACAAATACGGCTGCAAGGAGAGCCTTGTGGACGGCATCCGCCGCGGCACCGACGTGATGATGGCGGGCAAGACCGCGGTCGTCT
>CAYXPI010000319.1:0-2675 GCA_964467005.1 uncultured Limibaculum sp. | reverse complement strand
GAGCCCCTTGGTGCAGGCCAGGGTGTTGGTGCCGTCGATGTTCATCGAGCAGGATCCGCAGATCCCCTCGCGGCAGGAGCGGCGGAAGGTGAGGCCCGGATCGATCTCGTTCTTGATCTTGATGATCGCGTCCAGGATCATCGGGCCGCAATCGGCGGCGTCGATGAAATAGGTGTCGACCCGCGGGTTCTCCCCGCTGTCCGGATCCCAGCGATAGATGCGGAACTCGCGCAGGTCCTTGGCGGCCTCAGGCTTCGGCCAGGTCTTGCCGACGGTGATCCGGGAATTCTTCGGCAGGGAGAATTCGGCCATGGCGCGCTCCTATCTCAGATCCGTTACGGACGTTTGCCTATGAATATGCGCTCGCCCCGGTGAAGGGCATGCGTCGAGACGTCCGGCTCGGTTGCGGCAAATTCGCGGAGGTCGAGGCCGGCTGCGCGGATCCGGTCGCGAAAGTCCCGGCCGTAAAAGCGGCGGTGGTCCGGGTCGCCGTAGCGGCGGGCGCGGGCGGGCGCGTCGAGCGTGGGGTCTTCGTCGGTCGTGTCCCAGCCCTCGACCAGCGGCACGGTGAGCACGGCCTCTCCCCCGGGGCGGAGGATGCGGGTGATCTCGGCGAGTGCGGTATGGTCGTCCACATGCTCGAGCACATGGTTGGCGATGACGAGATCGACCGACCGGTCGGGCAGGGCGATGGCCTCGAGGTCGAGCCGGAGGTCGAAGGCATCCGTGATGTCGGCCGTGCGGTAGCGCGCCCCACGGGCGGCCATCTCGGCGCGCATCCAGGGCTCGGCGGCGAAATGCAGCACCTCCGATCCCGGGGCGATCACGGCCTCGCGGTCGAGCCACAGCTTGAGGAGCCGGTGGCGCGGGCGGCTGTCGCATTGCGGGCACCAGATCGCGGGTTTGTGACGGACGGGCGCGAAGGGCCCCGCATACCCGCAGATCGGGCAGCGCGCCGGGGCCTGGGCGTGCTCCGCGACATGGGCGAGCGCGCGCTCTGTGCGGAAGGCAAGGATCTTGGCGAGTTCGGCCGGGTCCCGCGCGCCTGGGGGCGACCAGCGCGGCCAGCGGCTCACGCCGGGCCGCCCTCCACGCGCCGCGCCGTCATCACCCAGCGTTCGTGGCGGTTCCCGCCGTCGCGCTGAAACTTGAACCCCCGCTTGGTGATCGTCGCGATTTCGAAGCCGAGCATCGCCAGGACATGGGTGTAGACGCCTCGGGAGTAGCTCCAGAAATTGAAGTCGAGATTGGGCTTGTCCTTGTGGCCGAGGAAGCGGGCCAGGGGCTCGTCGGTGTCGAGCATCGGCGTCACGATGATCATATGCCCGTCGGTCCGCCGCGCGATGGAGGCGAGCGCCTTGATGGGGTCCGCCAGATGCTCGAGGATCGAGCCCACGATCGTCACGTCGAACTGCCCGATCTCCGGCGGCAACCGATAGACGTCGCCGTAACAGGCGCGGGCCTTGGAGCCCATCGCGGCGTGCGCGGTCCAATATCCTTTGTGCCACTTGCGCACCCAGGCGTCCATTTGGGGGGCCATGGAGGCCCGGTCCTGGAATTTCGGCTTGTCGTGGAAGGGGAGAAAGTCCTGCCGGTCCGAGCAGTCCATGTCGAAGGACACCACCTCCGCCGCCCCCGCCTCTTCCGCCGCGAAGGAAAGAAATCCGCTCGCCGTGCCGATGTCGAGCACCCGCTTGCCGCGAAAATCGAAGCCGTTGGTGTAGGGCGCGAACTCTCCCCGCAGGTCCCACGACCCTTCCACCAGGCCCACCCCCGGCAGGTCCATCGTGTGGTAGAAGAAGCAGTCGTCCAGCGGCGCGGGCGCAAGCGGCGTGGCGTAGATCGTCTCGGTCATCGCAGTCCTCATGGGCTCCAGGCGCGGCGTGCCGGAGCCCTTAGCACAGCGTGGCCGGGGGGCGTAAAGCCCCCCGCGCGGGATCAGTAGACGCGGGCCTTGGGGGCCACCCGGGCAAGCGGGATGCCGCCGGAGTTCTCCGGCGTGAGCGGCTTGGTCTTCACCCCGCGATAGCCGAGCTTCACATCGCCGTTCACCCAGGCGAGGGAGTGCACGCGCCAGTTCTCGTCGTCCCGCTCCGGATAGTCCTCATGGGCGTGGGCGCCGCGGCTCTCCTTGCGGGCCTCGGCCGAGTAGACGGTGGCCAGCGCCGAGGGCAGGAGGTTGGCGAGCTCCAGCGTCTCCATGAGGTCGGAGTTCCAGATGAGCGACCGATCGGTGACCGAGACGTCGTCGAAGGCCGCGTCGACCTTGGAGACCCGGGCGCAGCCCTGTTTGAGGCTGTCGGAGGTGCGGAAGACGGCGGCGTCCTCCTGCATCGCCTTTTGCAGCTCGCCCCGGAGGCGGGCGGTCGGCACCGCACCCTTGGCGTGGCGGAGGGCGTCGAACCGGTCCATCGCCTCCTCGACCGCGCGGGCGGGCATATCCGGGTTCGGCTCGCCGGGGGTCGTGGTCTGCGCCGTGCGGATGGCGGCGGCCCGGCCGAACACCACGAGGTCGGTCAGCGAGTTGGAGCCGAGGCGGTTGGCGCCGTGGACGCTCGCGCAGGCCGCCTCGCCGCAGGCCATGAGGCCGGGAACCACCCGGTCCGGCTCGTCCTCGGTGGGGTTCAGCACCTCGCCCCAATAGTTCGTGGGGATGCCGCCCATGTTGTAATGCA
>CAYXPI010000318.1:0-2708 GCA_964467005.1 uncultured Limibaculum sp. | reverse complement strand
AGCGCCGCTTCAGCAGCGTCTCGGCCGCCGTCTCCGCGAGCGCCCGTCCGCAGGGTTCGGGTGCCGTCTCGGATGACCCATTCGCCGGTATCGGGGCGAAGGTAGAGGCGGGCCGGCTTGCGGGTGCGGGGCATCTGGCGAACTCCTCGAGGTCACACGGCGCGATGTAATACCGCCGCCCTATCCGTGTCGCGCGGAGACGGCCGGCCTTGATGGCCGAGCGCACCGCGGACACCGCCACCGTCTCGTGAAGCGCCGCGGCGGCCTCCTCGACGGTCAGCATACGCTCTTTCATGGCTCAGTCCTCCATCGAGGTCTGGGTCGGCCCGTCGTCGGTGGCACCCGGCGGCGGGCTTCTCTCTCGTGATGCCTGTTGACATCCCTGCCTATTATGCATACTACAGTGTATATTTCAAGCACCATGAAGCACATGGAGGCATCGAGATGTACGGCACTGGCGAACTGCTTCGAACCACCTCGTGGTCTCGGAGCTACCTGCAGAAGCTCCTGAAAGACGGCTACATCCTGAACAAGGAGAAGGATCTCGACAGGATTGAAGAAGGTAGAAACCGCCAATTCAGTTGGCACACTGTCGTTTGCGCGAACACGATCGCGTGGGGCCTTCGACTGGACCTCCCGCTCGAGGCCGCGAAAGAGGGTGCATGGGACTTCGCCTATGTTGGAGGGACCCGAGCGCGGTGGGTGGGCGAAGATGGTCAGCCCGAGTTCGATGAGAACTTTCCGGATCGTGATCCAGCCGGCCTCTTCAAGGATGGAGACACATTCCTCATATGGCGTCCCTCGACAGAGGGCGGGTTCAACTCTCAGGTCCTGAACGTGAAGAAGGGCGAAGCGCTGAGCAGCGTCTTCAGCCGCACGCTCTGCACCGGAACGGACCATCGCTCTGGCGGGCTGATCGCCCTCGACCTGCATATGCCCATGCTTCTACTCGCCGATGCCCTCGGGCTCCCGCGTAGCGTGATCTACGGCGGGAAGATCGACTAATGCCCGCCCCTGCGATCCACCATATGGGCCAAGCGCGCCTTGAGGTCTTCCGCAAGGGCGGAGACGGAGCGAACTCGTCCGCACGTGTCCACTGAGAGGACAATCTACCGTGATGAACTGCTCGAACTCGCCCACCTCGTTGCAAATGGAGACGACTGACATGAAGGATCTCAATCAGACCCCCGAGCTGAAACCTGGCATGTGGATCGAAACTCCAGGTTATGGCTGCTGGGAAGTACTTGACGTGCTCGAAGACAGGGTTTTCGTCGAAGAGGGCTCTCTTCTAAATTGGGAGCGGACCATCGTCGACGAAGATCTTTTGTCGGGCAAGTTAGTTATCTGCGATGAAGAAAGACTGTCGCAACTAAAGTCAGAGGGCGATTGGGACGCTATTGTATTGGAAGAAAAGCGCGAACTCGCTGCTGAGGAACGCAAGGCCGGTTACTCGCTGCTCGACTATAGTCGAATGCAGGATATGTGCCCTTCGTCCTGGCTCATTCAGGGTCTATTACAATCAAGAACTGTCGCGATCATGTACGGTGCATCCGATGCGTTTAAGAGCGCCCTGGCGATTGACATGGCCTGTCATGTTGCGACCGGGCGCCACTATCACGGGATGCAAACTGACTTTGGCCGCGTGTGTTACGTCGCCACACAGGGCGCATCTGCCATCGGCAGGAAGCGCATCCCCGGATGGATGGACCATCGGCGCATTCCGCCGGGGATGCGCCGGTGGATAAGCCTCGTGGACCACGCGATTAACCTCGACGATGCAGACGCGGTCGAAGAATTCCTCCGGCTTCTGAGGATGCAGGACTCCGGCGGCTATAACTTGGTGGTCATCGACATGCTTGGCGACAGCATGAGCGGCGCGGAGGTCGATGACCAGACCGCGCGCCGCGTATACGCTGGATTGAAGCGCATCAGCACCGAACTCCGAGCCACGGTCCTGTGCGTCGCACACACGGGTTTCGCGGATCAAAGCCGTGCCCGAATGCATAGCCATCTGTGGGGCGCATTCGACACGAGGCTAAAGGTGCACCGCCACGGCAGGACGATGGAGACGACGCTCTCCGTACAGCGGCACAAGGATGCCCCGAGCGACGGGGCGTGGAAATTTCGCCTGGACGAGGTTCCCACCGGCTTGGATGAAGGCGCCACGACCCTTGTCCCGGTCGTGTCGGGCGGCGCGGCTGACGAGATGGTCGAGAATGCCCGCCCGATCGGTGCCGCTGCCGGCAGATCCTTGAACGTCCTAAAGGACGAGCTGGCCAAGCGATCTGCTGATCGGCTCGCCGAACAAGATTGGCGTGCGGCATGTTACGACGCCGGCATCAGCGACGGCGGCCAGGATGCACGCCGCAAAGCGTTCATAAGGGCCAAGGCCGAGCTGCTGGATGCTGGCCTCATCAAGATCGAGGACGATCATGTCGAGCTGGTGTAGCACCCGGACACGCTCGGACATGTCCGGCCATTGTCCCGCGTGTCCGATATTAGACAAATATGCGGACATGTACCCGGACAACCCGGACCTGTCCGGGACAACGGAAGCGCTGTCTGGCTGGACACCCGGACAGCCCCTTAAAGGGGCTGTCCGGGTGTCCGGTCCGGGTCAGCGCGACGCCCGGCTGTCCTGGTCCAAATGCCGGCGATCTCAGCGGGCGCCAGGACCGCTCCCACCTGTTGCGCTCTCTCTCGCTTTG
>CAYXPI010000317.1:0-2735 GCA_964467005.1 uncultured Limibaculum sp. | reverse complement strand
TCGGCTCCAGGATCGCCATCTGCAGGATCTCGTTGCGCTTCTTCTCGCCGCCCGAGAAGCCGACATTCACCGCGCGCTTCAGCATCTCGTTGTCGATGTTGAGGCTCTTGGCGGTCTCGCGCACGCGCTTCAGGAACTCGGGCGCGGAGATCTCCGCCTCCCCGCGGGCCTTGCGCTGGGCGTTCATCGCCGTGCGCAGGAATGTCATATTGGCCACGCCCGGGATCTCGACCGGGTATTGGAAGGCGAGGAAGAGCCCGGCCGCGGCGCGCTCGTTGGCCTCCATCTCGAGAAGGTCGGCGCCGTCCATCTCCGCCGAGCCCTCGGTCACCTCATAGCCCTCGCGCCCCGCCAATACGTAAGACAGCGTCGATTTCCCGGAGCCGTTCGGCCCCATAATCGCGTGCACTGTCCCCGGGGTCACCGTGAGGCTGAGGCCCTTCAGGATCGGCTTGTCCTCCTCCTCGAGCTTCACATGGAGGTTCTTGATCTCGAGCATCGGTCTCTCCTGTTGTCGTGTCCGGGCGCGGGTCCGCGTCCGGTGCTTCTCTCATCCTCGTCGGCGCCGGGCCTTCCGGCCCGCGCAGATCTCCGGCCGCCAGCGCCAATTCCTCGGCGATGGCGCTGCGGCAGCCGCCAAAGCGCGCCCCGAGCGCGGTGCCGAAGCGGCGCACCACCACCCGGGCCACCGCCTCGCGGATCAGCGGGTCGCGGTCGATCCGGTCGATCCGGGCCAGCGCCTCCGCCATCGCCTCAGCGATCTCCTCGCTCACCGGGCTGCCGCCCTCGGGGGTTGCCCCCGCCGTCTCAAACCTCTCGGCCATCGCGCTCCGCCTTCTGCCAGGGCTCCCGCGCGCCCCATGCGCGGCGGGATCGGCGGATCTTCGCATCCGAGGCTTTAAGCCCGGCTTAACCGCAGACGTTAATCCTCCGGGGCCAGGCGCACCGCGGTGCCGGAGGCCGAGACCATGAGCATGCTGTTGATCACCTCGTAGTCGAGGTCGATGCCCACCACCGCCTCCGCCCCCAGCTCCGATGCACGCTCCTTGAGCTCGCCAAGCGCCGTTGCCCGCGCCTTGCCGAGCTCCTCCTCATAGGCCTGGGAGCGGCCGCCGAGGATGTCGGTCACGCTCGCGAACAGGTCCTTGAAGACATTGGCGCCGAGGATCGCCTCGCCCACCACGATGCCCCGATACTCTGCAATCCGTCGCCCCTCGATCGAGGGGGTGGTGGTGACGATCATGTGTCTTCTCCGTCCAGAAAGCCGACGCTGTCGCCCGCCGTCGCCAGTTTGAAACCGCCGCTGGCCGTCCGCTTGTCCGGCCCCTCGATCACTCCCTGGCCCGTTGCGATCGAGGCGCCGCCATGGCCGGGCGCCTCGGCCGACGACAGGCGCAGCCCCCGCGCGCTCATCGCCCGCCCGCCTCCGGCTCCGAGCCCAGGCGCGCCTCCACACGCTGCACCCGCTCCTCGAGCCGGGTGAGATCGCCCCGCTGCGCGCTGATCGTGTGCGACATCGCCGCCATCTCGCGCCGCATGGTCGTCATCTCCGTCAACATTCCCGCCATATCGCCCTTGAAGCTGGCCATGCCCGCGCGGATCGCCCGCACATGCTCCAGAAGCGCCGCCTCGAATTCAGTCATGCCGCTCACCCCTCAGGTTGCGGCGTTCTGCCCATGCCAAGGCCCGGTTCTCCCAACCTTCACTCGGGAGCCGTCGGGCGCGCTTCGCACTCCACGCCCCGATCCCCCGCACTCACACTCCGATCGGAAGGCCCCCCAGCCCCCGTCGTCTCAGTCGCCGCCCCGCGCCGCCCGGACCTCCGCAAGCTGACGCTCGCGCTCGGCAGCCAGGATTGCGCGGCGCTCCGCCTCCAACCGCGCGCGCCGCCTGGCGCCCATCCGTCCGAGACGGTGGCCGACCAGACCGCCCACCGCGACGGCCGCACCCAGGGTCGCCACGACCTGACCCGTGAGAGAGAGCCACGCCGTCTCGGCCGAGCTGAACAGGACAAACCCGCCGATCACCACCAAGAGGCCCGCGGCCACACCCTCACGCGCGCCGTCGCCGTAAAGGAAAAGTCGCCGCGTGTCACGACGCTCCCCTTCGTCCAGCTTCGAATTCGGGATCAACATCCGACACCTCCTCCCAGGGCCTGCCCGCTCAGAACGTGTCGTCGCCGAAGATCCCGCCGGAGCCGTCCGGCAGCGCCCCGCCGCCGCCCATCAAAAAGCTGGCCGCAAGGGCGCAACAGCCGATCACCGCCGCCGCGAGCGTCCAGATCCCGCCCCGCGTCGCCGAGACGATCCCCACAAGCAGCATCACCGCGAGCACCGCCGCGATTCCGCCGCCGATCGCCATATCCGCCGGCTGGAGGCCCTCATAGCCGACGAACCCCAGCCGGAAGCCCCCATAGCCGCCCGCCGCCGCGGCGACCGACATCATGGTGAGGTCGGTCATTCCGAGCTCCTGGCCGCGCGCGGCGCGCTCGCGCTGCCGCTCCAAGGGATGCGGCGCCGCCACGGGCCTCGCATCCGGCCCGTGCTTGTCCCGGATCTTCCGCGCGCGTTCCTCGAAATCCATCTCCCCCTCCGGAACCGGTCAGCCGACCGAGCCCTCGAGCGAGATCGCCACGAGCTTCTGCGCCTCGACGGCGAACTCCATCGGCAGCTCTTGGAGGACCTCCTTGCAGAAGCCGTTGACGATGAGCGCCACCGCCTCCTCCTCGTCGAGCC
>CAYXPI010000316.1:0-2791 GCA_964467005.1 uncultured Limibaculum sp. | reverse complement strand
GAGGACGCGCCCGTGGTCCTCATCGAGGGCGATGACAGCGACGAGCGCCTGCGTGGCACCGCGGCGGCCGAGATGGTCCTGGCCGGCGGCGGCACCGACCGGATCTCGGCCGGCGGCGGCGACGACACGGTGATGGCCGGCGAGGGCGACGACCGGGTGAACGGCCAGGCCGGGGACGACGAGGTCGTCGGCGATGTCGGCGAGGACACCCTTCGCGGTCAGGACGGCGACGACACCCTCGATGGCGGTCAGGATGACGACACCGTGGCCGGCGGCGATGGCGACGACGTGGCCTCCGGCGGCGATGGCGACGACAAGGTCCGCGGCGGCGAGGGCGACGACACGCTCTCCGGCGATGCGGGCGAGGACACGGTCTCGGGCGGGGAGGGCGACGACAGCCTCTCCGGCGGCGCCGACGACGACACCGTCTCCGGCGGCGAGGGGGACGACACCCTGGAGGGCGATGCGGGCGACGACAAGCTCCGCGGCGGCGACGGTGAGGACAGCCTCGTCGGCGGCGAGGGCAACGACACCCTCGTCGGCGGCGACGGCGACGACCGGCTCGAAGGCGGGCTCGACATCGACAAGCTGCGCGGCGGCGATGGCGAGGACGAGTTCTTCTTCGACCAGTTCGGGGCCGAGAACGCGGATCGGATCGTCGATTTCCGGGTCGGCGAGGACAAGGTGGTGCTCGACGCCGCGGTCTTCGAAGAGCTCGCCCAGGGCGCGCTCGACGCGCAGTTCGTGGTGGCGAGCGCGGCGGAGAGCGCGACGGACCGGCTGATCTACGACGACACGACCGGCGTCCTCTCCTACGATGTGGACGGGCTCGGCGGCGCCGAGGCGGAGGAGATCGCCACCCTCAAGCGCCGGTTGGATCTGACCGCGGACGATTTCATCGTCGAGTGATCCGCTCTGCGGTCATGGCCACGGGCGCGTTCCCCTGGGGGCGCGCCCGTTTCCCGTTCGGCTCGACGGCGACCTTCCTGCGGAGAGACGCAATGGCAGTCGGGGCGCGGATCCGCGGCGCGTTCTGAGGCGCATCGTGCAGCGGTGAGCGCGCCGCGTCGGTCTCTCACGGGCCTTGTGAGTACGGACCCGAGACGCCCCGCCGCGGGCACGGCCGGGGCCGCCCGCCCTCGCACACCGACCGTTAATCTTGCATCGCTATCCATTCCGGCAGTTGCAAGAGGAGCGAGCGATGCGCATTCGAACTTGGGTCGCCTTGGCCCTCACCGTTCCGATTCTGTTTCTGTTCGCTTTGACGGCCAAGGTGTCGTGGCTGAGCTGGTCCCATGCCGAGAGCCTGGTGCCCATGGGCAAGCTCGCGGAGGCCTCGCGCCAGGCGAGCGCGCTCGTCGGGGCGCTTCAGCGCGAGCGCGGGCGGAGCGTGGGCTTGGTCACCTCCGGCGGAGGCGAGGCGGCGCGCGCCGCCCTCGAGGAGCAGCGGCGCGAGACCGACGCGCGGGACGCCGCGTTTTCGGACTATGTCGCGCGGTCGGGCATCCTGGGGGCGTTCACGGTCTTCGAGGCCGTCCCCTCGGAGCTGACCGCCCGCCGCGCCGCGCGCGCCGAGATCCGCGCGGCGGTGGATGCAGGAGAGGCGACGGTGGGCCGGATCGTGCCGGTCTACACGGCCGAGATCCACGCGCTCATCCAGATCATCTCGGAGGCGGTGGGCCTCAGCACGCAGCCCGAGCTCGCCACGAAATTCGCGGCGGTGGAGGCGCTGGTGCTCGCGCAGGAGGCGGCGGGGCTCGAGCGGGCCACCGGCGCCGCGCTCTTCAACCAGGCGGCGGAGGGGGCGGTGTCGGCCGAGCTCTTCGCCGCCCATCAGCGCCATCGGGCGACCGAGGCGGCGATGCTCGCGCAGTTCGAGGCGCGCGCGGCCCCAGCTCTGAGGGCGGCCTTCGAGGCGGGTGTGGCCGGTCCCGCGGTCGAGCAGGTGGCCGCATGGCGGGAGGTTCTCGACCGCATCGCCGAAACCGGCGACGGCGCTGGGGTGACCGGCCGGCTCTGGTTCGAGACCGCGACGGAGCGGATGGGCCTGGTGAACGCCGTCGAGGCCCAAGCCCTCGCGGAGGCGGACGCCCTCGTCGCGACGCGCGCCGCGGCCTATCGGCTGGAGGCGATCGTCGTGGTCGTGCTCAGCGTCGCGGTTCTCGCCATCGCGAGCGCACTCGGTCTCGCCGCCAGCCGGCGGCTGACCCGCGGGCTCCACGAGATCTCGGACAACATCATGCGCCTCTCCCTCGGCATCACGCGGCTGGCCGAGCGTCGGCTCCGCCGCGACGAGCCGGGCGCGGTGCTCGAGAGCTTGCGCGCCTTCGCCAAAGGGCTCGACGGCTTCTCCGAGGTCGCGCGCTCGGTGGCGGATGGGGATCTGACCATCGGCATCGCGCCCCGGTCCGAGAAGGACGAGCTCGGCCAGAGCCTCCTCACGATGGTCCGGGATCTCAATCAGATGGTGCTCGGCATCTCCGCCTCGGCCGTGGCGGTGGGCAACAGCAGCCGGGAACTCGAGAGCCTCGCCGCGGGGCTGGATCGCAGCGCGGGGCGCCAGTCGGAAGCGGCGTCGAGCGCCTCGGCCGCCATGGAGGAGATTGTGGCCAGCCTGGCCCAGTCGAGCGAGAACACCGAGCGCACGAAGGCCATCGCGAGCTCGGCGGCGGAGCTGGCCGAGCGCTGCGGCGCCACGGTGGGCGAGGCGCTCCAGGCCGTGAGTTCGATCGCGAGCAAGATCACCATCATCCAGGAGATCGCGCGGCAGACCGACCTCCTCGCGCTCAAC
>CAYXPI010000315.1:0-2799 GCA_964467005.1 uncultured Limibaculum sp. | reverse complement strand
CGTTGGCCGATTTGGAGCGACGCGCGATGAGCGCCGCCCCGGGCTCGACGCGGGGCCTCTGTACCCGTCCGGCGGTCGGGCGGGCGTCCGAGGCGCCGGCTCGCGCCGTCGAAAGCGAAACGCGCTCGGCCGCTTGCCGCGGCCGGGCGCTGTGAGAGAGCCAACGCGGTTTGCAGGCGCCGCCTAGCCGGGAACGAAACATGTCTACGAGTTCGATGCAGCCGGGAATCGCGGCCGGACGCTTGGCCCGCGAGGAGTACGAAGAGAATTTCGCCGATCTCCACGCGCCGCTCAGCCCGCATGAGGCGGCCGTCGCCGCGGATCGCTGCTACTTCTGCTACGACGCGCCCTGCGTCGCGGCTTGTCCGACCGAGATCGACATCCCCCTCTTCATCCGGCAGATCGCGAGCGGCCAGCCGAAGAGCGCGGCCAAGACGATCTTCGACCAGAACATTCTCGGCGGCATGTGCGCCCGCGTCTGCCCGACCGAGACGCTCTGCGAGGAGGCCTGCGTGCGCGAGGCGGCGGAGGGCAAGCCGGTGGAGATCGGGCGCCTCCAGCGCTTCGCGACCGATACGGCGATGGCCGCCGGCCCGCAGCCCTACACCCGCGCCGCCCCCACGGGCCGAACGGTGGGGGTCGTCGGGGCCGGGCCCGCGGGGCTCGCCGCCGCCCACCGGCTCGCGATGCACGGGCACGGCGTGGTGCTCTACGATGCGCGGGAGAAGGGCGGCGGCCTCAACGAATACGGCATCGCGGCCTACAAGACCGTGGAGGGCTTTGCCGGCCGCGAGGTCGACTGGCTGCTGGACATCGGCGGGATCGAACTCCGCACCGGCGAGGCGCTGGGGCGCGGGCTCACCCTCGACGCGCTCTCGGGCCGCCACGACGCGGTGCTCCTGGCCATGGGCCTCGGCGGGGTCAACGCGCTGGGCGCCGAGGGCGAGGGCATGGCGGGGGTGGAGGACGCGGTGGGCTTCATCGCCGAGCTCCGCCAGGCCGCGGATCTGGCCACCCTGCCCGTCGGCCGCCAGGTGGTGGTGATCGGCGGCGGCATGACGGCGATCGACGCCGCGGTCCAGTCGAAGCTCCTCGGCGCCGAGACGGTCACCATCGTCTACCGCCGGGGCCGGGAGAGCATGCCCGCCAGCCGCGACGAACAGACCCACGCCGCGGCCAAGGGCGTCGCCTTCCGCTTCTGGGCCCGGCCGGTCGCGATCCACGGCAACGGCGCGGTGCGGGAAATCGAGTTCGAATACACCCGTGCCGGGGAGCGTGGGCTCGAGGGCACGGGCGAGACCTTCCGCCTCGCCGCCGATCAGGTGTTCAAGGCGATCGGCCAGACGCTGGAGGGCGCGCCGGATGGCCTCGCGCTCGAGGGCGCCAAGATCGCGGTCACTGGCGCTGGCCGCACCTCACGCGCGGGCGTCTGGGCCGCCGGAGACTGTGCGGCGGGCGGCGACGACCTCACCGTCACCGCCGTGGCCGAGGGCCGGGACGCCGCCGAGGACATCCACCGGGCGCTCTCGGCATCATGAGACGCGGGATCGGCGCACTCGCCAGCCGCCGCCTCCAGCGCCCGGGCGCGCAGCTTCTCGGTCGTCGCGCGGAGGTCGTAGGTGGGGCAAAACTCCGTGCGGAAGGCGCCCCAGCCATAGAGCTCGACCGCCCGGTTCACCTCGCGCAGGCGCGCCGGCGGCACGCGGAGCGTGACCACCTGGCCGATCCCCATCATCCCATACCAGCTCTCGACCTCGATCCCCTCGGGCGGGAACCTGACCCAAAAGCGCGGCGCCGGGCGGGACGAGGGCGAGGGCGAGGAGAAGGGCTCGACGAGCGGTTTTGGTGCAGCGGCCTCCGATGCGGGGGACGGGTCGCCATGATCAGAGCGCACTGTGCCGGAGAATGAACGAGAGGAGGACCCGATGGCCGACCTTCGCAACGATTTCGTGGGGATCAAGAGCCCCAACCCGTTTTGGCTCGCCTCGGCGCCGCCCACCGACAAGAAGTACAATGTCGAGCGGGCCTTCCGCGCCGGCTGGGGCGGGGTGGTGTGGAAGACGCTCGGCCTCGATCCCCATTGCGTGAACGTGAACGGGCCGCGCTACGGCGTGGTCTACGGCGCGGACCGCCGGGTGCTCGGGCTCAACAACATCGAGCTCATCACCGACCGCCCGCTGGAGGTGAATCTCCGCGAGATCACGGAGGTGAAGCGCGACTGGCCGGACCGGGCGATGGTCGTCTCCCTCATGGTGCCCTGCGACGAGGAGAGCTGGCGCCGCATCCTGCCCCTGGTGGAGGAGACGGGCGCGGACGGGATCGAGCTCAATTTCGGCTGCCCGCACGGGATGAGCGAGCGCGGCATGGGCTCGGCCGTGGGCCAGGTGCCCGAGTACATCGAGATGGTGACCCGCTGGTGCAAGGCGCACACGCGGATGCCGGTGATCGTGAAGCTGACCCCCAACATCACCGACATCCGCTTCCCCGCGCGCGCGGCGCATCAGGGCGGGGCCGATGCGGTCAGCCTCATCAACACCGTCTCCTCGATCACCTCGGTCGATCTCGACACCATGAGCCCCGAGCCCACGATCGACGGAAAGGGCTCCCATGGCGGCTATTGCGGGCCGGCGGTCAAGCCCTTCGCGCTCAACATGGTGTCCGAGATCGCGCGCGACCCCGAGACCCGCGGCCTGCCGATCTCCGGCATCGGGGGCGTCACCACCTGGCGGGACGCGGCGGAGTTCCTGGCGCTCGGCGCGGGCAATGTGCAGGTCTGCACCGCGGCGATGACATACGGCT
>CAYXPI010000314.1:0-2854 GCA_964467005.1 uncultured Limibaculum sp. | reverse complement strand
GAGGTGATGGGGCTCGACCGGGGCTTTGCCCGCGCCTTTCTCAAGAGCCAGCTCGGCGCGGGCGTCACGCTCCCCTCCGCCGGCACGGTCTTCATCTCGGTGAAGGACGCGGACAAGCCCGCCATCGTGCCCGCCGCCGCCATCCTCGAGCGCCTGGGCTTCGACGTGATCGCGACCGGCGGCACCCAAAGCCATCTCGTGGCCTCCGGGATCAAGGCCACCCTGGTCGCCAAGGTCTATGAGGGCCGGCCCAACATTGTCGACCGGATGAAGGACGGCGACGTCGTCCTTGTCTTCAACACCACCGAAGGCGCCCAATCGGTGCGCGACAGCGTCGACATCCGCGCCACGGCGCTCGCGCAAAAGATCCCCTATTACACCACCGCCGCCGGCGCCAACGCCGCCGCGCGCGCCATCGAGAACGTGACCCACGGCGCGCTCGAAGTGGCGCCCTTGCAAGATTACGCCCGAGGCTGAGCGCAGACCCCATCTTGCAGCGCGCCGGCGCCGCCCCTATGATTCGAGGCCGCGAGGCTTGTGTGCGTGCCGGGAGCCGGGGCCACGCGGATCCCAAAGAGACCAAAAGACCCGAGGCGCCGGCCCGTCCGGCGTCCCAGACCAGGGGAGACCCAATGGAAAAGGTTCCAATGACCAAGCGGGGCTACGACGCCCTCAACACCGAACTGAAGACCCTGAAGGAGGTCGAGCGCCCGGCGGTCATCCGGGCGATCTCCGAGGCGCGCGAGCATGGCGATCTCTCCGAGAACGCCGAGTACCACTCCGCGCGCGAGCGTCAGAGCTTCATCGAGGGGCGGATCAAGGAGCTGGAAGGCATGATCGGCCGCGCCGATGTGATCGACCCTGCGAAGATGAACGGCAAGACGATCAAGTTCGGCGCCACGGTGCAGCTCGTCGACGAGGACACCGAGGAGGAGAAGACCTACCAGATCGTGGGCGAGGCGGAGGCCGACATCGCGACCGGCCGGCTCAACATGGCCTCGCCGCTGGCCCGCGGGCTCATCGGCAAGGAGGAGGGCGACAGCGTCGAGGTCGTCACCCCCGGCGGCAGCCGCTCCTACGAGGTGGTGAGCGTCAGGTTCGTCTGACGCCGCCTCAGATCCCGAACTCCGAGAAGGGCAGGTAGCGGACCGGATCTCCCGGCGTGATCTCCAGCGCGCGGTCCGGCAGTTCCACGAGCCCGGAGGCCCAGGCCAGCCCACCCACGAGGCCCGAGCCCTCGGAGGGGTAGACCTCCGCCCGGCCCTCCGCATCGATGCGCGCGCGCAAATACTCACGCCGCCCCGCCTTCTTGCGCTTGGCGAACCCGGCGGGCAGGGCGACACCGCGCGGCTCCGCCCAGACCGCGCCTGCGAGCACCCCGAGGGCCGGTCGCGCAAAGACAAGCGCGCAGACGAAAGCGGCCACCGGGTTCCCCGGCAGGGCGAAGACCGGCACGCCCCGCCAGGCGCCGATGGCAAGCGGCCGGCCTGGCTTCATCGCCACCCGCCAGGTCTCCATCTGCCCCTCGGCGTTCAAGAGGCGTGAGAGATGATCCTCGTCGCCCGCCGAGGCGCCGCCGGTGGTGAGGATCGCGTCGGCGGTCTCCGCGCCGAGGTCGAGCGCCCGGCGAACCGCCCCCTCGGCGTCGCGCGCGAGGCCGAGATCCAGGGTTTCGTGGCCGAACCCGGCGAGACAGGCGCTCAGCATCGGGCGATTGGCGTCGAAGACGCCGGCACGCGCGGGGTCCTCGCCGGGCAGGGCCAGCTCGTCGCCGGTGGAGAGGAGCGCCACCCGGAGCCGCCGGCGCACCGTGAGCCGGCCCATGCCCACGCTCGCCGCCCGCGCAATCTCGCCCGGGCCGAGGCGCCGCCCGGCCTCCAGCACCGTCTCTCCGGCCCGCGCGTCCTCCCCCGCAGGCCGGCGGTTCTCCCCAGCCCGGCCAGGCGCGGTGAAGCGGAGCCGCCCCCCCTCCACCACGCAGGCTTCCTCGAGCGCCACGCTGTCCGCGCCCTCCGGGATCTCGGCGCCCGTGAGAATGCGAAGCGCGGTGCCCGGCGCCAGCCGGCCCGTCCAGACATGCCCCGCCGCTGCCCTGCCGTCGGCCAAGGCGAGATCCACCGCGCCTGCGCCGCTCCAGGCATAGGCGTAGCCGTCCACCGCCGCGTTGGCCGCAGGCGGGCTGTCGCGGAGCGCCAGCACCGGTTCGGCGAGCACCCGGCCCTGCGCGGCCCAGAGCGCGACCGCCTCCGCCTCCGTCACCGGGCCGAGCCGCCCCCGGAGCCGGGCGAGCGCCACGTCGACCGGGGTCCAGTCCACGCCCGCCGGCAGAGCGGAGCACACGGCCGCGCGCCCCTCCGTCATGCCCGCTTCCGTTCCGCGAGGCCGAGATCGGCCAGCACGAAGTCGGCGATCGCGGGAATGTCGTCGAGCCCGATCACGGGCTGGCTCGCCGCCGGCGCGTCGTTGGAGGCGATGGCCCGCACGCTCGGATCGTCCCGCGCGATGAGGGGCTGGCCCGTGGCCGCGCGCCAGGCCTCGATCTTGGGGTGAGCGTCCCGCTTCCAGCCCTCGACGATCACGAGATCCACGGGCTCGAGCCGCGCGATGAGGCTCTCGAGCGAGGGCTCCGCCGCGCCGCGGAGCTCGGTCATCAGCGCCCAGCGCGCGGAGGAGGCGAGGATCACCTGATGCGCCCCCGCCGTCCGGTGGCGGTGGCTGTCCTTGCCGGGCCGGTCGAGATCCACCCCGTGATGGGTGTGCTTGAGGGTGGAGACCGAGAAGCCGCGGCTGCAGATTTCCGCCACCAGCCGCTCGACCAGGGTGGTCTTGCCCGCGTTCTTCCAGCCGACGACGC
>CAYXPI010000313.1:0-2856 GCA_964467005.1 uncultured Limibaculum sp. | reverse complement strand
GACCATGGCGATGACGTCGCGCAGGTGGCGTTCGAGATAGTTCGACGGGTTGACCGAAAGGGTCGAATCGTCGACCGGCGCACCGTCGGAGATCACCACCAGGATCTTGCGCGCCTCGCCCCTGTGCACCAGGCGCCGGTAGGCCCATTCCAGCGCCTCGCCGTCGATGTTCTCCTTCAGGAGCCCCTCGCGCATCATCAGGCCGAGATTGCGCCGCGCCCGCCGCCAGGGGGCGTCGGCGGACTTGTAGACGATGTGGCGCAGATCGTTCAGCCGGCCGGGCAGCGGCGGCTTGCCGGCCTCGATCCAGGCCTTCCGCGCCTCGCCGCCCTTCCAGGCGCGGGTGGTGAAGCCCAGGATCTCGACCTTCACCGCGCAGCGCTCGAGCGTGCGAGCCAGCACATCCGCGGTGATCGCGGCGATGGAGATCGGCCGCCCGCGCATCGAGCCCGAATTGTCGAGGAGGAGGCTCACCACCGTGTCGCGGAAGTCGGTGTCCTTCTCCACCTTGAAGGAGAGCGGCGTCGTGGGGTTGGCCACCACGCGCGCAAGGCGCCCGGCGTCGAGGAGGCCCTCCTCCCGGTCGAACTCCCAGGCCCGGTTCTGCCGCGCCTGGAGGCGCCGCTGCAAGCGGTTGGCCAGCCGGTTGACCGCGCCTTTCAGCGGCTCGAGCTGCTTGTCGAGATGGGCGCGGAGGCGTTCGAGCTCGGCCTCGTCGGCGAGCTCCTCGGCGGCCACCACCTCGTCGAAGGCGTCGGTGAACACCTTGTAGTGGGGGTCGGCCTCAGAGGCGGGGGCCGGCGTGGGCTCGGGCGGCGGCAGGCCGTCATCGGCCTCGAGCGCGTCGGTCTCGTCCATCTCGGCGTCGGACTCGTCCACCGCCAGCTCCATCTTCGCGGTCTGGCTCTCCTCGCCGCGCATGTCCTCCGGCGCGCTCTCCTCCTCGTCCTGGTCCTCGTCGCCGCCCTGGTCGCCCTCGGCGTCTTCCTCGGGGCGATCGTCCTCGCCCTCCTGCTCGAGCTCTTCCTCCGGGTCCCCGTCCGGGTCGTCGCCCAGCTGATCGCCATAGCCGAGGCTCTCGATGATCTGGCGCGCGCGCCGGGCAAAGGTCGCCTGATCCTCCAGCCCCTCGCCGATCCCGTCGAGGCCCTCGCCGATCTTGTCGTCGAAGAAGCCTTGCCAGAGGCCGAGGAGATGCTCGCAATCCGCCGGCAAGTCGCGGCCCGTGATGGCTTTGCGGAGGAGGAGCCCCGCGGCGTCCGGCATCGGCGCGGTCTCGGTCGAGGTCATGCCCTCCCAGCCCTGGCGCTTGGCCGTGTGCGCGAGGCGCGCGTCGAGATTTTGCGCAACCCCCGGCATGGCGCGCGCGCCGATCGCCTCGCAGCGGGCGGCCTCCAGGGCGTCGAAGAGCGCGCGAGCCATCTCGCCTTGGGGGGCGTAGCGGCTGTGGGTGCCGTCGTCGTGGAACCGGTCGCGCAGCGCGAAACCGTCCGCCGTGCCACGGGCCAGCATGATCTCCTCACGGTTCATGCGGCGCGAGATCTGGGGCAGGCGAACGGCGGTGTTGGTCTTGCCCGGCGGGTCGGAGGAGTAGGTGACCTCGAGCTCCGCCTCGCCGGCGAGCGCCCGTGTCGCCTCGGCCAGCGCCTTCTTGAAGGGCTCCGCGGGGTTCTCCAGCTTCTTGCTCATCATCTCTGTCCTCACAGGCCGGGGCGCCGCCCGCGCCCCCTTGCCCAGGCTCATCAACCTATCCGGCCGCGCGCCCGGATCAACTGGGGCCAGCGGGTCCCGGTCCGCTTCGGCCCGGGTGCGGAGGCGCCGCATCACCCGGCCGACGACGCCCGGTTCCCGCTTCTCCGTCACGTTCGAGCGGCGGCCAAGGCGGCGCACCCGTCGATCCGGGTGGCGCCGTCGTGGGGCACGGCGAGGCCCTCGTCGATCAGCCGATCCGCCACGTTCCCCGACGGCCCGACCAGCTCGACCAAGAGGCGGCCGGAGCGGTCGCGGCGACCGGTCTCCACCACCCGGAGGTCGCCTCGCGCCACCAGCCGCCTCAGTCGGTCGGCAGCGCGCTGCGCGTGGCGCCCTTCCGCCTCGCAGGTCGGGCGCCATGTCTCGGGGGTGTCAGAGCCCTCAACACGCGCCGGGAAGATGAAGGTGCCGGTGCAGACCTGTTCCACGCTGTCGCCGTCGATCACCCACGTCAGCCGACAGCGCGTGTCGCCCGGCTGAGCCCCAAGCGCCGCGGAGGGGCGGCGAGCCAGCTCCGCCCAGGGCGATCTGGCCCGAGTGCAGGCGGCGAGGCTGAGCGCGACCACACGCACCAGGCCGCCTCGTGCCCTCGCACCTAGCCCAAAGAGACGGAGACCGCGCTTTCGGGCAGCTCTTCGCCGAAGCATTTCTGGTAAAGCTCCGCGACCAGGCGGCGCTCCAGCTCGTCGCATTTGTTGAGGAAGGTGACCCGAAAGGCGAAGCCGAGATCGCCGCCGAAGATCTCGGCGTTTTGCGCCCAGGCGATCACGGTGCGCGGCGACATCACGGTGGAGAGGTCTCCGTTGGTGAAGGCGTCGCGGGTCAGGTCCGCCACCGTCACCATGCGGGCCACCACATCCTCGCGCCCCCCGCGGTACTCCGGGCACTTGGCGAGCACGATCTCCGGCTCGGCCGTGTGGGGCAGATAGTTGAGCGTGGTGACGATCGACCTGCGATCCATCTGCCCTTGGTTGATCTGTTGGGTGCCGTGGTAGAGGCCGGTGGTGTCGCCGAGGCCCACGGTGTTGGCCGTGGCAAAGAGGCGGAACGAGGGGTGCGGGTGGATCACCACGTTTTGGTCGAGAAGGGTGAGCTTGCCGTCGG
>CAYXPI010000312.1:0-2886 GCA_964467005.1 uncultured Limibaculum sp. | reverse complement strand
GGTTCATCGAGATCTGGAACCTCGTCTTCATGCAATACGAGCAGTTCGAGGACGGGCGACGGGAGAACTTGCCGAAGCCCTCGATCGACACCGGCATGGGCCTCGAGCGCATCGGCGCGGTCCTTCAGGGCAAGCACGACAATTACGACACCGACCTCATGCGCGCGCTCATCGAGGCCTCGGCCCAGGCGACGGGCGCGGAACCGGACGGGCCCGGGCGCATCCACCACCGGGTGATCGCGGACCATCTGCGCTCTTCCGCCTTTCTCATCGCCGACGGGGTGCTGCCCTCGAACGAGGGGCGAGGCTATGTCCTCCGCCGCATCATGCGCCGCGGCATGCGCCACGCCCACCAGCTCGGCATCGAGGCGCCGCTCCTCCACCGCCTCGTGCCCGAGCTCGTGCGCCAGATGGGTCTCGCCTTCCCGGAACTGGCGCGGGCCCAGCCGCTGGTCGAGGAGACGCTGGAGCGGGAGGAGGAGCGCTTCCGCCGCACGCTCGACCGGGGCCTGAAGCTTCTCGAGGAGGAGGTGGCCGGGCTTGCGGAGGGCGCCGAGCTTCCCGGAGCGGCGGCCTTCAAGCTCTACGACACGTTCGGCTTTCCCCTCGATCTCACGCAGGACGCGCTCCGCGAGCGGGGCCTCGGCGTCGACACCGCGGGCTTCGACGCCGCCATGGCCGAGCAGAAGGCCCAGGCCCGCGCCGCCTGGGCGGGCTCGGGCGAGACGGCGGACGAGGGCGTGTGGTTCGACCTCGCCGAAGAGATCGGGCCCACGGATTTCCTCGGCTACGAGACCGAGCGGGCCGAGGGCGTGCTGCGCGCGATCTTGAGCGGCGGGGAGCGCAAGGGCTCGGCCCAAGCCGGCGCGGAGGTCGCGCTCGTCGTCAACCAGACGCCGTTTTACGCCGAGTCGGGAGGCCAGGTGGGGGATCAGGGGCTCGTCGAGACCGTCACCGGCCGCGCCGAGGTGACCGATGTGCAAAAGCGCGCGGGCGGGCTCTTCGTCCACCTTGCGCGGGTGGTCGAGGGCGAGCTCGTGCAGGGCGAGGCGGCCGCGCTCACCGTGAACGCCGCGCGCCGGGCGGCGATCCGGGCCAACCACTCGGCCACCCATCTTCTCCACGAGGCGCTGCGGGGTCATCTGGGCGAGCATGTGGCCCAGCGCGGCTCGCTGGTCGCGCCCGACCGGCTCCGCTTCGACTTCGTGCACCAAAAGCCGGTGGAGCCCGCCGAGGCCGCGGCCATCGAGGCCGAGGTCAACGCCTATATCCGCCAGGATTCGCCGGTCGACACCCGCGTGATGGCGCTCGAGGACGCCCAGGCCGCCGGGGCTCGCGCGCTCTTCGGCGAGAAATACGCGGACGAGGTGCGGGTGGTCTCGATGGGCCGGCGTGCGGAGGGCGAGGCCGGCCCCGCGGGGCGCACCTATTCGCTCGAGCTCTGCGGCGGAACCCATGTGGCGCGCACGGGCGAGATCGGGCTCCTCCGCGTGGTCTCCGAGGGTGCGTCGGCCGCCGGCATCCGCCGGATCGAGGCGCTCACGGGCGCCGCGGCGCTCGCCCATCTCGACGCGCAGGACAAGGCGCTGGCCGAGGCGGCCCAGGTGCTGAAGGTCCGCCCCCAGGAGGTCGCGGCCCGGGCCCAGACGCTCCTCGAGGAGCGCAAGCGCCTCGAGGCCGAGCTCGCGGACTTGCGCAAGCAGGTGGCGCTCGGCGGGGGCGGCGAGGGGCCCGCGGCCAAGGAGGTGGGCGGCGTCCAGTTCCTCGCCCAGGCGCTCGCGGGCGTGGAGGCCAAGGACCTCCGCGCGCTCGTGGACGCGCACAAGGCCCGGCTCGGCTCCGGCGCGGTGCTTCTCGTGGCGGATACGGGCGGGAAGGCCGCGGTCGCCGCGGGCGTGACGGACGACCTCACCGCGCGGATCTCGGCGGTCGATCTCGTGCGCGCGGCGGTCGAGGTGTTGGGCGGCAAGGGCGGCGGCGGCCGGCCGGACATGGCCCAGGGCGGCGGCAGCGACCCCGCGAAAGCCGAGGCCGCGATCGCGGCGGCCGAGGCGGTGCTCGCGGGCTAACGCGCGACGGGGCGGATCACCACCTCGTCGGGCCGCACGAGGCCGAGGATCGCGCGCGCCTCCTCGTCGAGAAGGTCGAGATCGAGATACTCCCGCGTGAGACGGCGGACCCGGTTCTCCGCCACCTTGCGCTCCGCGCGGAGGTCTGTGAGCCGCTGGCCGAGGGCGGCGGTCTCGGCCTTCGCCGCCGCTTGGGCGCCGAGCCCGCGCTCGCCCTTGACGCCGGAATAGGCGAAGGCCCCGATGCCGGTCAGCACCGCGGCGTAAATGAGAGGGCCGGCGACCCGGCCGAGGGCGGACCGCCTCATGGGATGTTCCAACCGATCATGGGGCCGAGTCTGCCAGATCTCCGAACGGGATGCGCGGAAAATCTGAGCCCCCCGGGCGGCCGTGCGCGAGGTGAGTCGCCCCCGCCACAGCCGCCGTCCGAGCCTCAGCGGCCGCGGGGCAGGACCGAGCGTCCGGCATAGACCGCGGCCTCGCCCAGCTCCTCCTCGATGCGCAGAAGCTGGTTGTACTTCGCCAGCCGATCCGAGCGCGCGAGGCTGCCGGTCTTGATCTGCCCGCAATTGGTGGCGACCGCGAGATCGGCGATGGTCGCGTCCTCGGTCTCGCCCGAGCGGTGGGACATGACGGCGGTCATGCGCGACGTGTGGGCGAGATCCACGGTCGCCAGCGTCTCCGAGAGCGTGCCGATCTGGTTCACCTTGATGAGGATCGAGTTGGCGGTGCCGGCCTTGATGCCGCGGGCGAGGCGCTCGGTGTTGGTGACGAAGAGATCGTCGCCCACCAGCTGCACCTTCTCCGCCAGGCGCTC
>CAYXPI010000311.1:0-2912 GCA_964467005.1 uncultured Limibaculum sp. | reverse complement strand
TCGAACAGGATCATGTCGATGGCGAGCCCGGCGCCGTGCACGCCCCAGGCGATCAGCCGCCCGGCCGCGGCGATCGCGAGCAGCATGACCGGCGGATACAGCCAGACCGGGCGCATGGTGATGAGCGCGATGGCGATGCAGCCGCCAAGCGTGAGGAAGAACGACGCCAGATCGCCGATCTGTGTGCTCAGCCCATCGCCGGTCAGCAGATCCATCCGCATCTGGGCCGCAATGAAACCGGGGGCCAGCAGCCAGATCAGACCCATCACAACAAACAGGCCGCCGAGAACGCCCGCCGCGATCTTCCATAGATTGTTCATATCAGCCTCCAGTCCTTTGCCGATCATTTCGTCTTAGACGCCGAGGATGCGAAGAATTCGAACCAGCAAGGCAAAGGTCCAAGGCGCCACATAGCGGAGCCGCGGCTTCTTGGCCTCCGCGGCCGATACGATCTTGTTGACGATCGTGTCGGTGGTCCCGATCTCGAACCAGCGGAGCAGCCTGTCGCCCTTTTCCTTGCGAGCGGCGATCTGTTCGGGTGAGAAGAGCGAACCCTCTTCCTTCATCCATTTGAACTGGTCCTCAACCAGTTTCTGGTTGAACCCGGTCTTGTAAGGTCCCGGCTCGACGACCGAGACATGAATGCCCTTGCCAAGGACTTGCATTTCCTCGCGCAGGCCGGCGGCCGCGGCGGAGAGGGCGAATTTTGTCATGGAGTAGGGCATGACGAAGGCTTCGGGGATCCGGCCGGCGATCGAGCTGATGAAGATGATCGTGCCACCGCCTCGCGCCACCATCCCCTTGATGGCGATCTGCGTCAGCTCGAGCGAGGAAAAGACATTGACTTCGAACAGCCGCCTGACCCGGTCGATGTTAATATCCGCCAGCGAGCCTGAGGCATTCTGCGCGGCGTTGTTGATCAGCACGTCGATGTCGAGGTCGGCGATCTTGGCCCGATCCTCGGCGACGGTGATGTCGAGTTTGAAGACCTTCGCGCCCTCACCCAACTCCTGCTGAAGCCCGGCGATTTCATCCTCGGAATGCGTCGTGGCATAGACAGTATGCCCGCGCGACAGCAGCTTCTTTGCCGTATCCTTGCCAATGCCCGTGCCTGCGCCGGTGATCAGGATTGATTTCTTCATGGCCTCTATCCGCCGTTTCGGTTCATCACGTTCAAGACTGCCGTTGCCCGCCCGGGCCTCGGCTCAGGCCGCCTCAAGGAACGGCAGGCACCCGGTGTCGCTCAGAAGCGCGCCCAGCACGGTGCGATCCGCAACCGTCGGGAACTTGCGGCGTCGCTCCTCGAGCGTATTCGCCTGGTCATGGAGGATCTTGTGCTGGGACTGCGTCCCGTTCATCCGCAGTTTGGCCTGCGCCTCACCAGCATGGAATGCGTAGTGATTGGGCTCCATCTGGGGCACGAACCGTGCGCCGACTTCCTGCGACAGGATCGACCGCACTGTCGGCGCGAGATCCTTCAGCGCCTCGATGTCGCTGTCGCGCACGGCCATCGTCCGCTCGTTCTGCAGGTCTGAACCGGCGCCGGGCTCCGAGTCGGCGCGCTGACCTGTGGTCAGGACCTCGGGCGGGGTGATCGGCAGGCGCTCAGACGGCGGTGGCGGGGCGTTGTCGGCCAGCCGGTCGGGGGCATTGGCGCGGAAATCCTGCGGAGCCCATCCACGGTCGAAGGCCCTCATCACGGCGTAACCTGTTTGGCCGAGGGCGACGGGCCGGCGTCGGCGCGCCGCGCGGGTTGCGGGGCGGTCCGGGTGAGTGCGATCTCGGTGTCGTCGTTCAGATCGTCGGCCGGATCGGTGAGATGCCCGCCCGGAAAGCGGACCGAGACCGCGGGATCGGTCGCGTCGAGGCAAAGCTCGTGATTGTTGTCGCCGTCGCCGAGATCGGCAAGGGCAAAGGGGGACACTTCGGCACGGCCTCCGTCGACCGTCTCGACCGTCACCCGGTAGAGTTGCGCCTCGGCGGCGCCCACCTCGCTCCCGTCGGGTCGCGTGATCCCGCCATCCCAGGTCGCGCGCACCACCTGCCGCGTGCCGACCGGGCAGCTGTCACCACCGCCCCAGTCGAGCGGCGTCGCCCCTGCGCCGAGGGTCCATTCGTCCTCAGGCACCCGCTCGGCCCAGGCGAGGCTCGGCCCGTCCTCGAGCGCGGTGAAGGAGACGCTGGCGCCCTTGAAGTTCACGCTGCCATCGCGGGAGAGGACGTTGCCGACGACCTCGATGGATGCGGGCGGGTCGTCGGCGCTGCCGTACTGGCCAATCATCAACGCGGTGCGCAGCTCGCCGATGTCGTCGGCCGGCGCCAGCGTGAGGCAGGTGATCTCGCCCACCGCGCCCGACACAGTCGTCACCCGGAAATCGCCGGGTTCCAGGGTGGCAAGGTCGACTTCGTGGGAAAAGATGATCGGCGCGCCGTCCTTGCCGCCGACATCCTCGCAGATCACCAGCCTGCCGAGCGCCGGCATGCCGTCATCGAGGCCGAAGAACGCCGAGACGAGCGTGGCCGGCCGTCCCGCGGCATCGACGCGCGCGGTCACGTCCGTCCGGGTCGTGTCGACCTGCGAATAGGTATCGAGCGTGCGGTCATAGGCGAGCATCCAAGGCAGGTTGCCGAGTGCGCGCCCTTGGGGGGACGAGCAGGCGGCGAGCCCGCCGAAGAGCAGGGCCGGCACCCCGCATCGTCTCGGTGCAAGGAAGGCTATCATGCGTGTTCGACGATCTTGCGAGAGACCAGCCAGAGGCGGTCCTGGCCCCAGACGCCCAGCACCTGGTTGCCGTCTTTGTCGAGCAACCGGTAGCTCGGCACGCCCCAGATGCCAAACCGGTACATGCTGGTGCGGTTCTCCTCCAACATTTCCTGCCAAGTGTCGTCATGCAGGTGGTGCTGCGCCGCGT
>CAYXPI010000310.1:0-2929 GCA_964467005.1 uncultured Limibaculum sp. | reverse complement strand
CAACATAGCCCGCGTGGAGCCGCGCCCCGCAGGCCCGCGCGTAGAAGACCATAAGCATCGCGCGCTCCTCGAAGCCCCAGAGCGGCGGGGTGAGCGCGCCCACATCCATGGCCTGGGTCGTCACGTTGAGGAGGTGGGAGAGGATCCGCCCGATCTCGCAGAAGAGAACTCGGATGAGCTGGCCCCGTCGCGGCACCTCGACGCCGGCCAGCCGCTCGATCGCCAGGCACCAGGCGTGCTCCTGGTTCATCGGCGCCACATAGTCGAGCCGGTCGAAATAGGGGAGGTTCTGGAGATAGGTCCGGCTCTCCATCAGCTTCTCGGTGCCGCGGTGGAGGAGCCCGATATGGGGGTCCACCCGGTCGACGATCTCGCCGTCGAGCTCCAGCACCAGGCGCAGCACGCCATGGGCCGCCGGATGCTGCGGGCCGAAATTGATGTTGAAGTTGCGGATCCGCTGCTCTCCGGTCAGCGTGTCGGTGGTGCCGTCCATACGGTGCTCCCAAAGGCTCAGAGGGCGGGGCCGTCGGCGACGCGGAACAGCTTCGCGATCACCCGCCACTCATCGCCGAATTTCAGAAAGTTCAATTGGTCCTCGAAGCGCCGCGGCGCCAGGGTGACCGACAGCCGCACGACCGCCATCTCGCCCGTCACGGTCACGTCGTGGATCTCGTAATCCGCCGGGCCCTCGCCGCTCCGCGCCGCCACCCGCTCGAGGAAGGTCTCGCGCGGCATGTCGATCAGCGAGCCGTCGGCCGCGATGCCGTAGAGATGGCAATTCTCGTGGAACACGTCGCGGCAGACCGCCACATCCCCCGCATGCGCGGCCTCGCAATAGGCGTTGGCCGCCCAACGGACCTCGACCGCAGCGTTCAGTCGGCTCGGCGTCTCGGCTTCCAGCATCTCAGCCTCTCCATCCTGTGTTGCCCTCGCCCGATCTCAGCGCCATCAGCCAGAGGAGCACGAAGGTGACGATCGGAAAAAATCCTGGCAACGCGAGCCACTTGCTGAAACCCATCCGCGGCAGAAGGTGCCAGAGCGCCACCGCGTTGAGCACACAGATCACCAGGGCCACGATCGGGAGCATCGCCCGCCCTCAGCCGCCCGGCTTCTCGTCGCCTGGGAGGATGTAGTCGGCCCCCTCCCAGGGCGACATGAAGTCGAAGCTCCGATACTCCTGCACGAGGCTCACGGGCTCGTAGACCACGCGCTTGGCGGTCTCGTCGTAGCGCACCTCGGTGTAGCCCGTGGTCGGGAAGTCCTTGCGCAACGGATGACCGCGGAAGCCGTAATCTGTGAGGATTCGGCGCAGATCCGGATGCCCGTAGAAGAGAAGCCCGTACATGTCGAACACCTCCCGCTCGTACCAGTTGGCCGAGGGGTGGAGATCGGTGATGGAGGGGATCACGTCCTGCTCGGAGGCGGCGAGGGTGACGCGCACCCGCTGGTTCTGCCGCATCGAAAGGAAGTGGTACACCACCGCAAAGCGCGTCTCGCGCTCCGGATAGTCCACCGCCGTGATGTCGATGAGGGTGGTGAAGCCGCAGGCCGGGTTCTCCGCCAGATGCTGCACCAGCGCCCGCAGCCCAGAGACGGTGGTGACGACGGTCAGCTCCCCGTGGGAGACCGAAAACCCGTCCACCTCCTCGGGCCGGTTGGCGGCGATCATCTCGCCGAGTTCGGTCAGCGCCTCGCTCATCGGGTGCCCTCCGTCAGGACCACGACGTGATGCGTGGCATGGGTGTCACAGTCCGCCATCCCGCGCGTGTGGACCTGGTCGAGCCACGCCTCGAGCCCGCCGGACGTCGCCCGCGCCTCCCACCGTCGCACCAAGCTGCGTGTCATGCCCCGACCCTACCGTACAATGGTGCCGGTGCGGCGGATCTTGCGCTGGAGCTGGAGAAGCCCGTAGACGAGCGCCTCCGCCGTCGGCGGGCAGCCCGGCACGTAGATGTCCACCGGCACGACCCGGTCGCAGCCCCGCACCACCGAGTAGCTGTAGTGGTAGTAGCCGCCGCCATTGGCGCAGGAGCCCATCGAGATCACATAGCGCGGCTCCGGCATCTGGTCGTAGACCTTGCGGAGCGCCGGCGCCATCTTGTTGGTGAGCGTGCCGGCGACGATCATAACGTCCGATTGCCGCGGGCTGGCGCGCGGCGCGAAGCCGAAACGCTCGGCGTCATAGCGCGGCATCGAGGTCTGCATCATCTCGACGGCGCAGCACGCCAGACCGAACGTCATCCACATCAGGCTGCCAGTGCGCGCCCAATTGATCACGTCGTCCGCCGCGGCGACGAGAAAGCCCTTATCCGCGAGCGCGTCGGAGATCGCCCGCGCGCCGGCTTCCTTGTCGGGGCCGACCTGAAGGCCGCCGGCCGGCCGGACGCCGCTCACTCCCATTCGAGCGCTCCCTTGTTCCACTCGTAGATGAACCCGATCGTCAGCACGCCGAGAAACACCATCATTGACCAAAAGCCGACGTCGCCGACGGCGTCGTTGGAAAACGAAATGGCCCTGGGAAACAGGAAGGCCACCTCAAGGTCGAAGATGATGAACAGGATCGCGACGAGATAAAACCGAACGTCGAACTTCATGCGCGCGTCGTCGAAGGCGTTGAAGCCGCACTCATAGGCCGAGAGCTTTTCGGCGTCGGGCGCGCTCGGCGCGATCACCCAGGCCGCCACCACGAAGGCGAGGCCGATCGCGGCGGCGAGCGCCAGGAACACGAGGATCGGAAGATATTCCGACAGTAGTTCGGTCATGACGCGCCTCCCTCTACGCGATTGTACCTATCAGCTGGCCTCAGGCGGTCAACCATAGGGCCCGCCCGCGCCGGCGCGACCAAGCGTCCGCCCTCGCGCGCCGAGCCGGCGCGGCGCGGCCCAGGGCATGGCCGCGTGGCCTCAAGGGGGCGGATCCGGCGCGAACC
>CAYXPI010000309.1:0-2975 GCA_964467005.1 uncultured Limibaculum sp. | reverse complement strand
CGTCGATCACGGGCAGGATCGCGCGCCAGACGGGCAGGATGCGCAGCGCCGAGCGCGCGGCGAGGCACACGCCCACCTCCCGCGGCTTGCCCTTGAGCCACTCCTCGAAATCCTGCGTGCCGCGAATCTCGGCCATGCGCCCCCGCCTCAAACCCGGGCGAGACGAGCAGCCGCGGGCCTTCGCGTCAAGGCGTGGGCGGGCGCAGGGCCTCCGCCCGGTGGATCCGGGTCACTCCCCGCCCCGAAACCAGTTGAAGAGCTCGCCGCAGGGCGTGACGTCGACCGGGCCATAGGCCGCGCCCGCGAGGCTCGTGAGCACCGCTTCCGGCGCCATGCTGCGGGTTGTGGCGCAGAGGCTGCCGTCGACCGACTGGCCGAGCACCCAGCCTTTGTCGGCATCGTTGGAGGAGAAGACCAGGCGGAAGTCACGCCGCAGTTGCCGGCGGTCGCGCACCTCGAAGACCACCTCGATCTCTCGGATCGGCGCCTCCTGCGAGACCGGCCGCAGAAACTTGAGCATGATCGGCCCTGGAGTGCGGATGAACCTCTTATTCGCCCGGTCGGCCGCGCATTGGGCGAAGGCGTCGTCGAAGCCGCTGCAACTCACGGTAACGTCTTTGACGGCCTGGGCCGGCGCTTGGCCGATCTGGGTCAGAATGAGCACGGCAAGAAAGAACAGCGTCCGCATTTAGGGGCTTTCAGGCTGGAGTGCGCTGCCAGTGTCGGTCGTCTGAGGCTAGCATGGGAGCTATCGATCTTGAAGCGCGGACCCGCAACGCAGAGCCGTTGTGCCGGCGCCGCGCGGTTCGAGCTCACGATTTGACGAAGAGTTCTCGCGGCGCCTCGGTGAGGGCCTCGGCCGCCGCGCCCTCGCGCAGCAGCAGCGTCTCGGTGATCTCGAGGCCCCAGTCCGGCGTCCAGATCGCGGGCATGAGGTGGAAGGTCATGCCGGCCTCCAGCACCGTTTCGTCCGAGGGGCGGAGGGAGAAGGTGCGCTCCCCCCAGTCCGGCGGGTAGGAGAGGCCGACCGGGTAGCCGCAGCGCCCGTCCTTCTCCACCCCATGGCGCGCGAGCGTTGCGAAGAGGGCGCGGGCCACGTCTCCGGCCGTGGCCCCCGGGCGAGCGGCTGCAATCGCAGCGTCGATCGCCTCCACCACCGCGGCCTCGGCGGCGCGCATCGCCTTGGGCGGAGCGCCAAGATAAATCGTCCGGCAGAGCGGCGCGTGGTAGCGGCGATGGCAGCCCGAGAGCTCGAGGAAGACGGCGCCGGGGGCGTAGGGCCGCTCGCTCCAGGTGAGATGGGCGGCGGAGGTGTCCGCCCCGCCGGGTATAAGGGGGACGATGGCCGGGTAATCTCCGCCGAATTCGCCGTCCGCGTCCTCGGCCCCGCCGACGAGCACCCGGTAGAGCTCGGCCGCGAGCGCGTGGCCCGGGAGACCGGGGCGCAGGATCTCGCGGCCGCGGGCCTGGGCCGCCTCCGAGAGCCGCGCGGCCCGGCGCATATAGCGGATTTCGGTGGCGGATTTCACGGCGCGGGCCCGGTTCACGAGACCGGTGCCGTCGCCAAGGGGGCGGCCGAGGGCGCGGGAGAGCACCGCCTCGGCGCGGGGCGAGTGGTGGTAGCCCTCCTGCTCGGTGGCGACGCGCAGCCCGGCCCAGCTTCGGGCGGCCAGGGTCTCGGCCAGATGCTCCATCGCATGGGCCGGCGGGTTCATCACATAGGCGTCGGAATAGCCGACGATGTCGTCCGCCGCCATGTAGCAGGTGCGCAGGGCCCCGGCCGCGTCCATCGCGCGGCCCCAATAGACGGGGTCTCCCGCAGGTCCGACGATCACCGCCTGGGGAACGTAGAAGCTCCAGCCGTCATAGCCCGTGAGCCAGGCCATGTTCGAGGCGTCCGTCAGCACCAGCACCTCGTGGCCGGCCTCGGCCATCCGCGCCCGTGTGTCCGAGAGGCGGGCCGCGTATTCGGCGCGGGAGAAGGAGAGTGGGACGTCAGGCATGCGTGCGCCTCCGACGGGTTTACAAAAAATGCCCGCAGAAACCGAAGTTTCCGCGGGCCAGCGAACGAGGGACACTGAAGTGTCTCCGGTATAGTGGCGCCGTGTATCCGGCGGATGTCGCGCCGGGTATCAATTGTATCACCCGGCGCCGCTTAGGGTGCGGGAGACCGCGTCGGCCCAGCCGGCACGTTTGGCCTCCCGGGTCGCGGGCGTCATCCGTGGCTCGAAACGCCGGTCGAGCGCCCAGGAGGCGGCGAAGCCCGCCTGATCGGGGTAGACGCCGGCCTGCATCCCGGCGAGCCAGGCGGCGCCGAGGGCCGTGGTCTCCGCCACCTTCGGTCGGTCGACCGGGCTGCCGAGGATGTCGGCGAGGAACTGGAGCGTCCAGTCCGAGGCGCACATGCCGCCATCCACCCGCAGGACCGTGTCCGCCTCGAGGCCGCCATCGGCGCGCATGGCGTCGAGGAGGTCGGCGGTCTGGTAGCCCACGCTTTCGAGCGCGGCGCGGGCGATCTCGGCCGGGCCGGTCGCGCGGGTGAGCCCGTAAAGCGCGCCTCGGGCCTCCGCGTCCCAATGCGGCGCGCCGAGGCCGGTGAAGGCCGGCACGAGATAGACCGCCTGGCCCGGATCCGCCCGCTCCGCCAGACCTTGCGTCTCCGCCGCCTGGCGGACGAGCCCAAGCCCGTCGCGGAGCCACTGCACCCCTGCGCCCGCGACGAAGCTCGACGTGTACTGCCCGTCGAAGTACCCCTTCCCGTCCGGACGCGGGATCTCCGCCGTCCCCGACTTCCCGAACAGCTCGTACCGAAGCTCGAACCCGTCGGGCGAACCCGCCACGTAACGCTCCACCATGTTCGCCGCCACCCGGCGCATCGGCTCACGCGCGAGGTACACCACCCAGTCCGGCAGAACCCGCTCACGCACCACGCCGCCGCGATCGCACGCGCGGGGCGAAGGGCCGGGAGGCGCCGA
>CAYXPI010000308.1:0-2987 GCA_964467005.1 uncultured Limibaculum sp. | reverse complement strand
TCATCGCAGTGTCGATGCTGTCGACGGTGCCGACCCCTTCGTACAGCGTGTAGACCGCCTCGTTGATCATCGGCAGCAGGATCCGGTTGACGATGAAGGCCGGGAAGTCCTCCGCCACCGCGGCGGTCTTGCCCAGGCTGTCGACCACGCCCCGCATGGTCTTGAATGTCGCGTCGTCCGTCGCGATGCCGCGGATGAGCTCGACGAGCTGCATAACCGGCACCGGATTCATGAAATGGAGTCCCATAAACCGTTCCGGCCGGTCCGTGAGCGAGGCGAGCCGGGTGATGGAGATCGACGAGGTGTTGGTCGTGAGGAGCGTGTCCGGCCCCAGATGCGGCGCGAGCCCGGCGAAGATCTTGTTTTTGATGGTCTCGTTTTCGGTCGCGCTCTCGATGATGAGGTCGCAGGGGCCGATGCGCTCGATCTCGGTGGTGCCGGAGAGGCGCTGCATGGCCGCGTCGGCGGTGCCGGGCTCGAGCCGCCCCTTCTCCTCGGCCCGGCGCATCCCCTTCTCGATCCGTGCCAGGCCGGCCTCGAGCGCCTCCTGCTTGATGTCGTTGAGAAGAACATCGTAGCCGGCCTGGGCGAACACCTGGGCGATGCCCGCTCCCATCTGCCCGGCGCCGATCACGCCGACTTTTCGGATCTCCATGGCTCGCCTCCCTGGCTTCCGCCGGACGCGTCCGCGGATTTGTGCGCTGCAGCATGATTATGGGAATGCGGGCGCGGAATGCAAGCCTCGGTGGCGCGACCCATCGGCTGTGTCGCGTTAACCGATCCATAACCATAACCCAATCAAATTTGCCGAAGAGTTTCAGTTTGAGGGAAATCCCATGTTCCGAGGCCTTGCCCAGTTGCTGTCGCCGTCGGTGCCCGACACCGCCACCCCCCCGGAGGAGCAGCACGCCGCCCCGGCTCTCCCGCCCGCGACCGGCGCCGATCGAGACGCCTACGATGCCGGCGCGATCGATTTCTTTTTCGAAAGTCCCAAGATTCGGGTGGCGTTTCCGGATATGGAGATCGCGTATCTCGACATCGAAGGGCGCCGATCTCACCGTCAGATCCGAGTGAGCGCCGCCGCCGAAGCCTACGACCCGCCAGATTACTTTTTGCATGCCTTTTGCACCCTCAGGAACGCCAACCGAACCTTCCGGGCGACACGCATCGCCGAGATCGTTGATCTGTCCGATGGCGTCGTCTATTCGGGTCAGGACGCCTTCGCCTACCTGGCGCAAGGCATCCAGGCCGCGCCGAGCCGTCGCGTTCTCCGGGCGCTCGACGACCCCCTCATCTCAGACAGTCTCTACTGCCTTCATTACATCGCGCGGGCGGACGGCCGGGTGACGGAGGAGGAGCGCCGCATTCTCGCATGCTATGTGGGCGTGAGCGCCGGGCTGCGCGAAATCTCCCGAGCGGCGCAGGACACCGTCGGGGATGCGCTCAAGGATCAGACCCCCACGCTGCAGGGGTTCCGCCGCGCGCGAAACCGGATCAAGCGGGCGGACGAGATCGCAAGCGTTTTGGAAATCGCCCGCATGATTGCGAGCACCCGCAAGTCCAAGAGCGCGCCCCTGGAGGCCGCGCTCTCAGAACTCGCCCGGTGAAACGGCCCGCCGAAGCTCAGAGCTCCTTCTCAAGCTCGGGGAGGAGCTCGAAGAGGTCGCCGACGAGGCCGTAATCGGCGACCTGGAAGATCGGCGCCTCCTCGTCCTTGTTGATCGCGACGATCACCTTGCTGTCCTTCATGCCGGCGAGGTGCTGGATCGCGCCCGAGATCCCCACCGCGATGTAGAGATCGGGCGCCACCACCTTGCCGGTCTGGCCCACCTGCCAGTCGTTGGGCGCGTAGCCCGAGTCGACCGCGGCCCGCGACGCACCCGTCGCCGCGCCGAGCTTGTCTGCCACCTTCTCGATCAGCTCGAAGTTCTCCTTCGAGCCGAGGCCGCGGCCGCCGGAGATGACGACCTTGGCCGAGGTGAGCTCGGGCCGGTCAGAGGCGACCACGCTGTCCTCGACCCAAGAGGAGAGGCCGGGATCGGCCGGCACCTCGATCGTCTCAACGGGGGCGGCACCGCCCATCCCGGCTGCATCGAAGCCCGCCGTCCGCACCGTGAGGAGCTTGACCCCGTCGGCGGACTTCACGGTCTGGATCGCGTTCCCGGCGTAGATCGGCCGCACGAAGGTCTCGGCGTCGACGATTTCGATCACCTCGGAGACGATCATCACGTCCAGCATCGCGGCGACGCGCGGCATCACGTTCTTGGCGTGCGCGGTCGCCGGCGCCACCACATGGGTGAAGCGGGGCGCGAGGCCGGCCAGCAGCGCGGCCATCGGCTCGGCAAGGCCATGGCCCAGCTGGGGCGCATCGGCGCAGAGCACCTTCTCGACCCCGTCGAGCTTGGCGGCCTCCTGCGCGCCGTCCGCGTTGCAGCCCGAGGAGGCGGTGAGAATCGTCACCGGTCCAAGCGTTTTCGCCGCGGTCAGGGCCTTGGCGGTGGCGTCGAGGGAGAGCGCGCCCTCGGTCATCTCGGCCATGAGGAGAACCGACATCAGATCACTCCCGCTTCGTTCTTGAGTTTGTCCATGAGCTCGCCCACCGAGCCCACGCGTATCCCCGCCTGCCGTGCCGGGGGCTCAGACACCGCGACCACCGCGAGCCGCGGCGCCACATCCACGCCATAATCCGCCGGGGTTTTCTTCTCCAGGGGCTTCTTCTTCGCCTTCATGATGTTGGGGAGGGAGGCGTAGCGCGGCTCGTTGAGGCGAAGATCCACCGTCACGATCGCGGGCAGCGTGATCTCGATGGTCTGGAGCCCGCCGTCCACCTCGCGGGTCACCTTGGCCGCCTGGCCATCCACCTCAAGTTTCGAAGCGAAGGTGGCCTGCGCCCACCCGGTGAGGGCGCCGAGCATCTGGCCCGTGGCGTTCATGTCGTTGTCGATCGCCTGCTTGGCGATCAGCACGACGACGGGCGCCTCTGCCTC
>CAYXPI010000307.1:0-2995 GCA_964467005.1 uncultured Limibaculum sp. | reverse complement strand
AAGCTCGAGGACGTGCCAGCCAAGGTCGATGCTTGGGCGGCGGCGGCGCGCGCGGTCCGACCCGACATCATGGTGCTCGTCCATGGCGGGCCGGTTTCGGAGCCGGAGGACGCCGCCTTCGTTCTCGAGAACACCGGCTTCTGCCACGGCTTTTATGGCGCCTCCTCGATGGAGCGTCTGCCCGTGGAACGGGCGCTCGCCGAGCAGACCCGTGCCTTCAAGACGATCGGCCGCCGCTGATGCCGGCCAGAGAGGGAGCCCGCGTCGCGGGAGATGACGATGTCCGGTGAACTGATTGGCGCTCTGATCCTCTGGCTCGTGATTGCAGTCGTCGGGATTGCGATTGTCGTCTATCTGCTGAATTGGCTCTACCGCCGCTCTTCGAAGGAAGTCGCCTTCGTGCGCACAGGCTTCCTCGGCGAGCGGGTGGTGATCGATGGCGGCGCCTTCGTCATCCCGATCCTCCACGACATCACCCCTGTGAACATGAACGTCCTGCAGATGGAGGTGGTGCGCGAACGCGAGCATGCCGTGATCACCCGCGACCGGATGCGGGTCGACATCCAGGCCGAGTTCTATGTCCGGGTCGCCCACACCAAGTCCGCGGTCTCCCTGGCCGCGGCGACCCTCGGCCGGCGGCCCATGGAACAGGAGCGCCTCCACCCGCTGCTCTCCGGCAAGTTCATCTCGGCGCTGCGCTCCATTGCCTCCGAGATGACCATGGAGGAGATGCATGAGCGCCGCGGCGACTATGTGCAGCGGGTCAAGGCCGATGCCGCTGGCGCCCTGGCGCAGAACGGCCTCGAACTCGAGAGTGTCGCCATTGCCGACCTCGATCAGACCGATCTCGATTTCTTCAACCCCTCGAACCGCTTCGATGCCGAGGGTCTGACCAAGCTCATCGAAGAGATCGAGGGGCGGCGGAAGCTCCGCAACGACATCGAGCAGGATTCGATGATCCGGATCCGCACCCGTAATCTCGAGGCCGAACGCCAGGCCCTCGAGATCGACCGCGAGAGCGAGGTCGCCCGGCTCGAACAGGAGCGTGATGTCGAGGTCCGTCGTGCCGCCCAGCGGGCGGAGGTGGCGCGCGAGCGGGCGGAACGCGAGACCGAGGCCGAGGAGGCGCAGATCCGTGCCCGGGAGGCGATCGAGAAGTGGCGGATCGCTAACGAAAACGCGATCAGCACCGCGCGGATTACCTCCGAGCAAGAGATCCGCGAGCGTGAGATCGGGCGCACCCGCGCCGTCGATGCTGCGGAGATCGCGGCGCGCGAAGAAACCGAGAAGGCGCGGATTACGCAGGAACGGGCCGTGAACGAGGCCCGGATTGTCAACGAGGAAGAGACGCAGCGTCGCGAGATCGAGCGCGCCCGCAGTGTCGAGCAGGCCGAGATTGCCGCCCGCGAAGAGACCGAGCGCGCCCGGATCGCCCAGGAGCGGGCGGTGACCGAGGCCCGGATCGCCCGTGACGAGGACACCGAGCGGCGCCAGATCGAGCGCACCCGCGCCGTCGAGGCCGCGGAAATCGCCGCCCGCGAAGCCCTGGAAAAGCTCCGGATCGCCGAGCAGACCGACATCAACGCCGAGCGCATCAGCGCCGACCAGAAGACCCGCAATCTGGAGATCGCCCGAACCCGCGCCCTCGAAGAGGCCGAGATCGCCGCCCAGCAGGCGATCGAAGCCGCCCGGATTGCCCGGGAGCGGACCCTTGCAGCCGAGCGGATTGCCGCCGAGCAGGCGACCCGCGCCCTCGAGATCCAGCGGACACAGGTGCTCGACGAGGCGGAGGCCACCGCCCGTGCGTCCAGTGAGACAGTCCGGATCCAGGAGGAAGAGCGCACCCGCGCCCGCGAGATCGCCCGCAATCAGACCCTCGAAGAGACCGAGATCGCCGCCCGCGAAGAGGTGGAGAACGCGCGGATAGCCCAGGAACGCCGGGTCCAGGCCGAACGCATCGCCCGTGACGAGCAAGTACGGGCACTTGAGAACGCCCGCACCAAGGCCCTCGATGCCGCCGAGATTGCCGCCCGCGAAGCCGTTGAAGCGGCACGCATTGCGGAGGAGCGGACCCTCGCCGCCGAGCGGATTGCTGCCGAGCAGGCGACCCGCAGGCTGGAGATCGCCCGTGACGAAGCGGTCGATCAGGCCGACATCGAGCGCCGCGACCGGATCGAGCGGGCGCGGATCGCCATGGAGCTCGCCCTCGAAGCCGATCGGATCGCCTCGCAACGGAGCCGGGACGTGCTCGGGATCGACCGGCGGAAGGCGGTGGACATGGCGGAAGAGGAGCGGATCATTGCCCTCTCGGCCAAGCAGGCCGAGCGCGCCGATGCCGACGCCCGGGTCGAGGAGGCGAAGATCGCCGCCAGGAAGAAGGTGGAGCGGAGCGAGGTCGCCCGCGAGCAGGCGCTCGAGGAGGCGCGGATCGATCGCCGCCGTGCCGTCGAGCAGCTCGAGGTCTCGCGGGTGCAGGCTCTGCAAGAGGCCGAAATTGCCGCCCGCGAAGAGGTGGAGCGGACCCGGATCGCCACCGAACGCGGGCTCGATGAAGCGCGGATTGGCCGTGAGCGCGAGTTGCGCCGGCTCGAGATCGAGCGTGAGCGCGCCGTCGAGCATGCCGCCATGGAGAAGGCGATCGCCCTCTACCAGAAATCGCTTGAGGAGGCCGCCGCCAAGACCGAGGCCGAGGAAGCCCGCGCCCTCGCCACCGAGGCCGAGGAGCGGGTCAGAACCGCCCGCGAGAGCGAGGTCGCCAAGCGCCGCCGTGCCGTCGAAGTGCTCCTCGCCGAGAAGGACGCTGAAGAGAAGCGCATTGCCGCCGAGGCCGAGCGGGTCCGGGCCGCCGTCGAGGCCGAGGCGCAAAAGCTTCTGAATGAAGCCGAGAACGTCCTCACCGATGGCGCGCGGGCCTCGCTCTTCCGCCGCCGCCTGCTCGAGCGGGTCGAGGGCATCGTCCGCGAATCGGTCCGGCCGCTGGAGAAGATCGAAGGCA
>CAYXPI010000306.1:0-3034 GCA_964467005.1 uncultured Limibaculum sp. | reverse complement strand
TCACGTACAGGCGGTCTCGCCGCCCAGCTTACTCAGAGCATTTGCCGGCCATGACCTCGAGATCTGCGCTGATGAACCGTCATTCTGACGAGACGTGCCCGGATCTATCGCGCGGACAAGAAACGATCATAAGAGAAGCGGCGGCGATAGGCGCTTGGCGTCAGGCCCGTCGAGCGGCGAAAAAGGCGCTGGAACGCGCGTGCATCGCCGTAGCCGATGGTCTCGGCCACACTCTCCACCGGCGCCCGCGTGGCCTCGAGAAGCTGCTTGGCCTCCTCCATCCTCAGCGCCTGGACGTATTCGCGCGGGCTGTAGCCGGTCGCGGCACGGAAGCGGCGGTCGAAGCTGCGTCGTGGCAGTCCCGAGCGCTCGAGCATCGCGCTCACGGGATCGGCGGATGCATAGCTGTCGGCCACCCAGAGCTGACACGCGCGGATGACACCATCGTCGGACTGGATGCGACGCGACATCGCCGCGTACCGGCACTGGTCCGCCGCGCGGGGGTCGACGCAGTAGAAGCGTGACGAGTGCGAAGCGTGCTCGGGTCCGAGGAAGCGCGCGATCAAATAGAGGGCCAGGTCGCTCCAGCCTGCCATGCCGCCGGAGGTGACGATCCGGTCACCCTCGCCGGCGAAGGTCAGCGTCCGGTCGGGCCGGAAATCGACCTTCGGATAGCGCCTGCGAAAGATCTCGCGGCACGACCAGTGGGCGGTGGCGGTCTCGCCGTCGAGCAGGCCGAGCTCGGCGATCATCTGCGAGCCGGAGCAGGCGGCAGCCAGATGAGCGCCTGCGTCGTAGCGCGCCGAGAGCCAGGCGAGCTCCCGGGGCAGCACCACGCTGAAGTCGGCGTCGGGCCCTTCCCGGAAGTTGGGAAGGACCACGATCTCGGCATCGTCGGCGGCGTCCAGCGTCGCATCCGGGGCAACCGGCACCCCGCCGATGCAGCGAAAGGGCTCCGCCTCGGCTGCGACGATCCGCACGCGGGTCATCGGCGGGGCAGGCGTGCCCTCGGTCAGGTACGACCAGGCGGATCCGACCGACTGCAAGAGGTCGTAGAGCCCGTAGAGGATCGCACCGCGGCAGGAGCGTGCGGCAAGGATGTCGATCCGCAGCGGCGATGCCACGAAGTCGCGAACCCGATCTGATGTCATCGACTTCCTCCCGGCTTGGCTGAAACGGTCGCCTCCTGGCCAGCTTGGCCCTCCTCTGCGCCGCGATCAACGCATAAGCTGCCCCTCGTTCTGATGACCCGTATGAGATAATCGCATGTCATTCAGTGACTTCACCGAAGCGGAGAAGGTGGGATGGGACCGCCGTGCGCCGGTCTACGGCGCGACCACGGCTCGCGCGACCACGCAGGCGATCCCCGCGGTTCTGGCGGCGGCCAGGGTCGCGGCGGGGTGTCGGGTGATCGACGTCTGCTGCGGCCCGGGCTATGCCGCGGGCGCGGCGGCGGCGATCGGTGCGCGCGCCGAGGGGGTCGACGCTGCCGAGGCGATGGTAGAGGCCGCGCGCGCGGCCTTTCCCGCCTGCCGCTTCGAGACCGCCGACGCCGCGGCCCTGCCGATGCCCGACGGGTCGTTCGATGCTGCGGTCTGTTCCTTCGGCCTGTTTCACCTCGCCGAGCCGGCCGCGGCGCTGGCAGAGATGCACCGTGTCCTTCGCCCGGGCGGACGGATTGCGGTCAGCCACTGGGCTGCGCCGCCAGCATCGCCCTTCTTCAAGGTGGTCTTCGGCGCCCTCGCCGCCCATGCCGACATGAGCGTGGTGCCTGCCGGCCCGCCGCCCTTTGCATTGTCGACGCCGGATGCCATGTGCGACGCCCTCACCGCGGCGGGTTTCGTCGACACGGCCGCCCCCGAGGTGCCGGTCGTGTTCGAGGGTCCGGAAAACACGTTTCCCGCATACTTCCGCGATTTTTCGGTGCGGGGCTTCATGATCCTAGAGGGCCAGACGCCAAAGGTCCGCGCGCAGATCGAGGCGGCCTGGCGTGAGGGCTTCCAGTCGTTCGTTGGCGACGGAACGATCCGCGTGCCAATGCCGGCGCTCGTGGCGAGCGGGCAAAAGTCATGAGCAAGCGCCACGATTTTCCTCGCCGCGCGAGCGCGATCGCCCCCAGGGAAGCACCGTTCGGCGGCGTGGCGAGTGCGCGCGAGACGCGCGTCCCCCCTCGCGAACGGGCCTCGTCAAGGGCATCCGCGCTAGGGGTCAAACAGCTTCGGCCCGTCAGGGAGCCGGACAGGGCCGTCGCCCGGTGTCTCGCGCCGCAAGCGTCGGGTCATCCGCGTCGGAGACGACCAACCGATGCGCACTCTGAGAGGAGGCATTCGAATGAGACTGATCATCGCCGGAGTTTTGGCCGCCGGGCTCGGACTGGCAGCCGCCGCACAGGAGGCGCCAGCCTTCTTCAGGGATTCCCTGCCCCAGCATGCCATGGGGCCGATGCTCCAAGCCTACAAGACCTTTCAGGGCGAGGGAGCGGCGCTCGATGCCAAGACCCGAGAACTGATCGCCCTGGCCGTGTCCGCCCAGATCCCGTGCGCCTACTGCGTCTATGCACATCGCAACTCGGCCCTTCAGCTGGGCGCCACCGAAGCCGAACTTCGGGAGGCGGTGGCCATGGCCGGATACATCCGCATGTGGAGCACGACGTTCCACGGTGCGGAGATCGACCTCGACGCGTTCAAGGCCGAACACGACGCTCTGCGAGCAGCCAGCCAGTAATCGCTCCCTCGCGGCGGACGCGGTCAGCGGCCTCCGCCGGTGACCGCTTCACCCGAAGCCAGCGGCATCCGGCGCTCTCACGACGGCGCGCCGCTGCAAGGCACGATGGCGATCGCGGGTCTCGTCATCGCCCTCTGGTCTTGGATAGCCGGCGGCGCTGCAACATCTCGCTCATGGAAAGAGCCATCGGAGCGCGCTGCGCCATCGAAGGATCGGCAGCCCGACACTCGGCCGGGTTAGATTGCGTGGATCGCAAGGGCGTCGCGAATGTCCGTTCCGACGACGGCGGCGGGGTAGCCCGAGCGTTACT
>CAYXPI010000305.1:0-3048 GCA_964467005.1 uncultured Limibaculum sp. | reverse complement strand
GCACACACTCTGCCCATTACTTCCACTACTCGCGCATTCCGTGTACCATCAGAGAGTTGGGTGAGCGAGATGGCGGCACTCTGTCCAGTCGGTCCTGCGTATGCGGTAGCCGCGGCCTATGGTTGAACGGAGCTCGGACATGCCAGGCGGCGCGGCTCCGATGTTTCAGGAGACACAGGATGCAGATGCGCAAAACAGTTGCGGTTGCCGCCGTGGCGGCGGGGCTCGGATCCACCGTTGCGGCGCAGGGGACCGCCCCGACGGTCGAGGCGTATGCCGACCAAGTGCAAGCCTTGGCCGAAACGGAGCTCGTGACATGGGTCGAGGACCCGATCATCATCGAGGCCGTGAAGGAGCAAAACGTCCGCAACGAGGGGATGACCCCCGCCGAGATCGAGCGGCTCGACCTCGCCTGGCGCGCCGAGACGAAGGCCGACCAGAAGCCCATGATCTGGGACCTTCTCGACCGGCTGCACTCGATCCTGCTGCGCGACCGGCGCGAGGGATCGGACGGTGTTGTGACCGAGATCATCGTGATGGATCGCTACGGCCTCAACGCCGCGATCAGCGATCCGACCTCGGATTTCTTCCAGGGCGACGAGGCGAAGTACACCGAGACCTATCTCCTCGGCCCGGACGCGGTGCATGTGGGCGATTACGAGTTCGACGACAGCACCCAGAAATGGCAGACCCAGGTGAGCCTCACGGTGATCGACCCGGAGAACGGCGAGGCCATCGGCGCGGTCACCTTCGGGATCGATCTGAGCGTCCTGCGCTAACGCCCGTGCGGGTGGCCATGCGCCCGCACAGCCATCAGGCGAGATTCTGATAGAGTGTGACCGCATCGTTCATCGTGACGAGGAGCGGATCGGCCTGGGCCGCGATGCCGAGCAGCGCGAGCGGGTCCACCGGCGCGTCGTCGGTTGCCGCCTGGACGATCTGGCCGTACTCGCTCCAGATGCGGCTCACCTCCAGCAGCTTCAGCCGCACATGGTCGGGCGCGGGAGAGATCTGCAGCGCCTCGACCCCGTCGATCCGCGCGGTCAGGCTCTGATCGAAGAGAAGCGCCGTCTCGCCGAGGCTCCGCCGATTGCCCTCCGGATCGCGCCCGAGGCCGATGAGCGCCATCTCCTTGGCCATCTTTCGGGTGAGCATACGCTGGCGGCTGGCAAGGTTGAGTGCCGGGGCGAGGCCCGCCTGCCCCGTGCGCGAACCATGGGCCCAAACGATCTGATCGACCACATTGTCGCTGGTGACGGGGAGGAGGATATTCGCCCGTGCGATGGTCTCGAAATCACCGTCGCTCATGCTCTGATCGGCAACGATGCGCCCGGTGGCGGGGCGATCTCCTCCCAAACCTGGCTGACGCCCGCGATGCCTTCGTGCACGCGGGGGTCCGTCTCGGTCGCCAAGCCGAGATCCTCCGAGCCGTGGCGGAGCCCTGCAAGCGTTGTGTCGAAGAGCCCGGCCGCGGCGCCGAGCATCTCGAGATGGCGCGTAGGTTCGATCTCCAGCCGGGGAGAATACACCGCGCGGGCCACGCGCTGGCGACCGGAGAGGTTGACCGCGCGCCACCTGTTCGGCAGCGAGTGCCCTCGGCGAAACAAGGAGGGCGAGAACAGATAGCAATGATTTCAGAACAAGACGTCGAGATGCCCGGATCGTCGGCTATGTCCCGCTCCGATTAGATGGTCGATTGGCGAAGAGCACCAACGCCGATGCCGTGCCACAGGTTCAATGTCGGCATGCCTTGACTGGCACACTAACGTAAAGGCCGGCAGGAAGATCAGCCGTGGAGCGCGATCTCCGGCCAGGGCGCCGCCGGCCGGGCGGCATCCGTGCGGCGGTAGCGCGTGGTCATGGTGTAATCCTTGGCGGGGCCGGAGACCGTCCACCGGCTGAGCCAGCTGTCGCTCCCGAAGCTGTAGCTCACCTCGTAGAGATCGTCCCCGCAAGCCTCCGTCGCGCGCGGATCGTCGAGGTCGAAATCGTGGAACGGACGGCCGTCCTCGTAGCGCACCTCGATGCGGCCCGAGGGCGGGAAGCGCCAGAGCGACACCCTCTCCGCTGCATAGTCGGCCCCGCGAAACCGGAGCACGCCCGACTCGTGGCAGCGCAGGCCCTGGCCGTCGGGCGCGAAGCGCGCATCGCCCCAAAACTCGCCGATCACCCCCTCGGTGACGTTCTCGATGATCCGGAGCATCTGCCAGGCGCCCTGGAAGAAGCTCTGCGTGGTGGTTGGCATCTCCATGCGCGCAATGTCGGCACTCCTCGGCGGAGGATCAAGCGCCGCCCGGCCCGACTTGACAGCCCGCGCCCCCTCGGCCACGCCCGATCCACGCCGAGAGAGAGGAGCCGCCGATGATCCCCCGCTACGCCCGCCCGGAGATGACCGCGCTCTGGGAACCCGCCGCCAAATTTCGGATCTGGTTCGAGATCGAGGCCCATGCGGCGGACGCGATGGCCGAGCTGGGCGTGATCCCGGCCGAGGCGGCCCGCGCGGTGTGGCAGGCCCGGGACATGGAGTTCGACATCGCCCGGATCGACGCCATCGAGCGGGAGGTGAAGCACGACGTCATCGCCTTCCTCACCCATCTCGCGGAGCTCGTGGGCCCGGAGGCGCGGTTCGTCCACCAGGGTCTCACCTCCTCGGACGTGCTCGACACCTGCCTCAACATCCAGCTCACACGCGCGGCCGACCTCCTGCTCGCCGATCTCGACGCGCTCATGGCCGCGCTGAAAGCCCGGGCCGAGGAGCACAAGCGCACACCTTGCATCGGCCGCTCCCACGGCATCCACGCCGAGCCGACGACCTTCGGCCTCAAACTCGCCGGCGCCTATGCCGAGTTTGCCCGCGCCCGCACCCGGCTCGAAGCCGCGCGGGCGGAGATCGCCACCGGCGCGCTCTCGGGGGCCGTGGGCACCTTCGCCAATGTCGATCCGGCGGTGGAGGCCCATGTCTGCGCAGCCCTCGGCCTTGCGCCCGAACCCGTCTCGACCCAGGTGATCCCGCGGGACCGGCACGCGATGTTCTTCGCCACCCTCGCC
>CAYXPI010000304.1:0-3069 GCA_964467005.1 uncultured Limibaculum sp. | reverse complement strand
CGTACTCCACATGCGCCGTCGAAATCGTGATCCCGCGCGCCTTCTCCTCCGGCGCACCGTCGATCTGGTCATACGCCTTGAACTCGCCGAAATACTTCGTGATCGCCGCCGTCAGCGTGGTCTTGCCATGGTCGACATGGCCGATCGTGCCGATGTTCACATGCGGCTTGTTCCGCTCGAACTTTTCCTTCGCCATGGGTCTCACTCCTCGCGGTCGCGGCGGTCGGGGCGGCTCTCGACGGTGGCCGAGAGCCCGGGATCGCGGCTCGCATAGTGGGTTTGGCGGCGCCGTGCAAGCCGGATTCGCGGGCCTCAGCGGCCGAGGAGGGCGACGCGCAGGAGCGCGCGTTCGACCACGGCCCGCTCCGGGCGGGCGCCGGGACTTCGAAGGGTCGCCTCGGCCTCGATGAGCTGGCGGAGCGCGCGCTCGAGCCGGGCGGGCGGCCATTGGCGAAGCTGGGCCAGAAGGGCGTCGCGCCGGGGCCCGTAGACCGGCGGGCGGAGCCCGTCGACCGCAGCGCCCGGACCCCCGGGGTGAGAGGCGAGCGCAAAGAGCGCGCGAAACTGGCGGAGCACGACCGAGAGCGCGGGGCCCGGCGCCTCGCCCCCCGCGGCGAGGCCCGCGAGCGCCCGGGCCACGCGATCCGGCCGCTGGGAGGCCACGGCGTCGGCCAGATCCTCGGCCCGGGCGGAGGCTGTGAGGGGGGCGACCGCGCGGATGTCCTCGGCCTCGAGGCGCGCCTGGCCATGGGCGTGGAGGGCGAGCGTCTCGGCCAGGCGGTCGAGGGCCCCGGGCTCCATCTCGGCGGCGAGGGCGGCCAGAAGGCCCTCCGCCTCGGGCGCAAGGGCGGGCGGGCCGCCGGCAGCGCGGATGCGCTGGGCAATCTCGGCCATCCCTGGCGGATCGGGGTAGAGCGCGACCGCGGCGAGATCCCCAGCCTGCTCGAAGAGCTTTCGCAGCTTCGAGCGCGCCGTGAGTCCCGTGGCCGTGACCACGAGAAAGGCGTCCTCCGCCGTCATCTCGGCCAAGAGCGTCGCGACGAGATCAGCCAGCCCGTCCTTCGCCCCCTCCACCACCACCGCCTGGCGCCCGGCGAAGAAACCGCGGGCCTTCACCGCCGCCTCGAGCGCCGCCGGATCCCGCCGCAGAGCCTCCGCCTCGATCCGGGACAGCCGCAGCGAGTCGCCCTCCGTCACCGCCTGGGCGAGATCACGGCGACGAAGCGCGACGAGCCCCGCATCGGGCCCGTGGAGCAGCGCGCCAAGAAGCCCGAGATCCGGCGCCGCGCAGAAGGCCCGAGCCCGCGCGCCCGACAGCTTCACGACGCGCCCTGGGCCTCGAGCCGGGCGGCCTCGACGAAGATGTCCCGGGCGATCCGCTCGGCCAGCTCCTCGGCCAGGCGGCGCTCTACCGTGCGCTCGGCCACCCGGGTGGCGTAGAGCGAGGAGGTCGCGTTGTAGCCCGAGCGCGCGATCTGACGGCGGCGGATGAGGGGGGCCGGGTCGCCCGATAGGCGGAGGGTCCACACCGCGGTCGCGGTCACCGTCCGCCGGGTGACCGTGTTGTCCTGCGTGATCGCGAGCCCCGTGTCCCGAGTGGTGAGCGCGACCTCGAGGCGGTAGTCCGGCCGCTCCGGGCGCCCGAGCCGGTCCTCGAGCCGCTGGGTGAGGTGGTAGCCGAGCCGCCCCTCGATCGGGGGGAGCGCCACGCGGCCCCGGAGACCCGCCGCCGCGGTGCCCTCCGCCAGCATGGGCCGGAAGCAGCCGGCGAGCGCCAGAGGCGCCGCGGCGAGGAGCGCGCGCCTAGACCACGACATTGACGATCCGCCCGGGCACGACGATCACCTTTTTGGGCGCGCGGCCTTCGAGAAAGCGCACGACATTCGGCTCGGAGATCGCCAGCGCCTCGACCTCCGCCGTCGCCGCATCCCGGGCCACCGACACCTCGCCCCGCTTCTTGCCGTTCACCTGGATCGGGAGGACGATGAGATCGTCCCGTGCAAGCTCGGGATCGGCCTCCGGCCACGGGGTGTCGACCAGCCAGGTGGTGTGGCCGAGGCTCTCCCACAGCTCCTCGGCGATATGGGGGACCATCGGGTTCATGAGCCGGGCCAGCGTCTCGAACGCCTCGCGCCGGGCCCAGGCGAGATCGGCGCCCCCGCCCGTGGCGTCTCGGATCGCGTTCCGAAACTCGTAGAGCCGCGCCACCGCCTTGTTGAAGGCAAACCCCTCGATGTCGGCCGTGACGCCTGCAATGGTCTTGTGCGTGGCCTTGCGGAGTGCGCCGGCGGCCGCCCCCATCTCCGGCGCTGGGCCCGCGGCGGCGACCTCGGCCTCGGCGCGAAGGCGCCAGACGCTCTGGAGGAACCGCCAAGCGCCCTCGACGCCTGCGGCCGTCCACTCCACATCGCGCTCCGGCGGGCTGTCGGACATGACGAACCAGCGCGCGGTGTCGGCGCCGTATTGCTCGATGATGTCCTCCGGCGCGATCACGTTCTTCTTCGACTTCGACATCTTGATGGGCGGGCCGATCTCCACCGGCGTGCCGTCGGCCAGGGTCGCGCCCGCCTCGGTGCGGCGCACATCCTCCGGCGCATGCCACAGCGCGCGCCCGTCCGCGCCTTGGGTGGAATAGGTCTCGTGGGTGAGCATCCCCTGGGTGAAGAGAGCGGAGAAAGGCTCGGCCGCCCCCTCCGGCAGATGGCCCGTGGCGATCATCGCGCGCGTGAAGAAGCGCGAGTAGAGAAGGTGCAGAATCGCGTGCTCCACCCCGCCGATATACTGGTCCACCGGCATCCAATAGTCGGCCGCGGTCCGGTCGGTCGGCGTCTCGGCCCGGGGGGCGGTGAAACGGGCGAAATACCACGAGCTGTCGACGAAGGTGTCCATCGTGTCGGTCTCGCGCCGGGCATCGGTGCCGCAGCGCGGGCAGGCGACCTTGGCCCAGCTTGGGTGGTGGTCGAGCGGGTTGCCGGGCTTGTCGAAGCGCACATCCTCGGGCAGGCGGACGGGCAGGTTCTCGCGCGCCTCGGGGACGGTGCCGCAGTTGGGGCAGTGAATCTCCGGGAT
>CAYXPI010000303.1:0-3071 GCA_964467005.1 uncultured Limibaculum sp. | reverse complement strand
AGCTTGGTCACCGCCGCCTGGACCGACACGTCGAGCGCCGAGACCGGCTCGTCCGCCACCACGAGGCGCGGGCGGCCCGCAAAGGCCCGCGCGATGCCGATGCGCTGCTTCTGCCCGCCGGAGAGCTGGCGCGGCATCCGGGTCGCGAACTCCCGCGGCAGCTTCACGAGGTCGAGCAGCTCCAGCATCTTCTCCCAGCGCTCCTCGTCCGAGGCGCCGATCTCGAACATCTCGAGCACCCGGCAGATCTGGTCGCCGATGGTCATCGAGGGGTTGAGCGTGTCGAAGGGGTTCTGGAACACCATCTGCACCTGGGAGACGACCGAGGGCCCGCGCTTTTCCACGGGCACATGGCCGAGATCGAGATTGCCGAGGGTGATCTGGCCTTCCGTCGCGGTCTCGAGCCCCATCAGCACCTTGGCGAAGGTGGACTTGCCGCAGCCGGACTCGCCGACGATCGCCACGGTCTCGGCCTCGCGCGCGTCGAAAGTGAGGCTTTCATTGGCTTTCACCGTCCGCCGGTCGCCGCCGCCGAACATGCCGGTGGAGACGGAGTAGTGCTTCTTGAGGTTGTCGACGGTCAGCACCACGTCGCCGACCTCGATCGCGTCTGACACCTCGGCATCGGCGGCCTCGGCCGCCCAGTCGATCTCGTCGATCCGCACGCAGCGGGACCGGTGACGGTCCCCGAGATCGTGCATCTTGATAAGGCCGGCGTCGCATTTCTCCTGGAAATGCGGGCAGCGGGGGCCAAAGTTGCAGCCCCGCGGGCGCTCATGCGGCAGCGGCAGCTGGCCCGGGATCGCAACGAGGGGCCGGGAGTATTTGTCCGCCCCCGGCACCGGAATCGAGCGCAAGAGGCCCTTTGTGTAAGGGTGGCGCATCTTGTTGAAGACGGTGTCGATGTCGCCCTCCTCCACCGCCTCGCCCGAGTACATGACTGTGATGCGGTCGCAGGTCTCGAGGATGAGGCCGAGATTGTGGGAGACGAAGACCATCGAGGTGCCCATCTCGCGGGCGAGCTCCTTGATGAGCTCGACGATGCCGGCCTCCACCGTCACGTCGAGGGCGGTGGTGGGCTCGTCGAGCAGGAGGAGCTGCGGCCTCGAGAGAAGCGCCATGGCGATGACGATGCGCTGCTGCTGCCCGCCCGAGAGCTGGTGGGGGTAGGCGCCGAGGATGCGGTCCGGGTCCGGCAGGCGCACGGCGTCGACCATCTCGGACGATCGCTTGAGCGCGTCCTCCTCGGAGATCTCCTCGTGGATGGTCAGCACCTCGGAGAGCTGGGCGCCGATCTTCATGGCCGGGTTCAGCGAGGCCATCGGCTCCTGATAGACCATCGAGATCTTGGAGCCCCGGAGCTCGCGCAGCCGCTCCTGGGACATCGACCCCATATCCTCGCCGAGGAACTTGATCGAGCCCGACTTGATGCGCCCGTTCTTGCCCAGATAGCGCATGATTCCGAGGGAGACGGTGGATTTCCCGCAGCCGGACTCGCCGACCAGGCCCATGGTCTCGCCGGGCATCACGGTCATGGAGAAGTCCATCACCGCCGGGATCTCGCCCTTGCGCGTGTAGAAGGAGATGTTGAGGTCCTGGATGTCCAGGATCGGGGTGGTGCCCTGCTGGGCCTCGGGCTGTTCGAGCGTCGCGGTCATGGTCGCGGTCTCCCATTGGTTGGTTGTGGCGGCCGCCCCGGATCGGGCGCGGGGGGGCTGCCGGCCGCCCCCCCCGCGCCCCAGGGACGGTCCGGGGGCGCGGGGGGGGGGGGGGGGAGGACAGCGGTGATCGCGGAGGCCGTCGGCCATCAGGTTGAGGCCGAGCACGAGGGTCATGAGCGCGACCGCGGGGGCGAGCGCCATATGCGCCGTGTCGAAGAGGCGGACGAACTGGCGGCCGTGGTTGATCATCGAGCCCCAGTCCGGGCTTTCGGGCTCGAGCCCCAAGCCGAAGAAGCCGAGCGTGCCGAGGAGGATGGTGGTGTAGCCGATCCGGAGGCAAGCGTCGACGATGAGGGGCCCGCGGGCGTTGGGCAGGATCTCCCAGAGCATGATGTACCAGGGCCGTTCGCCGCGGGTCTGAGCCGCCGCCACGTAGTCTCGCGTTTTGATGTCCATGGTGAGGCCGCGCACGATTCGGAAGACGCCGGGCGAGGAGGCGAAGACGACCGCCGCGAACACGTTGAGCTCGTTGGGGTCGAGCGAGATCGGGCCGAGATCGCTGTCGAACACGATGCCGAAATAGAGCCAGAGGCCCACGACCACCGTCACCCCCGTGTAGATGCGCAGGCGCTTCGCGTTTTTCTCGTACTTCGTGAACCAGAGGATCACGAGGAAGATGATCGGGAAGAGGAAGAAGAAGGCGGCCATCGCGCGGGGGATCGACCAGCCGACGCCGAGCGTTTGCCCCAGCCAGGTGTTGTAGTTGAGCGCGCGGATCTCCGGGGTGACCAGGAGGTAGAAGAGGAGGATCACCGGGAAGGCGAGCACGAGGTTGGCCACGAAGGACAGGATGCTGTCGATCCGGCCGGTGTAGTAACCCGCGGGCAGGCCGAGGACGATCCCCACCATGTAGGCGATGAGCGTCGCGGCCGGCGCGATGATGAGCACCACGCGCGAGCCGTAGACGACGCGGGAGAAGATGTCCCGCGCGAGGTTGTCCCCGCCCCAGAGATAGTAGAATTCGGTGCCGGGATGGAGCGTGCCAGGCACGGCCTTCTTCATCTCGCGGGCGGCGAGGAGGTCCGACGGCGCGTAGTCCGGCGAAAAGGGCGCGATGATGTCGGCGAAAATGGCGGTGAACACCCAGAAGAGCACGAGGGCGACCCCCGCGAGCCCGATCGGCGAGCCGTAGAGCCGGCCGAAGGTGGAGAGCCGGTCGCGGATGAAGTAGCCGCCCACGAGGGTGACGGCGAGGGCGGCCCAGACCGGCCAGAACCGCGCCGCGCTCTCGATGGCGATCTCCGAGGCGGAGAGGATGACGGTCTCGTTCATGCTCTCCCCCTCAGCTGACGCGAATGCGCGGGTTGAGATAGGCGTAGCCGATATCCGAGATCAGCTGGGTGAGGAGCA
>CAYXPI010000302.1:0-3081 GCA_964467005.1 uncultured Limibaculum sp. | reverse complement strand
GCGCGTAGGAGACCCGGCTCATCAGGTCCTCGCCGAAGCGGATCTGCGGGTTCATGACGCCCGAGGAGGCGAGCACCGCCCCGGTCTCGAGGTCGCAGAGATGCCCTGCGATGGTGGTGGACCCCACATCGACCGCGAGGCCCAGAAGCCGCGGCTCCGCATAGCCCGGCCAGACATCGACGAGCCGCCAGGCCGTCCCGCGCCGCTGCAGCGCCACGGTGACCTGCCAGGTGCCCTTCCGGAGCGCGCCCTGAAGCCGCGCGAGGACGCCGAGCCCGGCCTCCACGGGGGCCACATCCCACTGCTCGGCCAACGCCGCGCGCAACCGCTCGAAATCGCCCAGCGGCACATGCATGTCCGGCTCTGCCACGGCCACGAGGAGCCGGCGCGTGGCGGGGTCGAGCGCGATCTCCCGCGCCTCCACCCCCTTGCGCACCACCTGGCGGTGGACCTGGCTCTCGGGCGGCACGTCGATCACCACATCGCCTTCGATCTTCGCCTGGCAGCCGAGGCGCCGGCCCTGGGCGAGGCCCCGCTTGGTGTCATAGCGCTCCTCCACCGCGTTCCACGGCGAAAGCGCGTCGGGCCTCACCGTCACCCCATGCTTGGGAAACGCGCCCACCCCCGGAGAGACCTGGCACTTCGAGCAGATCCCGCGGCCGCCGCAGACGCTGTCGAGGTCCACGCCCAGCTGCCGTGCCGCCTGCAACACCGGGGTGCCATGCGCCACGCGGCCCCGCTTGCCCGAGGGAGTGAAGATCACGAGATGGGTGCCGTCGCTCATACGCGCCTCGTCTGCCTGGATTGACCCCTCCCAATTAGGGCCGCCGCCGGTCCGTGGCCCGCGATATGCGGCATCTCGGCGCGCATCGGCGTCGGCCGGTCGGGTCGGTTGGCGCTTTCCGCAGATCGGCAAACGCCTTAAGCTCGGCGGTAATTCCAACATTTCACAGATGGAGGACCCGCATGCTGCGTCGCCTCGCCCTCTCCCTTGCCCTTCCGCTCGCCCTTGCGGCGGTGGCGCTCGCCCCGCCCCACGCCTCGGCCGAGGAGGAGGCCTGGACCAAGCTCCTTGCCCCGGCGGATCTCGCCGCGCTGGGCGAGGCGCCGCTCGTTCTCGACATCCGCGACCCCAAGGCCTATGCGACCGCCCACATCCCCGGCGCGGTGAACGCGCCCTACCACCTCTGGCGGGGGCCCGCACAGAACCCTGGCGAGCCCCTCTCGGAGGCCCGGGCGACCGAGCTTCTGAACGGCCTCGGCGTGAGGCCAGAGCGCCCGGTCGTCGTCGTCCATGCCGGCACGGACCAGACGGATTTCGGCGCCGCGGCCCGGGTCTACTGGACGCTCAAGACCGCGGGCGTCGCGCGCATCGCGATCCTCAACGGCGGGGTGCGGAGCTGGGTCGCCGCGGGCCGGGCGCTCTCGGTCACGCCGCCCGCGCCGAGCCCGGTCGCCGTGGCCTACGCGTTCTCGGACGCCTGGACCGCCGACCGCGACGCGGTGGCCGCAGCCGTCTCGGGCTCCGATCCAGCCCGGCTGGTCGACGCTCGGCCGGACGCCTTCCACAAGGCCGCGGCCAAGCATCCGGCGGCCGCGGCGGCCGGCACGCTCCCCGGCGCGCAAAGCCTGCCCTTCGAGGGGTGGTTCGACGGCGCATCGACTGAGATCGCGCCGGCCGAGCGGATCCGGGCGCTCGCCGAGGCGGCGGGGGTCGGGGAGGGCGCACCGGTCGTCAGCTTCTGCAACACGGGCCATTGGGCCGCGACCAACTGGTTCGCCATGAGCGAGCTCGCGGGCCTCGACGATGTGAAGCTCTACCCGGAGAGCATGGTCGGCTGGACCAAGGCCGGCGGGCCGGTCGCCAAGGGCGAGTGACCCGGTCCGGGCCGGGGCCGGAAAAACCGGCCCTTGCCCTTGTTCGGCCCTGGCAGGGTTGCTATTCCCCGAGACGGAGCTGTGGCCGAGTGGTCGAAGGCGCTCCCCTGCTAAGGGAGTAGGCCCCAAAAGGGTCTCGTGGGTTCGAATCCCATCGGCTCCGCCATTTCAATAACTTAGCTGAACTGAGGTGTTGCCGGTGCCCTCCGGTCGCACAGATATTCGCACAGTTTCAGCGCCTGCGCTCCATGATCTCCACGGCCCGGCTCTGGTGGTCGGGGCTGTGTTGGCGGTAGACCCGCTCTAGCGTTTGCGCGGTGGTGTCAAAGAAATCCGTCGCGTCCTCGCGGCTCATCCCCTTCTGGAACGCCCACGTGACGGCGGTGTGCTTCAAGGTGTGGGGAGTCGCGCCTTCGATCCCGGCCGCTGCACAGGCGGCCCGCCACGCCTTATGCATGGACCGATGCGAGGCATAGCCGACCACTAGCGGGCCGCGCTGCCATCGCCGCATGTGGGCGCGAAGCTGGCGAGGCATTCGCACCGATCCGCGCCGCTTCGCGGTCTCACGCTCACGCTCGCCCCGACGATGCAGCACGCCACGCTCTAGATCGATCCAGCCGCTATCGAGGGACGGCCCCCAGCGGAGCTTGAGCACAGCGCTGGAGCGTGTTCCGGTGTAGACGCTGACGAGGATAAAGCGACGCAATGCAGGGGTCGCGGCCCTGAGAAGCTTCGCGACCTCCAACCTGGTAAGCCAACGGTCTTTCGGAGGCGCGCTCGCAGGCAGAGTGACCTTCACCGGGTGAATCAGCCGCCCCTCGCCATGAGCATAGTTTAGCGCGGCTTGGAGCACACCGAGTTCCCGGCGGGCCGTGGCGGCGCTGGCCGATCTCACACGGCCGCGAGCGTCTTTCGGCGGCTTTGCCCGCTCGCGCACATAGGCGCGGCAGGTGGCGCCCTTCACGGCCTCAACGGTTTGCCCGCCCCAGAAGGGGGCGAGCGCCTTGATCGCGAATGCGAGGGTTGCGGGCGCGGCGACATCGCCGCCGCGCTCCTTGGCATAGAGAGCTAGGACCTCGCCGCAGGTGATCTCATCTGCACGAGCTGGCCCGATTCGCTCGGGTGCGCGATCGGCGAGGTACCGCCGCAGCGCCGCTTCAGCAGCGTCTCGGCCGCCGTCTCCGCGAGCGCCCGTCCGCAGGG
>CAYXPI010000301.1:0-3110 GCA_964467005.1 uncultured Limibaculum sp. | reverse complement strand
GAGTTCCAGAACGGCTCGTCGGCCTCCCTCGCGCGGATCATGGTCGCCGTCTTCACCATCGGGATCATCGGTTTCCTGCTCGCCCGGATGATGTACGCCATCCAATCCGCCTTCACCCATTCGGACAAGCGGTGACGCCCATGGCCATTCTCGAACTCACAAGCGTCTCCAAGGGCTTCGGCGAGGGCGCCGGGCGCACGGACGTCCTCCACGACATCAATCTCCAGGTGGCGGAGGGCGAGTTCCTCGCGATCCTCGGCTTCTCGGGCACCGGCAAGACCACGCTCATCAACCTCCTCGCGGGGCTCGAGCGGCCCGACCGCGGCGCGGCGCTCTTCAAGGGCGCGCCCATCCAGGGGCCGGGGCCGGAGCGCGGGCTGGTCTTCCAGTCCTATTCGCTCATGCCCTGGCTCACGGTCACCGGGAACGTGGCGCTGGCGGTCGACGCGGTGCATGGGGCGACGCCCAAGGCCGAGCGCGCGGCCCTCGTCGCGCATTACGTGAAGATGGTGGGCCTCGGCCATGCGGTGGACCGGCGCCCAGCCGAGCTTTCGGGCGGCATGCGCCAGCGCGTGGCGGTGGCCCGGGCGCTCGCCATGCAGCCGGAGGTGCTCCTGCTCGACGAGCCGCTCTCGGCCCTCGACGCGCTCACCCGCGCCAATCTCCAGGACGAGATCGAGCGGATCTGGGAGGGCGACCGCAAGACCGTGGTGCTCATCACCAACGATGTGGACGAAGCGCTCCTCCTGGCCGACCGGATCGTGGCGCTCAACCCGGACGGCACCTTGGGCGAGGAGTTCGACGTGGCCCTCCCCCGCCCCCGCCAGCGCACGGCGATGAACCACGACCCCGCCTTCAAGGCGCTCCGCGGCCGGGTCACGCAATACCTCATGGATGTGGGCATCGCGGCCAAGGCCGAGGAGACCCGGAGCCTGCCGACCGTGACCCCGCTCCACGCCCTGCCCCGGGCCTACGCCGAGGCGGCGAAGAGCGTCGGCGACAACCGTTACCTCCAGTTCTCCCAGCTCTCGAAGGTCTACCCCACGCCGAAGGGCCCGCTGACCGTGGTCGAGGATTTCGACCTCACGCTCAACAAGGGCGAGTTCATCTCCCTCATCGGCCATTCGGGCTGCGGCAAGTCCACCGTCTTGACCATGACCGCCGGGCTCAACGAGATCTCCAAGGGCGCGATCGTGCTCGACGGCCGCCATGTGGCGGGCGCGGATCCCGAGCGCGCGGTGGTGTTCCAGGCGCCCTCCCTGTTCCCCTGGCTCTCGGCGCGGGAGAACGTGGCGGTGGGGGTCGACCGGGTCTACCCCAAGGCCAGCCGGGCCGAGCGCCAGGACGTCGTGGAGTATTATCTCGAGAGGGTCGGCCTCGCGGATGCCATGGAGAAGCCGGCCGCGGATCTCTCCAACGGCATGAAGCAGCGGGTGGGCATCGCGCGAGCCTTCGCCCTCAGCCCCAAGCTTCTCCTCCTCGACGAGCCTTTCGGGATGCTCGACAGCCTCACCCGCTGGGAGCTCCAGGAGGTGCTGATGGAGGTGTGGTCGCGCACCAAGGTCACCGCCGTCTGCGTCACCCATGATGTGGACGAGGCGATCCTCCTCGCCGACCGCGTGGTGATGATGACCAACGGCCCCCGCGCCCGCATCGGCAAGATTATGGAGGTGGACCTGCCCCGACCGCGGAGCCGCAAGGCCCTCCTCGAGCACCCCGACTATTACGCCTATCGCGAAGAGCTCCTCGGCTTTCTCGAGGAGTACGAGCATGGCGCGCACAAGAAGGAGGCCGCGTGATGGCCGAGAAGCTCGTCGTCATCGGCGCCGGCATGGCATCGGGCCGCGCGCTCGAGGCGCTCTTCGACGAGGCGCCGGGCCGCTACGAGGTGACGCTCTTCGGGGCGGAGCCGCGCGGCAACTACAACCGCATCCTGCTTTCGCCGGTGCTCTCGGGCGAGAGGACCTATGACGAGATCGTCACCCACGACGCGGACTGGTATGCGGCCCACGGCGTGGCCTGCCGCTTCGGCGAGGCGGTGACCGGGATCGACCGGGCGCGCAAGGTGGTGCTCTCCTCGGGTGGCGAGACGGCCTATGACAAGCTCCTCGTCGCCACAGGCTCCGCGCCCTTCATCATCCCCGTCCCCGGCAACGACCTCGAAGGCGTGCTGACCTATCGCGACCTCGACGACACGGAGGCGATGATCGCCGCCGCCGAGCGCCCGGGCGCCAAGGCGGTGGTGATCGGCGGCGGTCTCCTCGGGCTCGAAGCCGCGGCGGGGCTGCGGCTCCGAGGCATGGAGGTCACGGTGCTCCACCTGATGCCTCACCTTATGGAGCGTCAGCTGGACGGCGCCGCGGGCTATCTCCTCCAGAAGGAGCTCGAGGGCCGGGGCATCCGCATCCTCACCAAGGCCAACACGCACGAGATCCTGGGCGAGGGACGGGTCTCCGCCGTCCGCCTCGACGACGGCACCGAGATCCCGGCCGACATCGTGGTGATGGCCGTCGGCATCCGGCCCAACACCGGGCTCCTCAAGGAGGCGGGGCTGGCCTGTGGCCGGGGCCTTCATGTGGACGACCAGATGATCACCTCAGACGCCGACATCCTGGCGGTGGGCGAATGCGTGGAGCACCGGGGCCTGTGCTACGGCCTCGTCGCGCCGCTCTACGAGATGGCGCAGGTCGCGGCGGCCACGCTGGCGGGGCGCGCGGCGGCCTATGGCGGATCGATCCTCTCGACCAAGCTCAAGGTCACAGGTGTCGACCTCTTCTCCGCGGGCGACTTCGCGGATGGCGACGACCGTGAGGAGATCGTGTTCCGCGACCCGGCCCGCGGCGTCTACAAGCGCCTCGTCCTTCAGGAGAACCGGATCATCGGGGCCGTGATGTACGGCGACACCGCCGACAGCAGCTGGTTCTTCGGCCTTCTGAAAGACGGCACCGACATCTCGGAGATGCGCGAGACGCTGATCTTCGGGCCGGCTTATGCGGGAGGGCCCCAGCTGGACCCTATGGCGGCCGTTGCAGCCTTGCCGGATGAGGCAGAGATCTGCGGCTGCAACGGCGTGTGCAAGTCCACCATCACCGCCGCCATCGGCGGCGGGG
>CAYXPI010000300.1:0-3142 GCA_964467005.1 uncultured Limibaculum sp. | reverse complement strand
ACCTTGGCGACCTTCCGCAGCGCCGAGTTCGGCTTCTTCGGCGTCGTGGTGTAGACGCGCGTGCAGACGCCGCGCTTCTGCGGGCAGGCCTGCAGGTGCATCGCCTTCTGGCGCTTGACTTTCGGCTGCCGGGGTTTCCGGATCAGCTGCTGGATCGTCGGCATAAGGGCCCGCTCTCCCGCCTCAACATCGTCTCTCGAACTCCACGGGATCGCGCCGCTCGCCCCGGACAGGGGCAAAACCCATAAGGGCCGCAAGCCGGCGCCCAGAGGCGCCCCTCACGGCCTTGGCGCAGAGGATCGAGCCGAGGCCAGATCATGCGGTGCCCGAGTGTCGCAATCCCGCCCGGCGACACGCCCTGTCGCCGAGACTGCGGGCTTATACGGCCCTCCGCGGGGCGGGTCAAGGGGCTTTTGCCGGCGCGCGCCAGGCCGGCCCGGACGCCCTGGATTGTCTCCATCTCGGCGACGGTCCGATCCTGAACAGGCGGATTATCGCGGCCGTCCAGCCCAATATATCTCGGTGCACGGCGGCCGCGGCCGCGCGAGCCACAGGAGAGCGAGATGGCCCAGGACACCGACACCCCGTTCCACGCCGGCGAGATCGAGATCCAGGAGCGTTACGGCGTGCGCGAGAAGATCGGCGGCTTCGCCAAGCGCGTGGTGCGCGACCATCTGACGGCGGAGCACACCGCCTTCTTCCGGCAGCTGCCGTTCCTCGTGCTGGGCTCGGTCGACGCCGAGGGCCAGCCCTGGGCCTCCATCGTCACCGGCCCCGCGGGCTTTCTCTCGACGCCGGACCCGCGCACCTTGCGCGTCGCCGCCCAGCCGCTGCCGGGCGACCCCCTGGCCGAGGCACTGAGCGAAGGCCGGCCGATCGGCGGGCTCGGCATCGAGTTCGAGACCCGGCGGCGGAACCGCTTCACCGCCCATGTGGCGGCCCGCACCGAGGGCGCCGTCGACCTCCGCATCGACCAGAGCTTCGGCAACTGCCCGCAATACATCCTGACGCGCGCGCCCGTGCGCGTGGAGGCGCCCGCCACCGCCGCGCCCGAGCACCTCGCCGCCCTCGACCCGCACGCCCTGGCCCTCATCCGCGGGGCGGACACCTTCTTCGTCGCCACCGCAGCGCCCGAGGACGGGGACATCCGCCACGGCGCCGATGTCTCGCACCGGGGCGGCAAGCCGGGCTTCGTGCGCGTCGGCGCGGACGGCCGCCTGACGGTGCCGGATTTCGCGGGCAACCTCCATTTCAACACGCTCGGCAATCTCATGCTCGATCCGCGGGCGGGCCTTCTCTTTGCCGATTTCGCGACGGGCGACCTCCTCTTCGTGGCCGGCACGGTCGAGGTGCAGTTCGAGGGCCCGGAGATCGCGGCCTTCCAGGGGGCCGAGCGGCTCTGGCACCTCACCCCCAGCCGCGCGATCCGGCTCCGCGGCGCCCTGCCTTTGCGGTTTGCCGGCGGCGAGGCCTCGCCCAATGCGCTCATCACCGGCGACTGGGAGACGGCGGAGGCCCGCCTCGCCGCCGAGGCCCGGCGGACCGAATGGCGCCCCTGGCGCGTGGCCGAGATCCGCGCGGAGACGGACGCGATCCGCTCCCTGGTGCTCGAGCCCGCCGATGGCGGGGGCCGCCCGGGCTTCGAGGCCGGCCAGTTCCTGCCGATCCGTCTCGAGGTCGGCGGCGAGGTGCTGACCCGAACCTACACCGTCTCCTCCGCGCCCGAGGATGCGCGGCTCCGCCTTTCCGTGAAGCGGGACGGCCGGATGTCGGAGGCGCTGCACCGGCTCGAACCGGGCGACCGGCTGGAGGCCCAGGCCCCGCGCGGCGGCTTCACGCTCGACGCCGCGGAGCGGAGGCCCGCCGTCCTCCTCTCCGCCGGGATCGGGATCACGCCCATGCTTTCGATGCTGCGCCACGCGGTGATCGAGGGCGCGCGCACCCGGCACACCCGGCCGATCTACTTCCTCCACCAGGCGCGGAGCGTCGCCGAGCGCGCCTTCCACGGCGAGATCGAGGCCCTGGCCGCCCGGGTCGAGGCGATCCGAGCCGTCTGGGCGCTCAGCCGGCCGGAGCCGGAGGCGCGCCCGGGGGCGGACTATCAGGTGAAGGGGCGGATCGACCTCGACGTGCTCAAGCAGCTCCTGCCCTTCGACGACCACGACTTCTATCTCTGCGGCCCCGCGGCCTTCGTGCAGGGGCTCTATGACGGCTTGCGCGATCTCGGGGTGCGGGACGCGCGGATCTTCGCCGAGAGCTTCGGGCCGTCGGCGCTCCTTCGCCGGGCCGACGCGGCGGCGGCGCCCGCGCCCGTGGCCACCGGCACGGCGGAGGTGCGCTTTGCCAAGACCGGGGCGCGCGCGGAGTGGACGCCCGAGGCCGGCACGCTCCTCGAATTTGCCGAGGCGCAGGGGCTCGAGCCCGCCTCCGGCTGCCGGTCCGGCGGCTGCGGGGCCTGTGCCGTGACGGTGGACGGGCCGGTCAAGTACCTGACCCTTCCGACGGCGCCGGTGGGCCCGGGCGAGGCCCTCATCTGCTGCGCGGTGCCGGACGCCCCGGAGGACGGCCCGGCTGCCGAGGTGACGCTGGCCCTGTGAGGCCGCAGGCCGGCCCCCGCGGGGGCCGGTGCCGAAGCGTCAGAGGATCTCGCCGAAGCCGCCCGCCACGGGCGCGGGCTCGGCCGGCTCCTCCTCGGTGTCGATCACCTCGAGGGCCGCCGCCGCCTCCTCGGCCTGGCGGGCCCGCTCGGCCTGGATCGCCTTGTCCCGCTTCTGGGCCTCGAGGCGGATCCGCGTGGTGGCCCCGCCGGTGCCCGCCGGGATGAGGCGCCCGACGATCACGTTCTCCTTCAGACCCACGAGCTTGTCGCGCTTGCCCTGCACGGAGGCGTCCGTCAGCACCCGGGTGGTCTCCTGGAACGAGGCCGCGGAGATGAACGAGCGCGTCTGGAGCGAGGCCTTGGTGATGCCGAGGAGCACGGGCCCACCCTCCGCCGGGCGCTTGCCCTGGGCGATGAGCTTCTCGTTCACCTCGTCGAACTCGGCCTTGTCGACCTGCTCGCCGGCCAGAAGCGTCGAGTCCCCGCTCGCGGAGCTCTCCACCATCAGCAGCATCTGGCGGACGAGCACCTCGATGTGCTTGT
>CAYXPI010000299.1:0-3146 GCA_964467005.1 uncultured Limibaculum sp. | reverse complement strand
GAGGGCGGCGAGATCTCCCGCTTTTACGACCCGATGATCGCCAAGCTCTGCACCTGGGGCCCGGACCGGGATGCCGCCATCGAGACCATGCGGAGCGCGCTCGATGCCTTCGAGCTCGAGGGCATCGGCCACAACATTCCCTTTCTCTCCGCGGTGATGGATCACCCGCGCTTCGTCTCCGGCGCGATCTCGACGGCCTTCATCGCCGAGGAGTTTCCGGACGGCTTCCAGGGCGCGACCCTCCCCCAGGCCACGCTCCGGCGGCTCGCCGAGGCCGCAGCCACCATGATGAGCGAGCGCGCGAGCCGGGGCGAGCGGATCAGCGGACGCCTCCGCCCCGCGCCGCCCACCGAGCGGCGGGATTGGGTGGCGACGCTCGCCGACCACGCCTGGCGCGTGACGACCGAGTCCGCGCCCATCGCGCTCTCCCCGGGTTACAACAGCCGCGGCGGCGTGGACTATTCGGTGATGGCCGCCCCCCTCGAGGCGCCGGACGCCGCCGAGCGCGTGAGCTTCGAGCTCTTCTGGGACCCCGGCCAGCCGATGGCCCGGCTGCATCCCGAGCCCTTTCACGGGCACGAGCCCATCGAGAGCTACGGCGCCCGGGTGATGGATTTCGAGGAGATGATCCTTCGGGTGGAGGAGCGGGCCGAGGGCTTCCGCATCCGTTACCGGGGTGCGGATCTCGCGGTGTGGGTGCGTCCGGCGCATGTCGCGGAGATGGCGGCCCTCATGCCGGTGAAGGCGGCGCCCGACATGTCGCGCTTCCTCCTCTGCCCGATGCCGGGCGTGGTGGTCTCGGTCGCCGTGGAGGAGGGCCAGGAGGTGCAGGAGGGCCAGGCGCTCTGCACCGTCGAGGCGATGAAAATGGAGAACGTGCTCCGCGCCGAGCGCAAGGCGGTGGTGCGCGCGATCAAGGCGAGCGCCGGACAGTCCCTCTCGGTCGACGACGTGATCATGGAATTCGAGTGATGCGCAGGCGGCGTCGGGGCAGCGGCGGGGCCGAGCGCCCCGGCCGCGCGGTCTGAGCCTGTGGCGGGGCGGTTCAGGCCCGGCGACTGGGTTGCGACCCCCGACGGCATGGTCGGCGTGGTGAGGTTCGACAGCGGGGCCGGCCTGTTTGCCCCCGGATTTCCCGCGGAGGAATGGGCGGGCCATCGCGGGATCATGGTCTTCACAGGCGATGCCGGCCTTGTCCTCTATCCCCACGACCAGGGGATGGAGCCCTTGCTCGCTCCCGCCAGCCTCGCGGCCGTTACGTCGCGCTTCGGCCCGGACGCGCTCGGCGAAGGGCCCGGGGATCGGATGGCCGACGCGCAGCTCGACCCCTGGAGGCGCGAGGCGCTCGGCGCGCTGCTCGACCGGCGGGCCTGCCGGCGGTTTCTGGGCGCTCCGGTCGAGGAGGGGCTGCTGCGGCTCGTCCTCGCGGCTGGGCTCTCGGCGCCGTCGAAGTCCGACCTCCAGCAGGCGGATGTCGTCTGGGTGCGCGACCCCGCCCTCCGCGCCGAGGTGACGCGCGACTGCGGCGACTGGGTGGCGGCGCTCCCGGACGAGGTCGAGCTTCTGGTGATCTGCGGCGACGGCCGCCGGCTCCGCCGGCTCTCCGAGGACGATTGGCCGAACGATCACTTCGACGCCCTCTTCAACGCCACCGGCGACGGGGCCCTCCTCCTCGGCCAGCTCGTCGCGGCGGCGGCGCTGGCGGGCCTCGGCGCCTGCCCGATCAGCGTGATGCGCAACCGGGCGGCGGAGGTCTCGGCCGCGCTTTCCCTGCCCGAGCGGGTCTTCCCCTTCGCCGGGCTCGCCCTCGGCTGGCCGCTGGAGCCCCAGGCGCCCGTCTCGCCCCGCCTCGGCCTCGACGCGACGCTGCACATCGACCGCTTCGACGCGGACGGCCAGGCCGCCGCGGTCGCGGCCTACGACACCCGGCGCGGACCGGTGGGCGCCGCTCCGTCCTGGTCGCTGGCCAAGCGCGCGCAATACGCCCGGGCCCAACGCAGGGGCTGGGGCGCCTTTCTGCGGGGCAAGGGTTTCCGGATGGACTGAGCCCGCCTCAGCGGTCGGCGCCCATCTCGTTCCGCCGCATCGGCATGGTGTCGATGAGGGCATCGAGCACCCGCGGATCGACCACCTCGGCGCTCCGGAACTTCTCGCCGCCGTCCTTGCCGATCAGGATCACCGCGAAGTCTCCCGGCCGGTAGCGGCGGCGGAGCGCCGAGGACTCGGTCGTGTCGAGGATCACCAGATTGTCCCGCTCCGCGAGATCGGCCGCGTGCGCCTCGAAGAGCGCGCGCTGTCGGGCGAACCGCGGGTCCCCCGCCGCGGCGAAGACGAGAATCGGCCGGGCGGACCAGCCATAGGGCGCGAGGGTCGTCTCGGCGTCGGCGGCGACGAAGAGACCGGCGGCGAGCGCGGCGGCGACGATCATGCGGAGCCTCCCAACTGTATCGGAAAAGGTGGCCCGCCGGCCGCAAGGTCAAGCGCGGGGCCACCACCCGTTTCGCGAGACACCATGCCCGGTTTACACTGCCGGCCGAGGCCGATCTGTTGCGCCGCGTGCGCATGGAGGAGAGGGAGACGGGCATGAGCGACGGGGCCGACGGGATCGCGCGCTGGCGGGCGCTGGCGGAGAAGGAGCTGAAGGGCCGCGCGCCCGAGGACCTCACCTGGGACACGCCGGAGGGGATCGCGGTCAAGCCGCTCTACACCGCGGAGGACACGGCGGGCCTCGCGCATCTGGGCGGCCTGCCGGGCGTCGCGCCCTACACCCGCGGGGTGCGCGCCACGATGTATGCCGGCCGGCCGTGGACCATCCGCCAATATGCCGGGTTCTCCACCGCCGAGGAGTCGAACGCCTTCTACCGCAAGGCCCTCGCGGCGGGGCAGCAGGGCGCCTCGGTGGCCTTCGACCTCGCCACCCATCGCGGCTATGACAGCGACCACCCCCGCGTGGTGGGGGATGTGGGCAAGGCCGGGGTCGCCATCGATTCGGTGGAGGACATGAAGACCCTCTTCGACGGGATCCCCCTCGACCAGGTCTCGGTGTCGATGACCATGAACGGCGCGGTGATCCCGGTGCTCGCCTCCATCATCGTCGCGGGCGAGGAGCAGGGGGTGCCGCGGGCCGCCCATTCGGGCGCCATCCT
>CAYXPI010000298.1:0-3162 GCA_964467005.1 uncultured Limibaculum sp. | reverse complement strand
GGAGCGTTGCGATCCGTGAAGGGCTGGGCATCGCCGCGTACGTCAGTGGGGACTTCGAGACGGCCCAACGCGAGCTGGCCGCGTACCGGCGGATGTCAGGTCGTCATGACCAGAACCATGTGCTCGCCGACGCGGCTCGAGCGGTCGGGCGAAGCGAGCGCGTAGAAGCCCTTGTCGAGCGCCACGTAGTAGCCCGCGAACTGGGCTTGGGTGACCCATTTGAGCTGGAGCGTCACCTCGTCGGCGGCCTGGGCCGCGCCGGCGGCGAGCATGGCGGCGAGCGCCAGTGCGGATATGCGTGTCATGGTCGGTCCTTCTGTGGCGTGGTGGGGGTCGGCGCGTCCGGCCCCGCCGGTGGGGTCACTCCCGCATCGACGGGTGCCAGAAGGTGAGAAGCCGCTCGAGAAGAGCCACCGCTCCGAAGAGGAGGGAGCCCGAGACGGCGGCGACGGCGATCTCCGCCCACACCATGTCGAGCGCGAGGCGGCCGATCTCGGTGTTGATGCGAAAGCCGATGCCGGCGGTGGGGGTGCCGAAGAACTCCGCCACGATCCCGCCGATGAGGGCGAGGGTGGTGCAGATCTTGAGCCCGTTGAAGACAAAGGGGAGCGCGGCGGGCAGGCGCACGCTCCAGAGGGTCTGGCCGTAGCCGGCGGCGTAGGTGTCCATGAGCTCGAGGCTCATCCGGTCCGCCGCGCGCAGGCCCTGCAGGGTGTTGACCAGCATCGGGAAGAAGACCATGAGCACCACCACGGCGGCCTTCGACTGCCAGTCGAACCCGAACCACATCACCATGATGGGGGCCACGCCCACGATGGGGAGCGCGGCCGCGAGGTTGCCGAGCGGCAGGAGCCCCCGCTGGAGGAAGGGCGAACGGTCGACCGCCAGCGCGGTGAGGATCGCGGCCCCGCAGCCGATGAGATACCCGGGCAGCACCGAGCGGATCACCGTCTGCACGAAATCCGTCCAGAGAATGCGGGTGTTCTCCGCGATCGCCGCGCCGATGGCCGAGGGCGGGGGCAGGATGACGGCCGGCACCTCGAAGCCGCGCACGAACCCCTCCCAGAGAACCAGCACCGCGAGGCCGAAAAGCGCCGGCACGGCCACCGCGGTCCATCGCCGGCGCGGGCCCTGGGCCATGCGGATGTTGGCCCAGACCGCAGCCGCCCAGACCGCGATGGAGCCCGCCACCAGCGCCGCACTCATGGCCGCGCCCCCCGGTTCCGGAGCACGATCCGCTCCGCGAGGCCGACGAGCCCCACCAGCGCCCCCGCCGAGACCGCGGCGCCGACGAGCGCGGACCAGATGATGAGCACCTGGCCGTAATAGCTGCCCGTGAGGAGGCGCGCGCCGAAGCCGCCCTGGGCGCCCGTCGGCAGCTCGCCCACGATGGCGCCCACCAGCGCGATGGCCACCGCCACCTTGAGCGAGGGGAAGAGGAAGGGCAGCGCCGCCGGAAATCTGAGCTTCCAAAGGGTCTGCGCCGCGCTCGCGTTGTAGGTGGCCATGAGGTCGAGCTGCAGCCAGTCCGGCGAGCGGAGGCCCTTGGTCATCCCCACCACCACGGGGAAGAAGCTGAGATAGGCCGAGATGCTGGCGATCGCGACGAGCCCCGAGACGCCGACATTGTAGAGCACCACGATGATCATCGGCGCGATGGCGAGGATCGGCACCGTCTGGCTCGCGATGATCCAGGGCATCACCGACATCTCCATCGCCCGGCTGTGCACGATGGCGATGGCGAGCAGCATGCCGAAGATCGTGCCCATGGCAAAGCCCACCAGCGTGGAGGAGAGCGTGATCCCGGCGTGGTAGAGGAGGCTCCGCTTCGAGGTGATGCGGGTCTCCACCGTGGTCTTCCAGATCTCGGCCGCCACCTGGTGGGGCGCGGGCAGCACGGGCCGGTCCTGGCGCAGGGTGTTCGCGACGAGCTCCCAGGTCGAGATCTCCACGCCCGCGCGGGCCGCCTGATCCCGCTCCCAGGGCGCGTTCATGTAGACCGTGCCCGCGTACCAGAGCGCGGTGAGAAGGGCGAGGATCGTCGCCACCGGCAGGGCGTGATGCCAGACCGCCCTCATCGTGGCCCGTCCTCCATGTCGGAGCGGGGGCGGAGGAGCTCGTCGAGCATCCGGCCCCAGAGGACGAGGGCCACGATCACCATCCACAAAGGTCCGGTGAGCGCGACGATGCCGACGGCCGAGGGCGCGATGCCGAGGAGCGCCAGCACGAAGCCGATGCCGAGCGCCCAGAGCCACACGCGCACCCAAACCGTGAGCGCACGCGCAAAGCGGCGCCCCGGCGTCTCGCCGAACTCGTCCGTCGGGGTCATCGCGCAGCCTCCCAGTCGAGCCGGATGTCCGGCAGGCCCTCCGCGTTGTCGCCCTCGGTCCGGGCGGTCTCGCGAAAGCCGTGGCGGGCGTAGAAGCGCCGCGCGCCCTCGCTCGCGACAACGCACCAGAGCCAGAGCCCGCCCGGACGCACCGCCTTGGCCGCCGCGACGAGCCGGGTGTCGATGCCCCGGTCGCGCCAGCCTTCCGCGACCGTCAGCGAGAGGATGCACCCATCGGCCCGGCGCGCGAGAGAGCCCCGGGGCGCGCCCTCCGCCTCCGTCACGATCATCGTGCGCTTGCCGATCAGGCGATGCCGGACGACACCCACGGTCTCGTCGATCCTGTGGAGGTCCGGGATCCACGGCGTCGCGTCGAGCCAGCGCTGGGGGATCGCGGCACAGGGCGCGGCATCCGCGGCGCCAGCGGGGCGAAGGCGCGCCTCAGCCATCGGCATGCCCCGCGCGCAGGCCCGCGCGCACCCGGCGCGCGACCTCGAGAAACTCCGGCGTCTCGCGGATCTCGAGCGGCCGTTCGGCCGGCAAGGGGCTCTCGATCACATCCGCGATGCGCCCGGGCCGCGGGCTCATGACGACGATGTGGGTGGAGAGGTAGACCGCCTCCGGGATCGAATGGGTGACGAAGCAGACCGACTTTCCCGTCGAGCGCCAGAGCGCCAGGAGCTGCTCGTTCAAGTGGTCGCGCACGATCTCGTCGAGCGCGCCGAAGGGCTCGTCCATCAGGAGAAGGTCGGCGTCGTAGCTGAGCGCCCGGGCGATCGAGGCGCGCTGCTGCATGCCGCCCGAGAGCTGCCAGGGGTATGTCCGCTCGAACC
>CAYXPI010000297.1:0-3184 GCA_964467005.1 uncultured Limibaculum sp. | reverse complement strand
ACCAGCGCAAGGCGATCTTCGGCCAGCGCAAGGAGATCATGGACGCCGACGATCTGGGCGAGACCGTGCGGGACATGCGCCACGAGGTGATCGAGGAGCTCGTCGCCGCCCACATCCCGAAGCGCGCCTATCACGAGCAGTGGGAGACCGAGGCGCTGGAGGCCGAGATCCGCGAGGTGACCGGGCTCGACCTTCCCGTCCAAGAGTGGGCCGAGGAGGAGGGGGTGGACGACGAGGTGATCCTCGAGCGCATCCTCACGGCGGCGGACCAGGCGGCTGAGGAGAAGGAGACCGCGGTCGACGCCCAGGCGGGCGAGGGCACGATGCGCCAGGTGGAGAAGGGGCTGGTCCTCCAGATCCTCGACAAGCGCTGGCGCGATCACCTCGTGATGCTCGACCATCTGCGCGCGGTGATCGGCTTCCGCGGCTACGCCCAGAAGGATCCCCTGAACGAGTACAAGCGCGAAGCCTTCGAGCTCTTCCAGGCGCTTCTGGCGGGGCTTCGGCGCGACGTGACGCGGGAGCTCGGCGCGATCCGCCCGCTCACGCCGGAGGAGCAGGCCGAGCGCCAGCGCATGATCGAGGCGTATCAGGCGGAGATGAAGGCCCAGGCCGAGGCGGCAGCCGCGCGGGCCGCGGCGGGGCTCGCGGCGGCGGCCGGCATCGGTGCGGCGGGCGAGGCCGCGCTGGCCGAGGGCGATGTCGCGACCGCGGAGCGCGATGCGGCCCGGCCCGAGACCTGGGGCAAGGTGGGGCGCAACGAGGCCTGCCCCTGCGGCTCCGGCAAAAAGTTCAAGCACTGCCACGGCAAGGTGGCCTGAGGCCCATAAACCGCGCCGCGGGGCTCGCCGCGGCGCTCACCCCGGTGATGGGGGCCGAGGCCGCCGAGCGGGCGGCGGGCGATTGGCTGCGGGATATGGCCGGGTTGGTCGGCGATGTCGCGTTCGCCCGGCGCTTCTCGGCCCATTTCGCCCGGTATCCGCTGCCGGCGGAGCTTTTTGCCCACCGCCGGGTGGCTGTGCCCGGCGGCGAGATCCTAGCGGGCATCCGGTTTTACGGCGGGGAGGCCGAGCAGCCCTTCGTCGAGATCATCGCCTGGCCGGAGCCCTTCGCGGCGCAGCACGTGCTCCCGCGGGTGGCGGACGCGTGGGCGGCCTTCGCGCCTCCGCGCGCCCGGCTCCTCCTGGCCGCAGAGGCGGTTCTGCCGGGGGCGGAGCTCGACCAGAGCGTCCATGCCGCCCGTGTGGCTGCCATGCCGGCGCCCCTGGGCGGCCTCGCCCTCGCGCCCACCCAGAATCTCTCTCAGGTTTGCGCGCTCCTCGCCGAGGCCTATGCCGCCGTTGCCCGGGAGAACCCGGCCCTCCGCGCCGAAATCCTGCCGGCGGACCGCGACGACCTGGCGGCCTGCCTCGAGGCGGGCACGCTCGATCTCCTCGTGGCCGAGGGCCGGCCGGTCGGGGTGTTCGCGACGGTGCCGGGGCGGGTCGCCTGCCTCTCCGGAGACGTGGTTGTCGAGGTGGCCGTTGCGCCCTGGGCCCGGGGCCTCGGCTTTGGCGCGGAGGCGCAGCGGCTCTGGGCGGCGCGGGCTCGCGCAGCCCGGCCCGACGCCCGGCTCGTCGGCACGATCCACCGGCTCAACCGCGCCTCGCGGCGCAGCGCGGAGCGGGCCGGGCGCCCGGCCGTCATGGCCTATCGGTTCCTCCCCCTCTGATCGGCGTTCACTGTTCGTACTGCTACAGGTGGTGCCTCCTTGCGGGTCAACCCCCAAATCTGGGGGTTTGGAAGATTTTTTGCCATTGACCTCCACGGCCGCCCGCAGCATCTTGATCGATGTCGGGCCGCTTACACCAAATCTAGTGGCTCACGCGAAATCACGGGGCCCCAATCCCCCACCGCCGAAGACCACGACGACGCCGCGGTGCAGCGGCGCGAAAGAGGGACACCGCATGAAGTTCGAGCGCCGTTTCACGGAAGAGGGCCGCCCGGTCGCGGAGCAGATCGCGCTCCGCGAGGCCACCTCGGAGATCCGCAACCCGGATGGGACGATCGTGTTCCGCCTGGAGGGGATCGCCGTGCCCGAGGGCTGGAGCCAGGTCGCCGCCGACATCCTGGCGCAGAAGTATTTTCGCAAGGCGGGCGTGCCGGCGGTTCTGAGGGCGCTCCCCGAGCCCGGCGTGCCCGCGTTCCTCTGGCGCTCGGTGCCGGACGATGCGGCGCTGGCCGATCTGCCCGAGGACGCGCGGTTCGTCGGCGAGACCTCGGCGATGCAGGTCTTCCACCGCCTCGCCGGCGCCTGGGCCTATTGGGGCTGGAAGGGCGCCTATTTCACCTCCGAGGCCGACGCCCGGATCTACTACGACGAGATGGTGGCGATGCTTGCCCGCCAGATGGCCGCGCCCAATTCGCCCCAGTGGTTCAACACGGGGCTCCATTGGGCCTATGGGATCGACGGCCCCTCGCAGGGCCACCACTATGTGGACCCGGAGACCGGGGCGCTGACCCGCGCGACCTCGGCCTACGAGCACCCGCAGCCCCATGCCTGCTTCATCCAGGGCGTGGCGGACGACCTCGTGAACGAGGGCGGGATCATGGATCTCTGGACCCGCGAGGCGCGCCTCTTCAAATACGGCTCCGGCACGGGCACCAACTTCTCCTCGCTCCGGGCGGAGAACGAGCCCTTGAAGGGCGGGGGCAAGTCCTCGGGCCTCATGTCCTTCCTCAAGATCGGCGACCGGGCGGCGGGGGCCATCAAATCGGGCGGCACCACCCGGCGCGCGGCCAAGATGGTGATCTGCGACATGGATCACCCGGACATCGAGGCGTTCATCACCTGGAAGGTGCGCGAGGAGCAGAAGGTGGCGGCCCTCGTCGCCGGCTCGCGGATGCACAAGGAGCGCCTCGGCGATGTCCTTCAGGCCATCCGCGCCTGGGACGGGGCCGAGGACGCCGCGACCGACCCCAAGCGCAACCGCGCGTTGGCGAAGGCGATCCGCGCGGCCCGGGCGCACGCGATCCCGGAGAACTACATCCGCCGGGTCACCCAATACGCCGAGCAGGGGGCCGAGGAGATCGACTTTCCGGTCTTCGACACCGACTGGGACTCGGAGGCCTATCTCACCGTCTCGGGCCAGAACTCCAACAACTCGGTGCGGGTGACCGACGGCTTCCTCGCGGCGGTCGAGGC
>CAYXPI010000296.1:0-3228 GCA_964467005.1 uncultured Limibaculum sp. | reverse complement strand
CATATTCGCGGATCGCCAGCACCTCGGCGTCGGAGAGCTCGTTGACCCGCCGCTCCGCCGGAATGTTGAGATCGCTGCAAATCTTGTTGGCGATCGTGTGGCCGATGCCGTGCACATAAGTGAGGGCAATCGGCACCCGCTTGGCCGTGGGGATGTTAACGCCTGCGATGCGCGCCACCTGTCTCTCCGTCTTTCTCCTGTCCGCCGCCGGCGACGGACCGACTGGCCCGGATCTCGGGGGTCGGGCCAAAACCCACAAAGGCCCTCGCGCGGACCGGGATCACCCGGACCCGCCGAACGGACCTCCTCGGGAAGCGCGTAATATATCGAGGGGCCGGGGGAGCGCAACCCCCAACCGCACCCCTTTGGCGCCTCAGCCGAGCGCCTCGCGAATGGCCGCGTTCACCGCGCCGATCTCCGCCATCCCGTCGACCCGGCGGAGCTTGCCCGCGCCTTCGTAATAGGAGATGAGCGGCGCGGTCTCGGCGTGATAGGCCTCGAGCCGGGCGCGCACGGTCTCGGCGTTGTCGTCCGGCCGGCGCTTGAACTCGGTGCTGCCGCATTTGTCGCAGACGCCCTCGACCTGCGGAACCTTGTGCCGGTCGTGGTACCCCTCGCCGCAATTGGCGCAGGTGTAGCGGCCCGACACCCGGTCGACCAGCAGCTCGTCGTCCACCTCCATCGAGATCACCGCGTCGAGGCTGAGGCCCTTCTCGGCGAGCAGCTTGTCGAGCGCCTCGGCCTGGGCGGCGGTGCGCGGGAAGCCGTCGAAGATCACGCCCTGGGCCACATCCGGCTGGTCGAGCCGCTCGGAGACGCAGCCGGTGACGATCTCGTCGGAGACGAGCTGGCCCGCCTCCATCACCGCCTTGGCCTTCTGGCCCACCTCCGTGCCCTCCTTCACCGCGGCGCGCAGCATGTCGCCGGTGGAGAGCTGCACCATGCCCTCGTGCTCCACGAGCATGCGCGCCTGCGTGCCTTTCCCGGCCCCCGGTGGCCCGAGGAGAATGATGTTCATCGCTGTCCCTCCCAGGATCGTCGTCTGTCCCGCGCTGTGGCCGCAGGTTTCGCGTTAGGCTTTCTTCGGTCCAGAGCGCTTCTTGCCGCGGATCTTGGATTTCTCGATGAGCCCTTGATACTGGTGCGCCATCAGATGGCTCTGGATTTGGGTGATGGTGTCCATCGTCACCGAGACCACGATGAGGAGCGATGTGCCGCCGAAATAGAAGGGCACCCCCACCTCGGCGATCAAGAGCTCGGGCAACAGGCAGACGATCACGAGATAGATCGCGCCCACCACCGAGAGCCGGGTCAGCACATAGTCGAGATACTCCGCCGTTTTCTTGCCGGGCCGAATGCCGGGGACGAAGCCGCCATGCTTCTTGAGGTTGTCCGCCACGTCCTCGGGGTTGAACACGACGGCGGTGTAGAAGAACACGAAGAAGACGATGAGCGCCGAGAACAGCACCAGGAACAAGGGCTGCCCGTGGCCCAGGAGCGCGGCCACCGAGCCGAGCCACCCCGTGTCGCCCGACTGGGCCGAAAAGCTCGCAACCGTGGTCGGCAACAGGAGGAGCGACGAGGCGAAGATCGGGGGAATGACACCGGCGGTGTTGATCTTGAGCGGCAGGAACTGGTTCTCCCCGCCATACATCTTCTGACCCACCTGGCGCTTTGGATACTGGATGAGGATCCGCCGCTGCGCGCGCTCGATGTAGACCACGCCGTAGATCACGACCACCGCCATGATCATGATGCCGATGATCGCGAAGGTGGAGAGCTGGCCCGTGCGCCCGAGCTCGAAGAACTGGGCCAGCGCCGAGGGCAGCTCCGCCACGATGCCGACGAAGATGATGAGCGAGATGCCGTTGCCCACCCCGCGGGCGGTGATCTGCTCGCCCAGCCACATGAGGAACATCACGCCCCCCACCAGCGTGATCACGGCCGAGGCCTGGAAGAACGGGCCGGGCGTCACCGCGAGCCCCTGGCTCTCCAGCCCCACAGAGAGCCCATAGGCCTGCACCGTGGCCAGCAGAACCGTGCCGTAGCGGGTGTATTGGTTGATCTTCTTCCGCCCCTGCTCGCCTTCCTTCTTCAGCCGCTCGAGCTCCGGCACCATGGAGGTCGCGAGCTGCATGATGATCGAGGCGGAGATGTAGGGCATGATCCCCAGCGCGAAGATCGCCATGCGTTGCACGGCGCCGCCGGTGAACATGTTGAACACGCCGATGATCCCGCCCTGGGTCTGCTCGATGAAGGCCTGGAGCTGGATCGTGTCGATGCCCGGGAGGGGGATGAACGTCCCCGCGCGGTAAACGCAGAGCAGCGCGATGGTGAAGAGCAGGCGCTGCTGCAGGTCCTTGGCCTTGCCGAACGAGCCGAGGCTCAGATTGGCGGCCATCTGGTCGGCGGTCGACGCCATGGGGTCCTCCTCGTGTCGCGCGGGCGGACCCGCCCTTCTCACATCGGCCGTGCGCGGGCCGGGGTCAAGCCTCGGCCGAGGCCTCGGGCGCCGGTGCCGCGGCCACGGTCAGCGCGCCGCCCTTGGCCTCCACCGCCGCAACGGCCGCCTTGCTGGCTCCGGTGACCGAGATTTTGAGCCCGTCCGTGGTGATCTCGCCGGAGGCCAGCACCCGGATCCCGTCCTTGCGCCGGCGCACGAGCCCCGAGGCCACCAGCGCCGCCTCGTCGATCGGCTGGGCCGGGTCAATCTTGCCCGCATCCACGAACTGCTGGATATCGCCGAGATTGATCACGGCGAAGGTCTTGCGGAACGGGTTGTTGAAGCCCCGCTTGGGCAGCCGCCGGTGGATCGGCTGCTGGCCGCCCTCGAAGCCCTTCACGGTCGCGCCCGAGCGCGACTTGTAGCCCTTGATGCCGCGGCCGCCCATCTTGCCCTTGCCCGAGCCCGGGCCGCGCGCGATCCGCTTCTTCTTCTTCGCCGCGCCCGGATTGTCGCGGAGGTCCGTCAGTCTCATCTCGCATCTCCTCTGGCCGGCAGCGGGGCGATGCGTGGGTCCCCGCCTTCACGGCATGATGGGGCGCGGGGCCCCGGCGCGGTCAGCCGCGCTCCTCGACGATTTTCACGAGGTGGGGGATCGAATTCACCATCCCCCGCACCGCCGGCGTGTCCTCGAGCACGCGGGTGCGGTGCATCTTGTCGAGGCCGAGGCCCTTCAGCGTCTCGCGCTGGACCTTCGGCCGGCGGATCGGCGAGCCGATCTGCTT
>CAYXPI010000295.1:0-3297 GCA_964467005.1 uncultured Limibaculum sp. | reverse complement strand
GATCCGCCGCTCGACAGTCAGCACAGCGCTGTAGGGAATGGCCGGGAGCGGGACGAGGCTCGCCCGCTCCTCTGCGAAGTGCTCGTCGACCACGCGCCCCGTCGTGGCGTGCACACGCGGGTTGGCGATCTCCGTCCGCCAGGCATCGAACTGGGTATTGAGATCGTCGAGGTTCCTGAAGCTGCGGGCCAGGAAGAAGTCCTGGCGCACATAGCGATAGGGCCGCTCCACCTTGCCCTTCGTCTTTGCCCGGTAGGGCCGGCAAGCACGCGGGGCGCTGCCGTAGTGACCGAGCAGCGCGACGAGCGAGGCGTTGTAGGTGATCACACCGGCCTCATCCTCGCCGATCACCGCGGTCTTCATCCGGTCGTAGAGCACCTCGGTCGTGGCACCGCCAAGCGCCGCGAAGGCGGCGATGTGGCAGCGGAGCACGGTCTGCAGATCCTGCGACGCGCAGAACCGTCCCCAGAGCCAGCGGCTGTGCCCGAGCACGAGTGAGAACAGCCAGACCTTCCGGACGATGCCCGGTTCATCGGTGAACTCGACCTTGAACTCCGCGAAGTCGACCTGCGCCTGGCGCCCAGGCGGCGTCTCGAAGCGCCGCTCGAAGGGCGGCCTCGGTTTGGGGCGTACCTCGCGTAGGAAGTCGGTCACAGCGGAGTAGCCGCCCGTGTAGCCCCGGTCGCGGATCTCGCGCAGCAGCCGCTTGCCGGACAAATCCGGGAAGCGCTCGACGCGGTTCCGGAAGGCGCATGACGAGTTTGACGCGAGCCCGCTTGGCTCTGTCGAGCGCAGGATCGCAGCCGCAAACATGAAGAACCTTGCGCGGGCAATGGCGAAACGCGAGTCTCGGGTGCCGCCACCGCGACCCTGACCCCCGCTGTTGACATTCCATCTCGGCTCAAGCTTACTTATTGAATGGGTGAAGGTCAGAAGTGATTTAAATAAAAACCTCATGGCAGCAGAAAAAATAACATTCTCAGCACGCATTCTTCGCAAACAGGATGATTTACCACGGTATATCGTCGTCAAGCCCGAGCACGTTTCTGGCCGCACAGAGGCTTTTGATGCAGACGTCACGCTCGATGATGCCGGTCCATTCGAAAGGAAAATTCGTCCTTGGGGCAAGGGTTCGGATGTTTTCTTTTTCAACCTGACCGCACCTCAATGCGCAAAGGCAAAGCTGGGCACGAACGACGAGTGCGTTGTGACCATTATCCCGAAGGTCTAGCTGCCACATTTGGACGGCGGTGATGTTCGGTGAGCGATCGTCGATGACCTCTGAGGGAAATGACGGCTCAGTGCCGTCGTGGCAGCGTCAGGGAAGAGCGCCCGAATTCACTTCATGCAGATGCGCTGCGGTCTTCGACTGCCATCTTCTGGGCAGCGTCACCATGCGTGTCCAGCCCGTGTCGTCCTGGCACTGCCCTTCTGCGCCTATCTGCCAGTCATGGCTGGCAGAAGCGCACAGAAGAAAGCGCCCGAGCGCGATGAACTTCCGGCGGAGACCGCCGCGAAGTTGCGCGCGTTGGTGCGGGCGCTTGCGCGAATGGCTGCCGAGGCCGATCATGCGACGGAGACGTCCCGCACAGCATCGACCGCGAAAGGCCCGGCCCCGTGAGTGCCCCAGCCCTACCCGCCGCCATCTATGCCCGCTATTCATCAGACCTGCAGTCGCCGCGATCGGTCGAGGATCAGTTCCGGCTTTGCGAGGAACGCGCTGCCAAGGAAGGCTGGGAGATCGTCGAGCGGTACGCCGATCACGGGATTTCCGGCACGAGCCTGGTGCGGCCCGGCATTCAGAAGCTGCTCACGGACGCCCTTGGCGGCAAGGTCAAGCTGGTGATCGCCGAGGCGCTCGACCGCGTGTCCCGCGACCAGGAAGACATCGCCGGGGTCTACAAGCGCCTCACCTTCGCGGGCGTCCAGATCGTCACGCTCGCGGAAGGCCCGGTGAGCGAGCTGCATATCGGGCTTAAGGGCACGATGAATGCCCTCTACATCCGCGAGCTTGGCGACAAGACGCGGCGTGGGCAGCGCGGTCGTGTTGAGGCCGGTAAATCGGGCGGCGGCAACTCCTTTGGTTATGATGTCGTCCGCAAGGTCGACGCAAAGGGTGAGCCCGAGCGCGGCGATCGGCGGATCAACGATGCGCAGGCCGCGATCGTGCGCCGGATATTCGAGGCCTACGCCACCGGGACATCGCCCCGGGTGATTGCCAAGCAGTTGAATGCGGAAGGGATCACGGGACCTTCCGGCAAAGGCTGGGGTCCGTCGACTATCCACGGCAACAAGGACCGCGGGACGGGTATCCTGAACAATGAGCTCTATGTGGGCCGCCTCGTCTGGAACCGGCTGCGTTATCTGAAGGACCCCGAAACCGGGAAGCGCGTCTCGCGCCTCAACCCGAAGGACGAGTGGATCGTCCACGATGTCCCGCACCTCCGGATCATCGAGGATGCGCTCTGGGAGAAGGTGAAGGCGCGGCAGAACGAGACGGCGCTCGGCAAGCAGGACAAGGGCGAGCTTGGCTTCTGGGACCGTCGCCGTCCCCGCTTCCTGCTCTCTGGCCTGATCAAGTGCGGCACTTGCGGCAGCGGCTTCGTGAAGATCAGCCAGCATCATTTCGGCTGCGCCAGTGCCCGGAACAAGGGAACGTGCGCAAACCGGCGGACAATCCGGCGCGACGTGCTTGAAGCCACGGTCCTGAACGGGTTGCAGCATCACCTCATGGATGACGAGTTGCTGGCGGTCTTCTGCGAGGAGTACACGCGGCACCTCAACGCGCTGCGCATGGCCGAGACCGGCAACCGCGCGCGGGATGAGGCGAAGCTCGCGAAGATCACGCGTGATCTCGATCGCCTGGTTGACGCGATCATCGACGGTGTGCCCGCCGATCGCGTAAAGGGACGGATGGAAGCGCTGGAAGCGGAACGCATAGAACTCGAAGCACGGCTGTCTGCCGCGCAGAAGGATGAAAAGCCCCTGCTGCACCCCTCAATGGGCGCACGCTACCGCAAGGCTGTGGCCGAACTACGCGACGCCCTGACCAGGCAGGACGGCAACCACGAGGCCGTTGAGGTTCTGCGCAGTCTGATCGACCGGATCGTGCTGCATCCTGCCGAGGACGAAGCTTCCGGCTTTCTGATCGACATCGAGGGCGATCTGGCCGGCATTCTAAGCCTCTGCGCCACAAGCAAAAAGGCCGCCGGGCTTTCGCCTGACGACCCTGTGCAAATGAAGCTGGTTGCGGGGGTAGGATTTGAACCTACGACCTTCAGGTTATGAGCCTGACGA
>CAYXPI010000294.1:0-3319 GCA_964467005.1 uncultured Limibaculum sp. | reverse complement strand
CAGGCCTGGGCCTGGATGCAGCCGATGGCGAACATGAAGCCGCGGGCGGAGTTGCACCAGTCGGCGCCGAGGGAAAAGGCCCGCGCGATGTCGAAGGCGGAGATGAGCTTGCCCGAGGCGCCGAGGCGGATGCGATCGCGGATCCCGGCGCCGCGCAGCGTGTTGTGCACAAAGTCGAGCCCGTCCTGCAGGGGCATCCCCATATGGTTGGCGAATTCGAGCGGCGCCGCGCCGGTGCCGCCCTCCTTGCCGTCGACCACGATGAAGTCCGGTGCGATCCCGGTCTCCAGCATGGCCTTGACGATGCACATGAATTCGCGGCGGTGGCCGATGCAGAGCTTGAAGCCCACGGGCTTGCCGCCCGAGAGCTCCCGCAGCCGGCCGAGAAAGGCGACGAGCTCGAGCGGCGTGTCGAAGGCGGAGTGGGCGGCGGGCGAGATGCAGTCCACCCCCATCGGAATGTCCCGCGCCTCGGCAATCTCGGGCGTGATCTTGGCCGCCGGCAGCATGCCGCCATGGCCGGGTTTGGCCCCTTGGGAGAGCTTCACCTCGATCATCTTCACCTGAGGGTCGGCCGCCTGCTTGGCGAACTTGTCCCCGTCGAACCGGCCCTCCGCGTCGCGGCAGCCGAAATAGCCCGAGCCGACCTCGTAGATGAGATCGCCGCCGCCCTCGCGATGGTAGCGCGAGATCCCGCCCTCGCCCGTGTCATGCGCGAAGCCGCCGCGCTTGGCGCCCGTGTTGAGCGCGAGGATCGCGTTGGCGGAGAGGGAGCCGAAGCTCATGGCCGAGATGTTGTAGACCGAAGCGCGGTAGGGCTGGGCGCAGTCCGGCCCACCGATCGCGACGCGGAAATCCTCGTCCCCCACATGGATGGGGCGCATGGAATGGGTGAGCCAGGCATAGCCGTCGGAATAAACGTTCTCGCGGGTTCCGAAGGGGCGCTTGTCCTCCACATCCTTGGCACGCTGATAGGCGATCGAGCGCTGCTCGCGCGAGAAGGGGAGTTCGTCCTCGTCGCCCTCGAGGAGATACTGGCGGATCTCCGGCCGGATCCCCTCGAAGAGAAAGCGCATATGCCCGAGAATCGGGTAGTTCCTCAAGATCGCGTGCTTGGTCTGGAGCACGTCGTAGAGCCCGAGAAAGCTCAGCGCCGTGAGCGCGAGGAGGAGCGGAAAGGCCCAGAGCGTCGCCGCGGTCGCCGCGAGGGCGAGAAGGGTGAGGAGCACCACCCCCGCGAAGAATCCGTAGCGCTGGTGACGCGCGAGATAGACGGCGGTGCTCATGCGCGGATCCCCCCGACCGAACGCAATCTGCGTCTTGGGTCGGAGCCTACGCGAAGCCCGCCTGCCGGACAATCGAGCCCGCTGCGGCATGGAGCGCGGGGCCGCCGCGGACCGGAGCCGATGGGGGCCCGAAGCGCCGAGGCGGCTCCCGGCGGCGGCCCGGGCGGGCGGGGCTCCGGTCCGCGGCGGGCGGCTGCCTCAATCCCGAAACTGAAGCGCGTAGAGTCGGCTGTAGAGCCCGCCGGCCTCCCGAAGCTCGGCATGGGTCCCGGTCTCCACCACCTGCCCGTCGTCGATCACATGGATGACATCGGCGTGGCGGACGGTGGCGAGCCGGTGCGCGATCACCAGCGTCGTCCGGCCCGCCATCAGGCGCTGCAGCGCCTCGCCCACCGCGGCCTCGGCCTCGGCGTCGAGGGCGGATGTGGGCTCGTCGAGCAGGAGGATCGGCGCGCGGCGGAGCATGGCGCGGGCGATCGCGACGCGCTGGCGCTCGCCGCCCGAGAGCTTGGCGCCCATCTCCCCCACCTCGGTCTCGTAGCCCTGGGGAAGCGCGCGGATGAAGCGGTGGGCGTTGGCCGCCTTCGCCGCCTCCACGACCTCCTCGTCGGTCGCGTCGATCCGGCCCATGCGGATGTTCATCCCCACCGTGCCTTCGAAGAGATAGGCGTCCTGGCTCACATAGGCGATGGCCTTGCGCACGCTCTCGAAGCTCACATCGCGGAGGCTCTGGCCGTCGATCACCACATGGCCTTGATTGGGGTCGTAGAACCGCTCGATGAGCGCGAAGACCGTGGACTTGCCGGCCCCCGAGGGCCCGACCAGCGCCGTGACCTTGCCCGCGGGCGCCACCAAGTCCAATCCCTTGAGCGCGGGCGCCGTGTTCCCGTAGCGGAAGCGCACATGCTTGAGCTCCACCGCGCCCGCGCGGACGACGAGATGCGGCGCGTTCGGCTTCTCCTGGATCGCGGGCTTCCGGTCCAGAAGGTCGTAGAGCATCTCCACGCCGACGAGGGCCGCCTGGAGCGTGATGTTCAGCCGGGCGAGGCGTTTGGCGGGGTCGTAGGCCATGAGAAGCGCGGTGATGAAGGAGAAGAACGCGCCCGGATCCCCGCCCCCGTGGATCACCCGCCAGCCGCCATACATGATCACCGCTGCGATCGCGAGGCCGCCGAAGGTCTCCATCATCGGGTTGGTCGCCGCCCCCACCTGGGCGATCCGGTCCGCACGCTCACGCATGTCCTGCACGGCCGCGTCCATATCCGCGCGCATCACGGGCTCGAGCCCGAAGGCCTTCACCACCCGCGCGCCCTGGGCGGTCTGCTGGATCGTGGTGATGATCTTGGCCATCGAGAGGAGCTCGGCCCGGGCCACGGCCTTCACCTTGCGCACGAGGAGCCATTCGCCATACGCGATGGGGGGGCCCACCAGGAGCGCGATGCCTGCGAGGAGCGGATCCTGCACCAGCATCACGATGCAGAGCGCCACGAGCGCGAAGAGATCCCGCCCCATGGAGGTGACCAGAAGGTTGAGCGCGTCCCGGGCCGAGCGGGCGTTGGCGCTGAAGCGCATCGAGAGCTGGCCGGTGGTCATCTTGTCGTAAAAGTCGATCCGGTGGCGCTGCACCTGATCGAAGAGCTTCATCTGGATCTGAGCCACGATCCGGTTGCCGATGCGGCTGAGGATGACCGTGTGCACATAGCCGGCCGCGCCCTTCACGATGAAGATCGCGGCCACCGAGGCGGAAATGACCCAGACCATGTCCGGGTTTCTGTCGATGAAGATCTGGTTGATCACGTCCTGCATGATCCAGGCGCTGAGGCCGGTCATGCCAGCCACGAGAGCCATAAAGCCAAGGGCGACGGTGTAGCCCTTCCAGTGCCCGAGCCCGAACTCGCGGAAGAGACGGAAGAGCACCCGGCTCTGCGCCCCCGGCGCGGGCGCGGCGCCCGCCGCTCCGGCGGCGGCCAGGGCTGAGGAGGCGGCGGGGCCCGCGGGCTTGTCGGCGGCGGTCATGGGCTCAGCCTCGCCCG
>CAYXPI010000293.1:0-3376 GCA_964467005.1 uncultured Limibaculum sp. | reverse complement strand
GCACGCAGGGCCAGTTGAGCCGGGCCGCGACCTGCTCGATATGGGTCGACTTGCCCGTGCCGTGATATCCTTGGATCATCACGCGGCGGTTGTGCGCGAAGCCCGCGAGAATGGCGAGGGTCGTGTCCCGGTCAAAGCGATAGGCGTCGTCAAGGGTCGGCACCCGGTCGGTCGGTTCGGCGAACCCTTTCACGGTCATGTCGACGTCGATGCCGAAGGTCTCACGCACCGGCAGATCGACGGTCGGGATCTCGGCGGGATTGACGCTCCCATCGGCCATAGTCTGTGCTCCTTGCCTCGACCCGCGTTGTCTGAAGGATAGGGAGGCCCATTGCAAGGGCAAGCCCGGGCCCGGGGAATGCGGGCGTGCGACAAGACCTGGTGGCCGCGCGGGCGGCGGTGTGAGCGTCTTCCCGAGAGCGGCGCGGTCGTGTGAGATCTCGGATGTGTGCCCGCCCGACGCCGGGCCCAGAGCGGTTCGTGACATCGGCCGTCTCTCCCCTCGGCATCGCGAATTGTTCCGGTGGAGCGCGCGAGCTTGACGACCGTCGCACCCGCGTCGGATCCTCTCGCCGAGGATGGGGTCGGAAACCCACAGCCCGTGCCTGGACGCGTCAGAGACCCCACAGGGGCGGCGCGCCGGCGATGGCAGAGCCTCGGCCGGGTCCGCCTCGGCCCGTGCGGACGACACCGGCGGGCTCGACGGGCTCGCGCCGGCGTCGACGCCTCGCGGGGCGGGTCGCGGATCCGTGTCCACTCGTCAGCCGCCAGACCGATCCGGACTAGCCGCCTGGTGGGAGCCCGAGGCGGATGGGCCCCCGGGCCGAGACAGGGTCGATGCGGGTGCCCCGTTGTGTGGCGACGAGCGCCCCCTCCGCCACCAGGCGGCCGGCCACGCGGCGGATCTCGGGCATGAGCGGGCGCCAATCCGTCGCAAGCGCGCGGGCGACCTCGGACGGGCAGAGCGTGCGCCGAGCCCCCCGGGCGCGGGCCAGGGCGAGGATCTCCGCGGCGATGGCGTCGTCGTCCGTCGCGTCCCTGTCGGGCATCGGCCCAGCCCGCTCAGTCGTCGAAATGTGGGCTCTTCCGCAGGATCTCCCACGCGCGGAGCACCCGGGCCAGCCGATCGGGATCCGGGTTCTCCCCGCCGTTCATATCCGGGTGCAGCTCCATCACGAGCGCGCGGTAGGCAGCCCGGACCTCGGAGCGCGCGGTCGCCTGATGCGGCACGCCCAAGGTGTCGAGCGCCCGCTGCTCCTCGCGCGGGAGCCGCCGCCGGGGCGGGGTGCCCTCGGCGGGCTCGCGGCCCGGGTTGAGCGTCGCCGCCGCGCCCAGAACGTCCAGCGGGTCCGAAAGGCCGAGCCGCGCCCAGGCGCGCCCGCCGGCATGGGGCTCGGCGCCGCCCTCCGGCGGCCGGCCGCTGCTCCAGGTCGGCCGCTCCCACACCGTCTGACCCCGCAGGATCGCCTCCACCTCGTCCTCCGAGCGGTTGGCGAAGAAATCCCAGGCCTGGTTGTAGGCGCGCACATGCTCGAGGCAGAACCAGCGAAACTCCGTCAGCCGGTCCGGCGCTCGCGGCGCGCGGTACTGGGCGGGCTGGTCGCAGCCCTCCCATTCGCAGATCCGGTCCGCGGTCTCGAAGGCGCCGCTCATGCCCCTCGGGCGCATCCGCCGCCGCTTGTCTGCGGCGACCGAAACGTCGTATTCGAGGGGCGAGCGCCGCGCCATCCGGGCGTCCTCCGAGCCGGGACCGATGTTCGGCAAAGATACGCCTCGGGCGCCGGCCTTCGATAGCTTGACAGGGAAAAATTCGAATGTCCGTCCGCGCAACCATCGAAGCCAAGCTGTCCGACGCCTTCGCGCCCGAGCGCCTCGACATCCTTGACGAGAGCGAGCGGCACCGGGGCCATGCGGGCTTTCGCGATGGCGGGGAGAGCCATTTCCGCCTGACCATGGTCTCCGAAGCCTTCGCGGGCCAGAGCCGGGTGGAGCGCCAGCGCGCCGTCAACCGGGTGCTGGCCGACGAGCTCGCGGGGCCAATCCACGCGCTCGCGATGACGCTGAAGGCGCCGGGGGAATGAGCCCGCGCGCAGCGGCCTCGGTCCTCCTCCTTCTCGGCCTCGGCGCGTGTGCGCCGAGCTACCGGGTGTTCGACTATGGGAGCGACGACGCGGCCCTGGCACAGGGCCGGCCGGTGCTGATCTCGATCCCTCGCGACGCCACGTTCCGCGACATCCGCTATTCGGGCTCCGGCGGCTATATGGCCCGGGCCGCCGCCCGAGCCTTCCGCCGTCACGCCGCCGCGGTCGAGGTGACGGCCACCTGCCACGGGCCCGAATGCCTCGCGCGTCCGGAGGGCGATCCCTTCGGTTACTACGTCCAGCCCGACATCCTGCACTGGGAGGACCGGGCGACCGCCTGGTCGCGGCGCCGCGACCGGGTGGAGGTGCGCCTCACGGTCTACGACCTCTACACCGGGCTTCCCCTCGCGGCCCAGGTGGTGGAGGGTCGGAGCCCCGGCGGCACGCTGCAGACCGACCGGCCCGAGGATCTCCTCGACGCGCCCATCGCCGCCTATGTCGACAGCCTCTATCGCTGAGGGGAGACCCCTCAGCCGGGGGTGAGGTTGAGCGCGATGGAGATCCGCACATCGGTGCCCGCATAGGGCCGCACCGCGTGGCTCAGCCAGGAGGGGAACACGACCAGAAGCCCCGCCTGCGGCCGCAGCGTCTCGCTCACCCCCACCGAGAGGCCGCCCTGGCTGGCAAAGGCCAGCTCCGGCGCGAGCATCGCCGGGCCGATCCCGCGCGGATCCTGCATCTCGAACTCGCCACCAAGACCGGGATCCGCCGCGATCCCGCCGTCGCGCACGTAATAGGTGGCCGACCAGAAGGCGCCCGGATGGGTGTGAAACTCGTTGCCCTGGCCCCGCCGGTTCACATTCGCCCACGCGTTCATCCGCCAGGCGAGGCCCTCTACCGGCCGGCCCGCGCGGTCCGCTGTCAGCTTGGTCGCGATCCTCTGGGCGGTGTCGAGCACCGTCTGACCTTCCGGCCCGCACCAGGCGGCGAAGTCCCAGGGCGACTGCCAGCCGCCCCAGTTCGAGTGGTGCACCCCCGCCACCTCCCGCTCGCGCGCCAGGATCCGGGCCTCGAGGGCGGCGTTGATCGCCGCGTGGTCCGGCAGACGCAGGAGCGCGATGGGGGTGGGGAAGAGCTGCCTCAGCTGAAGCTGGGCCGGGGGTCTTGGGTCGTTGGCCATCGCCGCCTCTCCTCTTGCGCGTGCCCCTCCAGGCACCGGGCCGGGCGCGGTCCGCGGCCGATGGGGCGCGCGTCGCCCGGGCCGGGCGCGCCGGCGGCCCGGGCGGGTGGGGCCG
>CAYXPI010000292.1:0-3405 GCA_964467005.1 uncultured Limibaculum sp. | reverse complement strand
ACGAGGACGAGGCCTCCATCCTCGACGGGATCGACACCGCGCTGGAGCGGTCGGGCGGGCGGCTCGACGCGCTCTTCAACAACGGCGCCTACGCCTCTCCCGGCGCGCTCGAGGACCTGCCGACCGAGGCGCTCCGCGAGATCTTCGAGGCCAACTTCTTCGGCTGGCACACGCTCACCCGACGGGCGATCCCGGTGATGCGGGCCCAGGGCCACGGCCGCATCTTGCAGAACTCCTCGGTCCTCGGCTTTGTGGCGCTCAGGATGCGGGGGGCCTACATCGCCACCAAATTCGCCGTCGAGGGCTACACGGACACGCTGCGCCTCGAGCTCGCGGGCACCGGCATCCACGCGATCCTGCTCGAGCCCGGCCCCGTGCGCTCGCGCATCCGCGAAAACGCCCGGCCGCATTACGAGCGCTGGATCCGCGCGGAGGCCTCGCCTTGGGCCGCCTTCTACCGCGAGACACTCGAGCCCCGCCTCTACGCCGAGAACCCCGCCCCCGACCCCGGCGAGCTCGGGCCCGAGGCGACCACCGCCAAGATCGTCCATGCGCTCGAAAGTCGGCGCCCGCGCGCGCGCTACTACGTCACGACCCCGACCTACGCGATGGGCGCACTCAAGCGCGTGCTGCCCACCCGCTGGCTCGACGCGATCCTCGTTCGAAACTGAGAAAGGCCTGTGCCGGGGCGGGCGCCGTGCTAGGTACCGCGCATGCCCGGAATCCTGATCCTCGCCATCATCGCCTGCCTCTTCACGCTGATCGTGCTCATGATCGGCATCCTCGGCTTCGGGACCGGCAGGTCCTCGCCCAGCTTCTCCAACCGTATGATGCGGCTTCGGATCATCGGCCAGTTCGTGGCCGTGATCCTCATCATGGCGACGATCCTGTTGACCCGCGGAGGCAACTGAGGCACGCCCCACGCGGCAAGCCGCGGAGGAGAAAACCTTGGTCGTCCTCAACAAGATCTACACCCGCACCGGAGACGCCGGGGAGACCGCGCTCGGCGACGGCAGCCGCGTCGCCAAGCACTCGCCCCGGGTCGAGGCGTACGGCACGGTCGACGAGCTCAACGCCACCCTCGGCCTCGCGCGGCTCACCTCTGAGGGGGAACTGGATGCGGCGCTTGCGCGCATCCAAAACGAGCTCTTCGATCTCGGCGCCGATCTTTGCCGGCCGCATATGGAGAAGGACGCGGAGGCCGAGTATCCGCCGCTCCGCATCGCTCCCAGCCAGGTCGAGCGCCTGGAGGCCGAGATCGACGCGATGAACGCCGACCTCCAGTCGCTTCGGAGCTTTATCTTGCCGGGCGGCTCGGCGCTGGCCGCGCATCTCCATCTCAGCCGCACGGTTTGCCGGCGGGCCGAGCGGCTCTGCGTGGAGCTCGCGACGATGGAGGGGGTGAACGAGGCCGCCCTGAAATATCTCAACCGGCTGTCGGATTGGCTCTTCGTGGCCTCGCGCGTGGCGAACGGAAACGGTGCCGGCGACGTCCTCTGGGTGCCCGGCCAAACCCGCTGATCCGGGCCCGGACCGTCGCGCGCGAGTTGATACCTCCCGCACCCGGCGCCATCATCTGCGACGGGGCGGCGTGCGAGGAGGCGTGAGCATGCGGAGAGACGGTCGAACTGTCAGCGGTGCGGCGCTTCTCGTCCTCGCTCTGCTCGCCGCGCCGCCGGCCGGCGCCAAGACCGTGCCTCTCAACCCGCCCACGATCGGCGAGATCTGCGATCTGATCGAGACATCGGCCGAGACGCACGGGCTGCCCAAAGACTTTTTCGCTCGGCTCATCTACCAGGAAAGCCGGTTCGACGCGAAGGCGATCTCCCCCGCCGGCGCCCAGGGCATCGCGCAGTTCATGCCGGCCACGGCGAAGGAGCGGGGCCTCGCCGACCCTTGGGATCCAAAGCAGGCCATCCCTGCCTCGGCCCATTTCCTCGCGGATCTCCGGGGCCAGTTCGGCAATTGGGGCTTGGCCGCTGCGGCCTACAACGGAGGGCCCGACCGGGTGTCCCGCTGGCTCAAGCGTGGCGGATGGCTGCCGCGGGAGACCGTGGGCTATGTCCGCCGGATCACCTTTCGCCCGGTGGACTGGTTCCGCGCCCGCGGCCGGGATGTCGAGCCCCGCCCCTTGGTGAAGGACAAAAGCTTCGCGGAGGCCTGCCGCGAGCTCCAGATCCTGCCCACCCGCGCGGTGCTGGCCAACCGGCTGCCTTGGGGGGTGCAGATCGCGGGCGGGCGGAGCCGGGCGGCCGCCCTCCGCTCGGCCAAGCGGGTGCAGCGGCGCTATGCCTCTGTCCTCGGCGGCCAGCCCCTGTCGGTGGTGCGCAACCGGCGCGGCATCCGGGGCGTGCCCTATCAGGCCCGGATCGGCGCGCCGTCTCGCAAGGCGGCGGGTCTTCTCTGCGCGCAGTTGAAACGCGTGGGCGGGGCCTGTGTCGTCCTGCGCAACTGAGGAGGACGCGGCCATGCCGGGCCCAGAGGCCGAGTTTCGCGCCGCCATCGAGCTCGCGCTCCGGCACGCCGATGTCGCCTCCAAGCTCCTCCAGTTCTTCCTCCTCCTGAACACCGCGGTACTCGGCCTCCTCCTCACCACCGAGCCCGCAGTCACCCGTCCTGTCCTCTGGTGGGCCTTCGGCGGGGCCTACGCCCTCGGCGCCTGGGCGCTGATCGGCGGGCTCGCGAGCTTTGCCGAGCGCACACGGGCTTGCTACGCGCTCGCGGACAAGCTTGCCGAGGGGCTTCCGGGCGAGCGCGACTTTCACCGCCGGATCGCATCGTCGCCACGAATCGAGCGCATGACGCTCGCATTGCCGGCCATCGCGGCGGCGGTCGCGCTCGCCATCGTCACGCGGCCGCTCTGGTAGGCCCCGCCGGTCAGGTGGCGGTTCCCTGTCCTTGCGCGTCGGTTTTTCGCAGTGACCTGGGTGGGCGAGGGGATAGGTGTCAAGATCACGTGAGGAACTGGGCTCGCAGGGCGAGCGGAATGGGAGGCGCTCATGAAGGTGCTCGTGCCGGTCAAGCGCGTGATCGACTACAACGTGAAGGTTCGCGTGAAGGCGGACGGCTCCGGTGTCGATCTTGCCAATGTCAAAATGTCGATTAACCCGTTCGACGAGATCGCCGTTGAAGAGGCGATCCGCCTGAAAGAGAAGGGCGTGGCCTCGGAGATCGTCGCGGTCTCCATCGGCGTCGAGAAGGCGCAGGAGACGCTCCGCACCGCCCTCGCCATGGGCGCGGACCGCGCAATCCTGATCGTCGCCGCCGAGACGGTGGACACCGACATCGAGCCGCTGGCGGTCGCCAAGCTCCTGAAGGCGGTGATCGACGCCGAGGATCCCGGTCTCGTGCTGATGGGCAAGCAGGCGATCGACAACGACATGAACGCCACGGGCCAGATGCTCG
>CAYXPI010000291.1:431-3409 GCA_964467005.1 uncultured Limibaculum sp. | reverse complement strand
GTGGCCTATGCCGACCTCGTGCTGCCCGACACGACCTATCTCGAGCGGCACGACTGCATCTCGCTCCTCGACCGGCCGATCTGCGAGCCGGACTGCGCGGCCGACGCCATCCGCTGGCCCGTGGTGGCGCCCGAGACCCAGGCCGAGGGCCGCGAGGTGCGGGGCTTCCAGTCGGTGCTGATCGATCTCGGCGGGCGGCTCGCGCTGCCGGGCTTCGTGGACGACGAGGGCCAGCCGAAGTACCGCGACTATGCCGATTACATGGTCCGCCACGAGCGGCGCCCGGGCGTTGGCCCCCTCGCGGGCTGGCGGGGCAACGGCACGCAGGAGGGCCGCGGCGCGCCCAATCCGGACCAGCTCGCGCGCTACATCGAGGCGGGCGGGGTCTGGACCTCGGAGGTGCCGGAGGCCGCCCGGTTCCTCAAGCCCATGAACCAAGCCTATCAGGACTGGGCCGTGCGCCTCGGCTTTTTCGACACGCCGCAGCCCTTTGTGTTCCAGCTCTATTCCGAGCCCTTGCGCCGGTTCCAGCGCGCGGCCGAGGGGCATGGGGAGCGTCAGCCGCCCGAGCATCTGCGCGAGCGGGTGCGGGGCGCCTTCGATCCTCTGCCGGTGTGGTGGGAGCCTTTCGAGGGCGCGGCGCTCGACGGGGATGCCTACCCCCTCCACGCCATCACCCAGCGCCCGGCGGCCATGTACCATGCCTGGGGCAGCCAGAACGCCTGGCTCCGGCAGATCCATGGGGAGAACCCGCTCTACGTGCCGGCTGAGGTGATGCGCGCCCAGGGCATCGAGGACGGAGGCTGGGCCTGGGTGATCTCGCATCACGGGCGCATCCGGGTGCCGGTGCGGGCCATGCACGCGGTGAACCCCAAGACGGTGTGGACTTGGAACGCCATCGGCAAGCGGGCGGGCGCCTGGGCGCTGGGCGCGGGCGCGCCGGAGACGACCCGGGGCTTTCTCCTCAACCATCTCATCCACGAGCTCTTGCCGCCCAAGGGCGACGGCCTCCGCTGGTCGAACTCGGATCCGGTGACGGGCCAGGCGGCCTGGTACGACCTTCGCGTGCGGCTCGAGCCCGCCGAGGCACCGGCCGACGGCCGCTCGGAGCCCTATGCCGAGCCCCAGGCGAGCCCGGTGGCCCCCGCCCCCGAGGGCGTGGCCTACGGCAAGGGGTTTTGATGCGCTCGGAGAGCCGGCTGGTCGCCGCGGGCTACGACCGGATCGCCGAGCGGTGCCGCGATTGGAGCCGGACGCCTTGCTCGGGTGCGGGGGGCGTGCGCGGCGCCGGGCTCTCGCGGGTCCTGGCGCGGTTGCCCCGGCGGGCGCATGTGCTCGATCTCGGCTGCGGCGCTGGGGCGACGGCCGCGCAGCTCGTGGCCGAGGGACAGCGGGTGACGGGGCTCGACATCTCCGCCCGCCAGATCGCGCTGGCCCGCCGCTGGGCGCCGGAGGCCGCGTTCCTCCGCGCCGATATGGCCACACGCCTGCCGCAGGGGCCCTTCGACGCGGCGGTTGCGCTCGACGCGGTCACCCATCTGCCGGCCGCGGAGCAGCCTGCGCTCGTTCGGCGCGTGGAGCGGGCGCGGCGCCCCGGCGGGCTCTGGCCCGCGAGCCTCGGCTCGCAGGCGAAGCCGGGCGGGGTGGAGCCCGACTGGCTGGGCGTGCCCATGCCTTTCGGCGGCCTCGCCCCGGAGGAGAAGCGCGCCGCCCCGGCCGGCGCGGGCTCCCGCCCTCTCGAGCACCGGGTGGCGCCGGAGCCGAAGGCCGATCCCGTCACCCGGGTTCACTGGGTGATCGCGGAGCGGAGGGCGAGCCTGTGACGACGGCCTCAGTCGAGGGGGCCGGCGGCCTCAGTCTCGCCGTCCGGCTCGCGGGGCCCGAGGGGGCGCCGGCGATCCTCTTTCTCCACGGATGGTCGCAGCACTCCCTCGCCTGGACGAAGCAGCTCGCGGGGCCTCTTGCCGAGCGCTTTCGCCTCGCCGCCCTCGATCTCCGGGGCCATGGCGCCTCCGACAAGCCGGAGGACCCGGGGGCCTATCAGTCCGGCGCGCTCTGGGCCGGCGACGTGGCGGCGGCGATCGCGGGGCTCGGCCTCCGGCGCCCCGTGGTGGTGGGCTGGTCGATGGGCGGCTGGGTGCTGGCGGACTATCTGCGCGCCGGGGGCGCCCGGGATCTCGCGGGGGCGGTCTTCGTCGGCGCCTCGGCGCGCACGGGCGGCATCGCGCCCCGGGGCCTCGCGGCGACGGGCGACCAGGGCGAGGAGATCTGCGCGGCCATCGACTTTGCGAAGGCCATGACGGCGGCGCCGCTCTCGAAGCGCGATCTCGCGACCGTCGCGGCCTGGCAGATGCTGACCCCGCCCCATGTGCGCGCCGCCTGCCGGGCCCGGGCCGAGGATTGGCGCGCGACACTGGGCGGCCTCGCCCTGCCCGCGCTCGCGATCCAGGGGGCGGCGGACCGGGTGTGCCCCAAGCCGGTCTACGAGGAGCTTCTGGCCGCCGTTCCGGGCGCGGAGGGCGTGGTGTATCCCGGGGCGGGGCACATGCCCTTTTGGGAGGAGGCGGCGCGTTTCGACGCCGATCTCGCGGAGTTTGTGGAGCGCGCGGGCCGGACGGCGCCCGCGACGGCGGTGTGAGGAGGCGGCATGGAGGGACTCGCGCTCGGGCTTCTGGGCCTTGCCGGGGTGGCGGTGCTGGCGCTCGCCGCCTGGCTGAAGCGCGCGCAGGCCCGGTTCGTCGCGCGGCTGCGCGCCGAGGGAGACCCGCTGGCCGATCATCCGGGCACCAAGCCCTTCCGCCAGCGCTTCCAGTCCTGGCTCTTCGGGCTGGGGGAGGAGGCGGGGGGGCCGGCGCCGGGACGTGGGCTCCTCACGCTCTTCATGGTGGCGCTGGTGGGGCTGGCGGCGGCCTGGTCGCTCTGGCCCGTGGTGTTCGGATGAGGGGCGGGATGCGCGAGCCCCCCACCGCCCCCACCCC
>CAYXPI010000291.1:0-421 GCA_964467005.1 uncultured Limibaculum sp. | reverse complement strand
GCCGGGGGGGTGTCTTTGGCCGGGGTGTCGTGTTGTTGGGCGGGTTTCGCTTTCCCCCCCCCCGCCCCCCCCCCCCCCCCCTCTGGGGGGGGGGCTCGCGCGGCACCGACGCAGGGCGGAGGAGAGAGCGAATGACCATGCTGCCGGAGAGGACGCCCGGGGCCACGGCCCTCGGCCTCGTGATCGATCTCGACATCTGCGTAGGCTGCCATGCCTGCGCGGTGGCCTGCAAATCCTGGAACACGGGCGGCTACGGCGCGCCCCTCTCGGACCAGGACGCCTATGGCGCCGATCCCTCGGGCGCGTGGCTCAACCGCATCCACTCCTACGAGGCGGTGCCGGAGGGGCCGGCGGCGGGGCCCGCGCGGCTCGTGCATTTCCCGAAATCCTGCCTGCATTGCGAAGACGCGCCCTGCGTGAC
>CAYXPI010000290.1:0-3420 GCA_964467005.1 uncultured Limibaculum sp. | reverse complement strand
GGGCGGGGGCGGACCGGCGTGTCCGCCAGCCCCGCGGCCACGCGCTCGATCCCGGCCCAGGCGATCATCGCGCCGTTGTCGGTGCAGAGCCGCAGCGGCGGGGCGAGGAGCGTGGCGCCCGCGGCCGCCGCCACCCGCTCGAGCGCCGCGCGGAGCGTGCGGTTGGCCGCCACCCCGCCCGCGACGGCGAGCCTCGGCGCGCCGCCCTCGGCGCGAAACCGGGCGAGCGCCCGCGCCGTCTTCTCCGCCAGGATCTCCGCCACCGCCGCCTGGAAGGCCGCCGAGAGATCCCTCAGATCCGTGTCCCTGAGCCCGCCCTGAGCCGCGGCCCGGCGCTCCACCTCCCGGGCGAGCGCGGTCTTGAGGCCGGAGAAGGACATGTCCGCCCCCGGCCGGTCGAGAAGCGGACGCGGGAGGTCCACGGCGCCGGGATCGCCGCCCTCGGCCCAGCGCTCCACCTCCGGCCCGCCGGGAAAGCCGAGCCCCATGAGCTTGGCCACCTTGTCGAAGGCCTCGCCCGGCGCGTCGTCGATGGTGCCGCCGAGGCGCCGGTACCGCCCCAGCCCCTCGACCGCCAGGAGCTGGCAATGCCCCCCCGAGGCGAGAAGGAGGAGATAGGGATAGGCCACCGCATCCGTCAGCCGCGGCGTGAGCGCGTGGCCCTCGAGATGGTTGACCGCCACCACCGGCTTGCCCGCCCCGCGCGCCACGCCTTCCGCCAGCATCACGCCGGCGATCACCCCGCCGATGAGCCCGGGGCCCGCCGTCACCGCCACCGCGTCGATCTCGGAGAGCGCCAGCCCGGCCTCGGCCAGCGCCGCCTCCACCACGGCATCGGCGCGCTCGGCATGGGCGCGGGCCGCGATCTCGGGCACCACCCCGCCGAAGCGCGCGTGCAGCGCCGCCTGACCCTCGACCAGATTGGCCAGGATCTCGCCCGGCGCCCCCGGGGCGCCGCGCACCAGCGCCGCGGCGGTGTCGTCGCAGCTCGTCTCGATGCCCAGCACCGTCCACGCCGCCATCGGCGCCTCCTGGAATTGCACCCGCCAGATGCTGGGTTTACTAAGGAGATCCGACCCGTCAGACAATGCGAGTGCCGATGCCCACCGCCCTCCCCGCCCCGGACCGTCCGCTCAAGATCGGCACCCGCGGCTCGCCGCTGGCCCTCGCCCAGGCCCATGAGACCCGCGCCCGGCTGATGGCCGCGCATGGGCTGCCGGAGGCCGCCTTCGAGATCGTGGTGATCAAGACCACCGGCGACGCGGTGCAGGACCGCGCGCTCTCCGAGCTCGGCGGCAAGGGCCTCTTCACCAAGGAGATCGAGGAGGCGCTCCTCGCCGGCGGCATCGACATCGCGGTCCATTCCATGAAGGACATGCCCACGGTACTGCCCGAGGGGCTCGCGATCCTCTGCCTTTTGCCGCGCGAGGATGTGCGCGACATGGTGGTGGGCGCGCCCGCGGGCATTCCCGGGCTCGCCGCCGGCGCGGTGGTGGGCACCTCGTCGCTCCGCCGGCGGGCGCAGCTTCTCCACCGGCGGCCGGATCTTCAGGTCGTCGAGTTCCGCGGCAATGTGCAGACCCGGCTGAAAAAGCTCGCGGACGGGGTGGCGGAGGCGACATTCTTGGCCCTCGCCGGCATCCGCCGGCTCGGCCATGCGCCCGAGGAGATGGGCGTGGCGCTGGCGCCGGAGGACATGCTGCCCGCGGTGGCCCAAGGGGCCATCGGCATCGAGGCCCGGGCCGACGACGCCGACACCGCCGCCCTCCTCGCGCCCATCCACTGCACCCCGACCGCGACGCGCCTCGCCGCCGAGCGCGCCTTCCTCGCCGGGCTCGACGGGTCCTGCCGCACCCCCATCGCGGGGCTCGCCCTCCTTGCGGATGGCGGCATCTGGCTCCGCGGCGAGATCGTGAAGCCGGACGGCACCCTCCGCCACGCCACCGAACGCCGGGGCGCGGAGAGCGACGCCGCGGCCCTGGGCGCGGATGCGGCGGCCGAGCTCAAGGGGCTGGGCGGCGATGGCTTCTTCGCCGCCTGAGCGCCCGGGGCGCCGGCCGGTCCTCCTCACCCGGCCGCTGGCCGAGAGCCGGGCGCTGGCCGAGGAACTCGCCATGCACGGGCGCACCGCGGAGATCTGGCCGCTCACCGCCATCCGCCCACTCGCGATGACGCTCCGCCTGCCGCCCCTGGTGGACGGGCTCCTCTTCACCTCGGCCCATGGGGTGCGCGCCTTCGCCGCGCTGTCGCCGCGGCGCGACCTGCCGGCCCTCTGCGTGGGCGACGCGACCGCCCGGGTGGCCCGGGGCCTCGGCTTCGGCGGCGCGCTCTCGGCCGGGGGCGACGCCGAGGCGCTGGCCCAGCTCGCCGGGCTCACGGGGCTCCGCCATCTCCTCCACCCGCGCGGGCGCGACACGGCGGCCGATCTGCCGACGCGCCTCGCCTCCCAGGGCATCCGTGTGGCCGAGGCGGTGGTCTATGCCGCGGAAGAAACCGGCCCGCCGCCGGCACCCGTGGCCCATGCGCTCGCCACAGGCGGGGTCGGGCTCGTCACCATCTGGTCGGCCCGCAACGCCGAGATCTTCGCCCGGCGCATGGCGGCCTCCGGCGCCCTCGCCCCCGGTGTCGCGGCGCTCGCGATCTCGGAGGCCGCGGCCCGGCCCCTCGCTTCCCTCCCCCTCGCCGCCATCGAGGTGGCAGACGCTCCCACCGGCCCGGCCATGCGTTCGGCAATCCTCGCAAGCGCTTGAGAGGGCGCCCCAACCCCCGGCTTGAGGATTGTGGGCGCCGCCGCAAGGCACTACCCTTGGGCGCAGCGGGGGCCCGTCGCGCCCCCGTCGCGGCAGGAAAGGACCCGGTGAGATGACCTCCGAGCGTCGAGAGCGCGGGCGCGCCGACGAAGCGGCCGAGGCCCCCTCGGACGGGCTGTCCGACGCCTATCCGGAGGACCTGCACGACCCCGAGGCCGAGGCCGAGATCGACCCGCCGCCGAGCGCCGCAGCCACCGCGCTCTGGATCCTGCTCGGCGCGCTCGCGGTGGCGGCCGGCACGCTCTGGGCCGCGCCCAAGCTTGCGCCCCATCTGCCCGCGCCGGTGGCCCGCTACCTCGCGCCCGTGCCCGAGACGCTGGAAGCGGAGGTCGCCCGCCTCTCCGAACGCCTCGCCACGGAGGCGCTGGCGCGGGACCGGGCGCTCGCCGCCGTCGACACCGCCCTCGCCGAGCTGCGGGCGGCGGCGGGCACGGGCGAGCTCCCGGAGGCCGCGGCGCGGGCGCTGGCGGGGCTCGACACCCGGCTCGCCAAGCTCGCGACGACGCAGACCGCCGTGGCCGCCACCGCGGAGGCCGCCCGAGCCGAGGCGCGCGCCGCGATCACCGAGGCCGAGGCCGCCCGGCGCGACGCCGAGGAGGCCGAAGGGGCC
>CAYXPI010000289.1:0-3439 GCA_964467005.1 uncultured Limibaculum sp. | reverse complement strand
GACCGCGGAGAGGTGCCGGAGTGGTCGAACGGGGCGGTCTCGAAAACCGTTGTACCCGCGAGGGTACCCAGGGTTCGAATCCCTGTCTCTCCGCCAGCTGTATTCTCTATTTATAACAGTGTCTTAGCGCGCGCATTTAAGGCTTTCTCTTCACACGGTTAAGACCCCGTTCCCGCGTCAGAGACGCACGACCCCGCAGACTTCCCTGCCCGTATCCCCCGGCGTCTCCGTCGGCCGCATCGGCCGGTGCCGTTTCGCGCGATTTCCCTGCTAACAGGGAGTTCTCAGGGAACTGTCCAGGATTCCGGTCGTTTCGGCGGTGTCGAGCGTCGCAGTCCGTCGCAGTTCCAATCCCGTACGCGCAAGTTCCCTGCGCCGCGGAACAGGGAACCCCGTCGCCCCGAACGGGGAACTCCCGCTCCGGAACCGGGACTTTCCGGCGACGGCGCGCCGCTGGTCAGTCGCGCATCCCGAAGCTGCGCTCCTGCTCGGCCCAGTCGAGGGGGACGCCGAGACGCCGGATCCGGCGCGCCACGCTCGGGCGTCTGGCGCCCCTCGGGCCACTTATCCCGGGCGGGTCCCGAGGATCAGAACGACGCGTCCGTGACTCTTTTCGATCACCTCTTGCATCTGCTTGATCGTCGCCTCCGAGATCTCGTCCACGGAGTCGATGCGCCATTCATACAAGATGTCATCGTAGTAATTGATAATGTTCATATCCTTTTCGAGTTGGCGAATGATGTCCGCACTCGACTTGAAACTCTTATAGCTCTTGCTTTCGCGCACGACGATCTGCCCGCCACGCCGGCAAACAAAATCGACCCAGCGGTTGCCCGCGTCGGTCGGGAGGCGCACCTCCTGCACCGCGCCATCCGGAAACTCGTCGAGGAACTGGCCCATATTCCGGGTCTCCAGCAGCCGCGCGGTGATGTCGCGGATGGTCGCCTTGGAGATCTGTTCGTTGGCTTTGCGCACCTTGGCGAGGGCCGGGTCCACCTCGGCCCGGTGCCGGTGCGCGCCGATATCGCCCTGGATGCCGGGCTCCTGGTTGGCCTTGCCGGGCGGCGTCTGTCGGAGGTGGTGGGGAGTGTCGTCGTCGAGCACGCCCTCGCCATAGCCCTTCGGAAGCTCGGTCCGGTCTTTGAGCGTTTTGCGCAAGAACGCCTCCGCGGCCTCCATCTCCTCCGGTGTGCCGGTCCCAAGGATCTCCCAAAGGCGCTTTTGGGTGGCGGGATCGATCTCGAGATCGAGTTCGTCGAACGTGTCGAGAATGTTGCGCACGCCCGGCCTCTCGCCAAAGGCCTTCATATTGGCGCGATTGCGACTGAGCGGCTTCAGGATCTCGTCGACGAAGGCCTGGCCCCGCATATCCGCCGTCTTCGACCATTTCTCGAAGGCCTCGACCAAGAGATCGTTGTCCGCATCCAGCTCCACCGCGGCCCGGCTGACCACGGCCCAATCCTCGCGCTCGATCTTGCCGACCAAGCGCGCAAACTCGTCGACCCCCTCCTGTCCGAGCGCGTCCATCTCGCCGACGAGGCCACGGACGCGGCGCAGCTTGAGCAGCTTGTCGATCTCCTTGATGTTCATCCGGAGCGACATGCAGACCGGATAGGCGAAATAGGCGATGTTCTCGATGAGCTTGCCGCCCGGGATCACGGCGTTCAGCCCTGAATGGGCCCGCTTGAGCCGCACGGCCGCGCGCCAGGCCGCCTCGCTTTCGGCGCGCGCCATCGCCGCCTTGTGGATCGCGCGGACCACCGCCTGCGGTTGCCCGCTCAGATCCTTCTTGAGAACGTCGAGCGCGGCCGTCACATCATCCTGGGTGCTTTGCCGGGCGAGCGCGGTGTCGAACTTCGCGACCGCTCGGCCCACATCGTGTTTCGGCGCGAGCATCTGCGCGATCCTGGCCATCTTGGCGGAGCTGCCTGCGGCCTTGATGGCAAGGCCGACCCCCAGCGCGTCCGGCGCGATCGACATCAAGGACAGCACGACCCAGGCGAAGGAGGGATCGACCGAGCTGATCTCGGCGTCGTGGGCCTCGTGTTGAACGATGTAATCCTGGTAGGCGAACCACGCTTCGACGCCGCCGCCCACCGCCCCAACCGCCGCGCCTCCGGCCGCTGATCCGCCCGGGCCGGCCACCAGGAAGCCGAGGGCCATGGCCGAGCCGCCGATGATGAGATCGCGCGTCAGGTTTGCGTCTTCCTCGCGTTTGACACCCGCCTGCACGATGGCCGCGTGGATCGAGTCGTCGCCGACATGCATCGCGGATTTGGCCTTGTCCACAGCCACGCCGAACCGCCAGATGAGGTCGGGGTCGTCCGCGAGACGCTCCCGCGTGTTCTCAATGCTCTGCCGGCGCGTCTCCAGCATGGTCTCGATCGAGGCGCGCAGCGCGGCGGGCGTGTCGGCCCCGGCGAGCATGTTGGCAAACTCGGTCTCGAAGTCGTAGGCGGACCCTGTCACCCGCGCATAGCGGGCCAGCTCCTGGAGCTCGGGGGTGGTTTGGATCGCCTCATCCGCCTTTATCATCACGCCGACCTGCTTGCCCCAGAAGGCGTCATCCTCGTAGGCGCGCAGCTCCGCGGTGCCGGAGAGCATGGCCTCGAGGTCGGTCCCGGTCAGGTTGCGTTCATAGGCATCCATCTCGTCTTCGAACCGATCCATGGCGTCGTTGGCGGCGCCGATGGCGTGCGTCTCAAAAACCTCCTCATACGCGTCGACCTTGGCCTCGAACTCCTCGACCGATCGATAGCCGGCTTCGGCCAGCAACGTGTCGAATTCGACCTGGTAGTTGATCAATTTTTGGTCCGGCGCGCCCCAGCCCTTGCCGGCGCCGCTGTTCTTGTTTTGCTCGATGTAGTGCCAGGCGTCGAAGAGCTCCTTCTTGGCCGGGCCGACAATCTCGTTGTGCGCGTCGACCCGGCGCGCCTCGATGCGGCCGATCCCGCCTTGGATCCGCGCGATCTCTGCGGTCACCGCCTCTTGGGTTTCGACGCTCAGAAACCCGGTCCGGTCGAGCTTCTCGAGCTCCTTGAGGTGGGTCACGAGCGCGCTGGTCCGCGCGGTCTCGAGATCGAGGGCCGCCGCCCGCCTCAGCGCCGTCTGGGCGAGCCGGTCGAACTTGTCGGTCGCGAGATCCTGGAAATCGGCGTTGGAGGCCTCCATCTCTGCTGTGATGTCCCGCGCCCGGTCGTTGAACGCGTCGAACGCCGCGTCGCCATGCACCTCCGCCTCCTCATGGGCGCGGTTCAGCTCTTCGAGAAGCTCGAGCTGCAGCGCGATCTGGCGGTCGCGCTCCGCGTCGAGCAAGGCGTCGGTCGCGCCGATCTCGGTGATTTCCGAGCTGTACAAGTTCCCGACCTCCGGATCGATGGGCGGCGTGGCGGCCGAGTGGTGCGTCGGCCCACAATCGGGCTCCAGCTGCGGGGGATCC
>CAYXPI010000288.1:0-3446 GCA_964467005.1 uncultured Limibaculum sp. | reverse complement strand
CGCGGCCCCGGCCCGGCATCCCCAGCCAGCCGAGGAAGAAGCCCGTGAGCTGCCAGAGCGCGTCGAGCCCCAGGCAACCCGGCATCACCGGATCGCCGGGGAAATGGCACTTGAAGAACCAGAGATCGGGGCGAACCTCCATCTCGGCCACCGCCTGGCCCTTGCCGGTCGGGCCCCCGTCGGCGGTGATCGAGGTGATCCGCTCGAACATCAGCATGGGCGGCTCCGGCAGCTGCGCGTTGCCCGGCCCGAAGAGCTCCCCCCGGGCACAGGCCAAGAGAGCCTCGTAGTCGAACCTCGCCGCGCGTTCCGTCATCCCCTGCCGTCTCCTGGCGTCCCTCGCTCAAGGTGGCCTCCCTATCACTGGGTTCGGGACGGCACAAGAACCCCGGCGAGCGCGCCCGGCCGGCTCGGGGCGCGAGCGCCGCGCCCTAATGTCCTGGCGCGCCACCCCTCTTCCCTGATATGTATCGACGGGTGACAGGGGCAGAGGCGATGGCGTCGATAACGGAACACGGGCCGGAGATGCAGAGGGCGGCCGCCTGGCTCGGGCGGGCCGGCCTTCGCCCGACGCGCCAGCGCCTCATCCTCGCCGCGCTTCTGGTGGGCGACGGGCGGAACCGCCACGTGACCGCCGAGAGCCTCTTCGACGCGGCCCAGGCCGCGGGCCGCCCCGTGGCGCTCGCCACCGTTTACAACACGCTCAAGAGCTTCACCGATGCCGGGCTCCTCGTCGAGGTGATGGTGGACGGCGCGCGCAGCCATTTCGACACCGACACCTCCGATCACGGCCACTTCTTCTGGGAGGACGGCGGGCACCTCACTGATGCGCCGGCGGAGAGCCTGCGCTTCGAGGCCCTGCCCGAGGCGCCGGAGGGCATGGAGATCGCCAAGATCGACGTGGTGATCCGGCTCCGCAAGCGCCGGGACTGAGCGCGGAGCTTTTGCATCGACCTCGGGCCGAGTTCGGGTATGCTTTCAATCCACTTTGGATTGTCGCCCCCGATGCCTTGGGAAGGGTGTTCCTTGGCGCCGAACACAGCACCGCCCCCCGCCGCCCGCCGTTCCGGGTCGGAACAAAACTCGGACGATCTTCTCGCCGCGAGCCTCTTCCTGGGGCGGCTCGACCGTCTGGCTGAGCTCTTCGCCAGCGCATATGGGCGGCCGCCGCATGTCGTGTGGTCGCCCAGCGCGCGCGAGCTTCGGTCCGAGGCGTTCGACGCCTTCCTCGCCTATTGCCTCAGCCTGCCGAGCCATGCGGGCCTGCCGCTGGCCAGCGCCTTCGTGGCCGAGGAGACGCCGGGCCCCGGTTGGCTGATGCTCGTCGAGATCGAGGGCTTCGGGCGGGATTTCGTCTACCGCGCCTACGGCCAGAACATCGCCGACTGTTACGGGCGGGATATGCAGGGCCGCCGCGCCACCGAGTTCGGCGGCCATATCAGCCGGTTCTTCATCGCGCTCTACCGGGCGGCCATGCAGCGGCGCCAGGTGGTCTTGAGCGAGCACGAGCCGCCGCTCTCGGTCTTCGTCCGGCTGTGGCGGCGGCTCATCGTGCCGTTGGTCGACCGCCGCGGCTTCGTCACGCATTTCGCGGTGATGAACCTGCCGGAGAACCACCTCCGCGCCGGGCTCGAGGTCATCCCCTTCCCCTGCATCGTCGCGGATGCCGATCGGGTCGTGCGCTTCGCCAACGACGCGGCCCGACGGCTCGTGGGCGCGACCGACCGGCGGGATCACGGCGTCGCCCTTGCGAGCTTTCTCAAGGTGGAGCTGGACCTGCCCGAGAGCCCGGCGGAGCTCCTCGCCCCGAGCCCGAGCCAACGGCGGCTCCGCGCGCGGCTGCCCTTTCCCGAGCCCGGCGCGACGGAGGCCGAGATCACGGTGGGGGCCACCCTCTATCGCGAGGCACCGCTCTTCGTCATCACCCTCGCCACGGGCTGAGGCCGGCGCTAGTCGGCAAACACCTCGGCCGGGTCCACGCCCCAGAGCGCGGTCTTGGGCACCCATCCGTCGTAGCCCCCCGCCGAGATCCGGCACCAGAAGCGCTCGCAGGCTTCGAGCCGGCCGAGGGCTCCGGGTTCGGCGCAGGCCACCGCGCCCTCGGGCAGGACCGTGAGCTCGGCGCAGATGGTGCCCTCGGTGAGGCCGAGGGGTTTGTCGCGGAGCAGCACCCCCGGCCCCACCACCTCCACCGTCCGACGTCCCGAGAGGAGCGCGTGGTAGATCCACCCCTCGTCGCCGCCGCTGTCCACCACCCGTCGCCATTGGCGATACTCGTCGATCACCCGCACCGGCAGGCCCTTGCGCCGGTATTCGAGATCGACCCGGTACTCGAGCCCGGGACCGCGGCGAAGATTGATCCGGCCCGCGTTGAGCGAGACGTAGCGGGGCAGCGGCAGATTGGTCTCGGGGCCCGTTGCGGCGCCGGTCGCGGGCGTCTCGGCCTGCGTCTCGGCGGGCGTCTCGGCCTGCGTCTCGGCGGGCGTCTCCGCCGCTGCGACACCGAGGCCGAGGCTCACGAGCACCCCAAGCGCCCCGCGCGCTGCCCAACCTCGCGCCATTCCCTGCCCCCTCTCTGTCCACGTCGCGCCGCGGAACGGAAACTCCGCCGCCCGGGTCCGATTTCCCCTTTCCGAGCCCGCCTCATAAAATTATCACGTCGGCGAGCGCTGCAGAAAGGACTTTGCGTCATGACCCGAGATCGCCCGCATGTCGTCGTGACCCGAAAGCTCCCCGAACCGGTCGAGACCCGGATGCGCGAGCTCTTCGAGGTGCGGCTCAACACCTCGGACCGGGCGCTCGCGCATCGCGACCTGATCGACGCCGTGCAGGAGTGCGACGTGCTGGTGCCCACCCTCTCGGACGCGATCGACCAGGGCATCCTCGCCGCCGCGGGGCCCCGCCTCAAGCTCATCGCCAATTACGGCGCGGGGGTGGACCACATCGACGTGGAGACCGCGCGCGCCCGGGGCATCATCGTCTCCAACACCCCCGGCGTCCTCACGGAGGACACGGCCGACATGACCATGGCCCTCATCCTCGCCGTTCCCCGCCGCATGGCCGAGGGCGAGCGCATGATGCAGGAAGGCCGGTGGGAGGGCTGGTCGCCCACCGCGATCACCGGCCACCGGATCTGGGGCAAGCGCCTCGGCATCCTCGGCATGGGCCGGATCGGCCAGGCGGTGGCCCGCCGCGCCCGCGCCTTCGGCCTCCAGGTGCACTACCACAACCGCCGGCGCCTCCACCCGGAGATCGAGGCCGGGCTCGACGCGACCTACTGGGAGAGCCTCGACCAGATGCTCGCGCGGATGGACATCGTGTCGGTCAACTGCCCGCACACGCCCGCCACCTACCACCTCCTCTCGGCCCGGCGCCTCGCGCTCATGAAGCCCACGGCCTATGTGGTCAACACCGCCCGCGGCGAGATCATCGACGAGAACGCGCTC
>CAYXPI010000287.1:0-3456 GCA_964467005.1 uncultured Limibaculum sp. | reverse complement strand
CGTCCAGATCTTTCGCGACAGGGGCGTCGACGTGGACTTCGAGCCCGGTCTCGGCAAAGAGCCCGCGCGCCTCGCCGACGCAGTCGGCGCTTATGACGGCCTGGCGATCCGGTCCGCCACGAAGGTCACCGCCGACCTCATCGGCCGCGCGAACGGCCTCAGGGTGGTCGGCCGGGCCGGGATCGGGGTCGACAACATCGACATCCCCGCCGCCTCGGCCCGCGGGATCGTGGTGATGAACACGCCCTTCGGCAACTCGATCACCACCGCCGAGCACGCGATCGCCATGACAATGGCGCTCTGCCGGCAGATCCCCCAAGCCTCCGCCTCCACCCATGCGGGCAAATGGGAGAAATCCCGCTTCATGGGCACCGAGATCACGGGCAAGACGCTCGGCATCATCGGCTGCGGCAACATCGGCTCGGTGGTCGCCTCCCGCGCCATTGGCCTGCGCATGAAGGTGCTGGCCTACGACCCCTTCCTGGGCGCGGAGCGCGCGCGCGAGCTCGGCGTGGAGAAGGCCGAGCTCGAGGATCTCCTCGCCCGGGCGGACATCGTGACCCTTCATCTGCCGAAGACCGAGAAGACCGCCAACATCCTCTCGGCCGAGCGGATCGCCCTCATGAAGCCCGGCGCGCGGATCGTGAACTGCGCCCGTGGTGGGCTGGTGGACGAGGCGGCGGTGGCGGCCGCGCTCACCGAGGGGCGGTTGGCGGGCGCGGCCTTCGACGTCTTCGCCGAGGAGCCGGCGACGGAGAACCCGCTCTTCGGCCTGCCCAATGTCGTCGTCACCCCCCATCTGGGCGCCGCCACGACCGAGGCGCAGGAGAATGTGGCCCTCCAGGTGGCCGAGCAGATGGCGGATTACCTCCTCACCGGCGCGATCTCCAACGCGATCAACGCGCCCTCGATCACCGCCGAGGAGGCGCCGCTCTTGAAGCCCTGGGTGCGGGTGGTGGAGGTGGTGGGCGGTTTCGCCGGCCAACTCACCGAGGAGCCGATCGAGCGCCTGGAGATCGAGTATGTGGGCAAGGTGGCGGAGCTCAACCTGAAGCCACTGACCGCCGCCCTCACGGCCGCGCTCCTCACGCCCCAGCTCGGGGAGGGGGTCAACATGGTCTCCGCCCCCATTCTCGCCCGCGAGCGGGGGATCCAGATCGCGGAGACCCGGAAGGACGCGCAGGGGGCCTACGGCACCTATGTGCGTCTCCTCGTCACCACGCCGGGCAAGACGCGGAGCGTGGCCGCCACGCTCTTCTCCGACGGCCGTCCGCGGATCATCCAGATCAAGGGCATCGGCATGGAGGCCGAGCCCATGCCCTACATGCTCTACACGGTGAACGACGACGCGCCGGGGTTCATCGGGGCGCTCGGCACCAAGACCGGCGAGATCGGGGTGAACATCGCCACCTTCCATCTCGGCCGCTCGGAGAAGGGGGGCGAGGCGATCACCCTCCTCGGGGTCGACGACCCCCTCTCGCCCGAGGTGATCGCGGAGATCGCGGGGCTGCCCCAGGTGCGTGAGGCGAAGGCGCTGGTCTTCTGAGGCTCAAGAGCCCACGGGCAGGGCGCAGGCGGCCTCGGCCTGCGCCGCCATCCGCTCGAGCGCCGGCACGAGATCGGCCTCGGGCCGGGTGAGCGCCACGCGGAGATGGCCCGCGGCCGCCTGGCCGAAGCTCTCGCCCGGCATGACGGCAATGCTGTGCTCGGCCAGGAGCCGCTCGGCAAAGGCCTCGCCCGTCATCCCGGTCTCCCGGATGTCGACGAGCACATACATGCCCCCCGCGGGCGCCACCGCCCGGCAGCCCGTCGCGCCCTCGAGGGCGGCGAGGGCGGCCCGCCGCCGCGCCCCGTAGCGCGCCGTGATCTCCGCCGCCGCCGCCGCGCCCGCCGTGAGCGCGTGCACGCCCGCATCCTGGATGAAGCCCGGCAGGCCATAGGTCGTCGTCACCGCGAGATCCGCGATCCGCTGCACGGCTTCCTCCGGCCCCGCGATCCAGCCGACCCGGAAGCCTGTGAGCCCGTAGGACTTCGAGAAGGACATCACCCGCAAGCTCCGCTCCGCGAGCCCCGGCACCGCCCGCGCGCTCACATGCCGGCCCTCCCACACCATCGTCTCGTAGACCTCGTCGGAGATCACCGTGAGGTTGTGGCGCTCGGCCAGCGCGCCGATGGCGGCCAAGCAGTCCGTGTCGTAGACCGCGCCGGAGGGGTTGTTGGGCGTGTTGACCAGGATCGCCCGCGTGTCCGGCCGGAGCGCGGCGGCGATGGCCTCCGGATCGGGCTGGAATCCGTCCTCGGGCCGGCAGCGCACGGGCAGCGGGACCGCCCCCACCGCGCGCACCGTCTGGTCGTAGGTCGCGTAATAGGGGTCGAGCACCACGCAGCTCTCGCCCGGGTCGAGCGCGGCCGTCATCGCCGCGTAGAGGCCCGCCTGCGCCCCGCAGGTGACGGCGATCTCCTCCGGCCGGGTCGGCACCGGCTCGGCGGCTGCGATGGCCGCGCGAAGCTCCGCCGTGCCCTCCACCGGGGTGTAGCCCGTGTGCCCCGCCGCGAGGCTCGCCCGGAGCGCGTCGAGGATCCCCGTATCCGGGCCCACATCGTGGTCTCCGATCGTGAGGTTCACCACCCGCTCGCCGGAGGCAGCCAGGGCCCGCGCGGTGTAATACACCCCCCAGCCGTCGTCCCCCGAGGGGACGATCTGGCGGATCCGTGAGGAGAGACGCATGGGAGGGTTCCTTGGGCTGAGCGGCCCCCCGCGGGGGGAGCCGCCGGGTCACTCGTCGATGGGAAGGGGCACGAAGCGGAGATCGGCGCCCGATTGGACGAGAAGGAGCACGGAGCTCCGCCCGCCGCCCCGGGCGGTCTCGATGGCCTCGGAGAGCGCGTCCGGGGTCGAGACCGGCTCCTGCCCCACCTCGAGGATCACGTCGCCCGCGCGCAGGCCCTTGCCCGCCGCGGCCCCGTTCCGCTCCACCGAAAGGACGGCGAGGCCGGTCACGTCATCGGCGATCGAGAAGCGCGTGCGCAGCCCGTCGGTGAGGGGAGCGAGGGTCAGGCCCACGCCCGGGATCTCGGTGCCCGTGGGCGCGGTCTCCGGCACCGCCGCGGCGGCGGCGGCCACGGCCTCCTGGCTCTCGAGCCGGCCGAGGCGCACCCGCACGGTCTGCGTGCTGCCCTTGCGGAACACCACCACCCGCACGGTCTTGCCCACCGGGGTCTCGGCCACCATGCGCGGCAGGTCGCGCATCTCCTCCACCTCGCGGCCGTCGAAGCGCAGGATCACGTCGCCCGGCTGAATGCCCGACACCTCGGCCGGCCCGCCGGGATTGACGCTGGCCACGAGCGCGCCCGAGGCCGCGTCGAGCTTCATGCTCTCGGCGATCTCGTCCGTCACCTCTTGGATGCGCACGCCGAGCCAGCCGCGCCGGGTCTCGCCGAACTCGCGAAGCTGCG
>CAYXPI010000286.1:0-3467 GCA_964467005.1 uncultured Limibaculum sp. | reverse complement strand
TGCCCGCCCGATGCGGCGATCAACGAGGTGCGCATCGTCCACCGCTCGCCGCCGGAGATGGCGATCCTGCACGGCGGCATCGCGCAGTTCGTCTACGACACGGCGGTGGAGGGCGCGCGGGCGGTCTCCGTGGCGGGGGATTGCTGCGCGGCGCTGCCGGTGCTCGCGGGGCTGCAGCGCGCCGGCATCGAGCCCGACCTCGTTTGGCTGGACGCGCATGGGGATTTCAACACGCCGGAGACCTCGCCCAGCCAGTTCCTCGGCGGCATGCCGCTCGCCATGATCGCGGGCCGGGGTCCGCAATGGATGATGGAGGGCGTCGGCGCCCGCCCGATCCCGGAGAGCCAGATCCTCCTGGTCGACGCCCGCGATCTCGACCCGGAGGAGGCCACGGCCCTCGCCGCCTCCGAGGTCACCCATGTGCCGCTGGCCGAACTCGTGGAATTCGGCTTCGACCGGCCGGTTCTCCTCCATCTCGACGCGGACATCCTGGACGCGGCCGAATGCCCCGCCTTCCGCTACCCGGTGTCGGGCGGCCCCTCGGCCGAGGCCGTGCGCGCGGCCCTCGCCGATCTGGCGGGGCGGGCGGAGATCGCCGCCGTCTCCGTCTCGGGCTGGGCCGGCGGGCTCGACCGCGACGGGGGCACCGCACGGGCCGTCCACCGCATCCTCGAGGCGGTCACCCGCTGACGCTTTCGCGAATCCGGCCCTGCGGCTAGCATCGAAGGCGAGACCCCCTGTCGCTTGCCGGAGACCCGCCGCATGTTCACCCGCCGCCGTTTCGTCGTCTCCGCCGCCGGTCTCGCCGCCGGGGCGGCGCTCCTCACCCGCTCGGAGCTCCAAGCTCAGGCCGTGCCGCGACGCCGGCCGCTTCACGAGATGGATCTGGACGACCCCGACCTCGTCACATTCCGCGGCTTCGTGGGCGCCATGCGCAACGCCGACCGGAACCCCAACGTGCTCAACTGGAGCTACCTCGCACGGATCCACGCCACCTTCTGCCCACACGGCAACTGGTACTTTCTGCCATGGCACCGGGCTTACCTCCGGATGTACGAGCGCCTCGCCCGCGACGTGACCGGCAACCAGGGCTTCGCTCTTCCGTATTGGGACTGGACCTCGAGCCCCGGCTTTCCCCGCGCCTTTGCCGAGCCGACCTTCAACGGCCAGGCGAACCCGCTCTTTCTCAACGGCCGGTCGGTGGGCGCGGGCAGCCGGATGCCCGCGAATATGGTCGGCCCGCGGGTGATCGACCGGGCGATGGCGCAGACCGTGTTCGAGCGCTTCGGCTCGAGCCGTCCGCAGGGGCAGAACTCGACCGATCCGGGCTGGATTCAGGCCCGCGGGATCGAGGGCCCGCTCGAGGCCATTCCCCACAACCGGGTGCACGGTGCCGTGGGCGGGGTGATGGCGGCGATGGAGAGCCCGCTCGACCCCGTCTTCCTCATGCATCACGGGCATATCGACTATCTCTGGGCGCTTTGGATGTCGCGCGGTCGCACCAATTCGCGCAACCGGCTGTGGCGCGAGATGGTGTTCCCCAACCAGTTCATCGGATCGGACGGCCAGCTCTACTCCGAGCGGGTGACGGAGATGGAGGAGGTCGTGCCGCTCGGCTTCACCTTCGGCCTCGAGCCCCAGGAGCCCGACCGCGAGCTGCCCCGACCTCCGGCAGAGGATCGGCTGATCGCCGTCCTCTCCGGTGAGGCGGTGGCCGAAAGCCTGGGCGCCTTCCGCAGGGTGGAGCGCATGGCCGCGGCGGCGACGCCGGAGCGCCCGGCGAGCCTCGCCTTCGAACTCCCGGCGGGCGCGCTGCCCGCGGCCGTCACCGGCGAGGCGGGCGCCCAGTCCCTCACCGATGTCCTGGGCTCGGGCGGAGGGCAGACGGCGCTCGGCGACCTTCTCCAAAGCGGGGGCGACGCGCCGGCCCCTGCGGCACCTCAAGGCCAGGCCGTCTACGCCGTCCTCCGCCGCATCGCAACGAGCGCGCCCGCGGGCACCCAGCTCCGCCTCTTCGTCAACCGCCCGGATGCGGGGCCGGCCACGCCGACGGAGGACCCCCACTTCGCCGGCGCCATCGGCTTTTTCGCCTCGGCGCCCGGAGAGATCTGCCAAGCGGGCGGGGACGCCCCGACCGTCGCCCTCGACATCACGGAGACGCTCGCACGGCTTTCGGGCCTCGGCCGCCTCGCTGGGCCTGTGAGCCTCCAGCTCGTGGCGGCGGGGCACGAAACCGGAGCCGGCGGCCGGCCCGGCAGCGTCTGCCCGGAGACGGTCGAGCTGGCGGTGGTGTGAGAGATGCCGGCCATGCGCACCGTCCGCCTCGCCGCCGGCGCGGCCGTTCTCGTCGCCCTCGCGATCCTCGCCTGGCGGCCGACCTCCGAGATCGCGGCCCCGGGGCGCGACGGCCCGGGCACCGCGTGCCTGGCGGGCGCAGAGCTCGCCGCCCTCCGGGAGGGCACGGTCCAGCCGGTGCTGGTGCTGACGGCCTTCGACCCCGGTGAAAGCGGCTCCGGCGAAGTCGCCTTGACCTGGGAAGGCGGCGAGGCGCAGGTGATCGGCCTCTTCCCCGTCGCCGCGTTCTCAACCGAGGCGGGGGACCCCGCGCGCCGCATCTTCCTCGACCCGCCGCCGGCGCTGCCCGAGACCGGCCCCCTCTGCGCCGAGATCGCGCCGGCTCCCGGTGCCCGGGTCGATGCCGCCCTGGAGGCGGTGCCCGGCGGCTAACCCGTGAGCGCGGCCTGCAGCTCCCGCCACTCGCCGGGCGAGAGACCCGAGGTCTCCTGAGTGACCGCCTCGCCCGCGAGCATCCGGCGCACCACGGCCATAGCGGGGCCCGAGAGCTGCACCGCGTTCAGCCGATAATCCTCGAAGGCCGCCCAGGAGAGCGGCACCCACGCCTTCACGACCTCGCCGATCGCCTCGGCATAGGCGCGGATCTCCCACTGGGCGTGCGGGTCGGCCCGCAGGCGGAGGAAATGCATGAGGTTGTGGAGATCCGTCTTCCAGTACCACTGGGTGTAGACGGAGGTGGGCAGGGCCATCCGCGCCAGCTCCCGCGCGAGGCCGATGCTCGCCTCGTCCAGCATCTCCTCATAGTCGCCATAGGCCCGGGCGGCGCCGTCCTTGAGAAGCTGGAGCGCGCGCTCCGCCTCCGCCCCCTCGAGCACGGCCCCACGCCCTTGGCGATTGGTGGCCGACTGGGCGGCGAGCGCGTCGGGCGCCGGCACGTAGAACTCCCGGTCGAGCACGGAATAGCGCGCGGAGATCTCGTTGACCGAGGCGGTGCGGTGGCGGATCCACTGGCGCGCAACGAAGATCGGCAGCTTCACATGGAGCTTGAGCGAGCACATCTCGAAGGGCGTCGAGTGCCAATGGCGCATGAGGTAGCGGATGAGCCCCGCATCGTCGCGCACGCTCCGGGTGCCTGCGCCGTAGGAGACCCGCGCCGCCTGCACCACCGCCGC
>CAYXPI010000285.1:0-3478 GCA_964467005.1 uncultured Limibaculum sp. | reverse complement strand
GCGCTTCTCGCCGACTCGATCACCACCGACCACATCTCGCCCGCCGGCTCGTTCAAGGACGCCACCCCCGCCGGCCGCTACCTCACCGCCCGGCAGCTCGCCCCGCGCGACTTCAACTCGTACGGCTCGCGCCGCGGGAACCATGAGGTGATGATGCGCGGCACCTTCGCCAACATCCGCATCAAGAACGAGATGCTCGACGGCGTGGAGGGCGGCTACACCAAGGGCCCGGACGGCAGCCAGATGCCGATCTACGACGCCGCCATGGCCTATAAGGAGATGGGCACGCCCCTCGTCGTCGTGGCGGGCAAGGAGTACGGCACGGGCTCGAGCCGCGACTGGGCGGCCAAGGGCACGGCCCTGCTCGGCGTAAAGGCCGTGATCGCCGAGAGCTTCGAGCGCATCCACCGCTCCAATCTCGTCGGCATGGGTGTCATCCCGCTCGAGTTCACCGGCGGCGACACGCGCCGGTCCCTCGGCCTCACGGGCGCGGAGACGATCTCCGTCGCCGGCCTCTCGGGCGATCTCGCGCCGCGCCAGATGGTGACGGGCACGATCACCTACGCCGACGGAACGACGACGGAGATCGAGCTCCTCTGCCGGATCGACACCGAGGTGGAGAAAACCTACGTCGAGAACGGTGGCGTGCTCCACTACGTGCTGCGGAACCTCGCCGCCGCCTGAGGGCCTAGAGCCCGATCTCGCGCATGAGCCCGGCCAGATCCGCCTCCGGCCGGGCGCCGAGATGCCCGATGACGGAGGCGGCGGCGGTGCAGCCCATCCGCGCGCAGTCTCGCGGGCTGTGGCCACGGAGCAGCCCGGCCAGGAACCCCGCGGCGAAGAGATCCCCCGCCCCGGTCGTGTCCATCACCTTCGCGGGTGCCGCGGGCACGGCCGTGCGCGCCCCCTCCGCGGCCACGAGCGCGCCTTCGTCCGAAAGCGTGACGGCCACCATGGCGGCATCGCCGGTGGCGCCTGCCACGGCGGTCTCCAGATCCTCCGTCTCGTAGAGCGCCATCACCTCCGCCCGGTTGGCGAAGAGAAGGTCCACATGCCCCGCCACCAAAGCGCGCATGTCCTCCCGGTGACGTGCGACGCAGAAGGGGTCCGAGACCGAGAACGCCACCTTCCCCCCGCCCCGGCGAACAGCCGAGATCGCCCGGTCATACGCCGCCTTCGCCTCGGGCAGATCGAAGAGATATCCTTCGAGATAGAGCCAGTCCGCCCGCTCCATCAGCGCCTCGTCGATCTCGTGGGGCCCGAGCCGACCCGAGACGCCGAGATAAGTGCTCATCGAGCGCTCGCCGTCCGGGGTCACGAGAACAAGGCAGCGCGCCGTCTCGCCATCCTCGCCCTTGGGCGCGATCGGCCCCTCATAGGCCACCCCCAGCGCCCGGATGTCGTGCGCGAAGATGCGGCCGAGCTGGTCGTCCGCCACCCGGCCCACATAGGCGGTGCGCGCACCGAGGGCCGCGAGCCCCGCGATCGTGTTGGCCGCCGAGCCGCCGGAGATCTCCCGCGCGGGCGGCATCGCCGCGTAAAGCCTTCGCGCCGTGGCATCGTCGATGAGCTGCATCGTGCCCTTCGGCACCGCCTCGGCACCGAGAAACGCCTCCTCCACCGACGCCAGCACGTCGACGATCGCGTTCCCCACCGCCACCACATCCAGGCGCTCGGTCATCTCACACTCCCTTGGCCTTCGCCGCTTTCACCGCCTTTGCCGCGGCCTTCGCGGCCGCCTCCGCCACCGGATCGGTCTTCTCCTCGAAACGGCAGAGATCCTTGATGAGGCAGGCGGGGCAGTCCGGCCGCCGGGCCTTGCACACATACCGCCCGTGCAGGATCAGCCAATGATGGGCGTGGAGCGCGAACTCCGCCGGCACCCGGTCGTCGATGGCGCGCTCCACCGCCGCCACGTCCCTCCCCGGCGCGAGCCCCGTGCGATTGGCCACGCGGAACACATGCGTGTCCACGGCCTGGGCGGGATGGCGCCACCACATGTTGAGCACCACATTCGCCGTCTTCCGCCCCACCCCCGGGAGCGCCGACAGCGCCTCGCGCGAGGACGGCACCACGCCGCCATAGGTCTCGACGAGGATCCGCGAGAGCTTCATCACGTTCTTCGCTTTGTTGCGGAAGAGCCCGATGGTGCGGATGTGCTCGATCAGCCCCGCCTCGCCGAGGGCAAGCATGGTCTCGGGCGTGTCCGCGATCTCGAAAAGCCGCGCGGTGGCCTTGTTGACCCCCTTGTCCGTCGCCTGGGCGGAGAGCGCGACGGCCACGAGAAGCGTGAAGGCGTTGGTGTGGTGGAGCTCGCCCTCCGGCTCGGGCTCGGCCGCGCGAAACCGGCGGAACACCTCGGAGATCTCGGAATAGCTCAGCGGCGCGCCCATGCTCGCTGCTCGCACACCGGGCGCCCCATGGCAAGCGCGGGGCGGCAAGCGCAGGTTCCGGGTGGGACGCGTGCGCCCAGGCGCCTATTCTAGGGGCCGAAGGATTGAGGAGACCGACCCATGGCCCATCTCACCGCCGTCCCCGCCGCCCCGCGCCCCTCAGACGCCCCCGCCGGCCCGTCCGACGCCTATGAGCTCATGGCCGCGGCCCTCGATTACTTGGACGAGCGCCGCGCCGAGCACCCCTCCCTCGAGGAGGTGGCCGCCGCGATCGGGCTCTCGCCCAGCCACTTCCAGCGCGTCTTCAGCCGCTGGGTGGGGGTGAGCCCCAAGCGCTACCTACAGTATCTCACGCTTGACCACGCCAAGCGGCGGCTGGCCGAGCATCAGAGCCTCCTCGAGACGGCTTACGACGCGGGGCTCTCCGGCCCCTCGCGGCTCCACGATCTCTTCCTCCGCTGGGAGGGAATGACCCCCGGCGCCTACGCCAAACGCGGCGCGGGCCTCACGCTCCGATACGGCTGGTTCGAGAGCCCCTTCGGCCCGACCCTGGCTGTGGGCACCGAGCTCGGGCTCTCCGGCCTCGCCTTCGCGGCGGAGACCGGGCCCGAGGCCGCCCTCGCGGATATGGCCGCGCGCTGGCCCGAGGCCGAGATGGTCGCGGCGCCGGAGGCCCTTCGCGGCTGGGTCGAGGCCGCCTTCGCCGGCCGCGGCGAGGTGGCGCTCGCGCCCATGGGCGGCCCCTTCCAGATCAAGGTGTGGGAGGCGCTCCTGCGCATCCCCGCCGGCCAGGTCACCACCTACTCGCGCATCGCCGAGGCGATCGGCCACCCCCGCGCGGTGCGCGCCGTCGGCACGGCCGTGGGACGCAATCCGATCTCCTACCTTATCCCTTGCCACCGGGCGATCCGCCGCGACGGCGCCCTCGGAGGCTATCATTGGGGCCTCAAGGTAAAGCGCGCGCTCCTCGCCTTCGAGGCCGCGAGGGCCGACGCGGGCTGACCCCGCCCGCCGGGATCGGGGCCGCCCGGAGGGCGCGCGCGGTTCGGGTCATTTTTCGGCGGCGACGACGCCGGAGGCGATGT
>CAYXPI010000284.1:0-3480 GCA_964467005.1 uncultured Limibaculum sp. | reverse complement strand
AGGCCGGCGAGTGGGGCGAGATCGTCGACAGCCACTTCTGCTACGAGCATCCGCCGCTGGCCAAGATGTTCTACGCGCTAGCGATCGTGCGCTGGCGCACGCCACCGGAGATCTGGCAGCACCCGCGCGAGGCGCCCCCCCCCCCCCGAAACACCCCCCCCCCCCGGGGCGCCCCCCCCCCCGCGGGGGGGGGGGGTGGGGGGTGGGGCCCGGCCCGGCCACGGCGCCACGGGAAACCCCGCCAGCACGTAGATCACCGGCCCCGGCCCCAGGCAGGCCCGGAGCGCCGCGCCCTCCGCCGCCTGGGCCACGAAGAAGATCCGCGCCCCCGCCGCCGCGAGGGCCGGGCCGACCCGCGCCGCCCCGAGGCCATAGGCGTCCGCCTTCACCACCGCCGCGGTCTCGGCCGGCCCCGAGATCCGGTCGAGCGCCCGCCAATTGGCCCGGATCGCGCCCAGATCGACGGTGAGCCGACCCGCTAAGCTCAAAAGCCCTCCGCCGCGTAGCCCGAGCTCGCCCGCACCGGATCCGAGAACTTGGTGTATTTGCCCTCGAAATGGAGCTCCACCGTGCCGATCGGCCCGTGGCGCTGCTTGCCGATGATCACCTCCGCCTTGCCCTTCAAGGCCGTCATCGCGTCCATCCAGGCCTCGAGCTTCTCCTGGGAGGCGCGCCGAAGCTCCTCGGGCATCTGCTCGTTGGGCTCGGTCGGCTTCTCCCGCTCCTTGTAGTACTCCTCGCGGAAGACGAACATCACCACATCCGCGTCCTGCTCGATCGAGCCCGACTCGCGCAAGTCCGAGAGCTGCGGCCGCTTGTCCTCCCGCGCCTCCACCTGGCGCGAGAGCTGGGAGAGCGCGATCACGGGGATGTCGAGCTCCTTGGCGATGGCTTTGAGACCTTGGGTGATCTCCGAAACCTCCTGCACCCGGTTGTCGTTGCCCCGGCCTTGCGAGCCGCGCACGAGCTGGAGATAGTCCACCACCAGAAGATCGAGTCCATGGCTCCGTTTCAGCCGGCGCGCCCGGGCGGCGAGGCTCGCGATCGGCAAGGCCGGCGTGTCGTCGATGTAGAGCGGGATCTCCTCGAGCGCCCGCGCCGCCTCGAGATAACGCAGGAACTCCTCCTTGGAGAGATTGCCCTGGGCGAGCTCCTTGGCCGAGAGCTGGGCCTCGGAGACGAGGATCCGGTTGGCGAGCTGCTCGGAGCTCATCTCGAGGGAGAAGAAGCCGACGCGCCCGCCCTCCTCCCGGGTCTCGCGCCCGTCCTCGCCCCGGCCGGCGCGGAAGCGGCGCGCGACGTGGAAGGCGATGTTGGTGGCGAGCGCGGTCTTGCCCATCGAGGGGCGGCCCGCAAGGATGAGAAGGTCCGACGGGCGGAGGCCCCAGAGCTTGTAGTCGAGCTCTTTCAGCCCGGTGGAGATGCCCGCGAGCCCGCCCGCCGATTTGTGCGCGGCCTCGGCCATCAGCGCGGCCTCTTCGATGGCCTTGGCGAAGGGCACGAAGCCGCTCTGGTAGCGCCCGGTCTCGGCCAGGGTGAAGAGGCTCTCCTCGGCCTTCGTGATCTGGTCCGTCGGGCCCATCTCGGTGTCGAAGCTCACAGCGCGGGCCTGGATCTCGTCGCCGATCCGCATGAGATCGCGGCGGAGGGCGAGGTCCCGCACCTCCTTGGCATAGGCCTTCACCGAGATGATCGAGACCACGGCCTCGGCGAGCCGGGCGAGATAGGCCGGCCCGCCCAGCTCCTGGAGCCCGGCGTCGTCCGCCAGATAGGGCTTCAGCGTCACCGGCGAGGCGAGCGCGGGCTTGGCGATGAGCTTGGCGGCGAGGGCGTAGATCCGCCCGTGCACGGGGTCGTAGAAGTGGTGCGGCTCGAGGAGCGCGCTCACCCGGTCGAACACGTCGTTGTTGATGAGAAGCGCGCCGAGCACCGCCTGCTCGGCCTCGATCGAATGCGGCTGCGCCGTGCGCTCCGGCGCCGGACTTCCGTCGGCCATGCGTGGTCCTCTGCCTGCTCTCTGCCCGATCTCTCCCATGTCCGGACTGTCGCCGAACCGTCATGGGAGCGTAGCAGAGGGCGGGCGCCGGGCCGAGAGGGGCGCCGCCGTTGACATCGCGTTATCCCCGATTCTTTGGCGGCTGTGGACAGGCCTGTGGATCCCGGGCACAACGGCGGCGCAACCGAGGGGGAGGCCCAGCCATGATCGATGACGACCACCCGCGAAGCGGCGGCGCAACCGCCCGGGCCGAGGCGCTTCTGGTCCCGCTGCGCCTCCCGACGCCCGAGACCGAGACCGAGGTCGCCCGGCTCCTCTCCCTCGCGCTGCAGCTCAAAGCGGCCGACGAGGCCCTGGTGGCCGAGCGCCGCCAGCTCGAGCGGCGCAACGACGCGGCGATCTCCCAGGCGGTGGAGGTCTACCGCCCGCTGGAGGCCGCGCTCGACCGCGCGCTCGACGCGGTGAAGGAGGCGCTCGACGCGGCCACCGCCTTCCACACCGTGCGCGGCGGCGAACCCTCGGCGGAGGCGGTGAAGATCCCAGTGACAGAGGAGGCCGTGGCATACGACATCACCGCGCTGGATCTGGAGGCGCTTCGCCACGCCCTCCAGCCGCGCCACATCCTGCGCGCGGCGAGCGACCTTGCGGAGGAGACCGGCGAGCGGGTGCGCGGGGTCACCTACCGGCCCCGCGTCATGCTCTGAGGCTCAGGGCTGGGGCTGGCCGTCCCCGCCCTCGGGCACGTCCACGGGGCCGGCGGGGCGCCCGCCCTCGTCGTCCTCGCTCGCCGCGCCCCCGATGTCGTCGAAGAGCTCGGCGATGTCGAACTCGGCCTCCGCCTCCTCCTCGGCGCGGAGCTCCTGGATCGACTTGCCGGAGGCCTGCATTTCCGCCTCCTCCTGCGAGCGGGCGACATTGGCACTGACGCTCGCCGCCACTTCGGGGTGGAGCTGGATGCGGATGGGGTGCAGCCCGAGCTCCTTGATCGGCCGCTCGAGTATCACCATCCGCCGCTCGACCTCATGGCCCTCGGACCGGGCGAGATCGGCGATGTCCCGCGGCGCCACCGAGCCGTAGAGGGCGCCCGCCTCCGAGGCCGCGCGGATCACCACGAACTGGGTCCCTTCGAGCCGCGCCGCCACCGCCTCGGCCTCGGCCCGCGCCTCGGCGTTCCGGGTCTCGAGATGGGCGCGCTCGGCCTCGAAGCGGGCCATGTTCGCCTTGGTCGCGCGCAGCGCCTTGCCCTGGGGCAGGAGGTAGTTGCGCGCGTAGCCGTCCTTCACCGAGACCACCTGGCCCATCTGGCCGAGCTTCTCGATCCGTTCCAACAGAACAACATCCATGGCCGGCCTCACTTCACCGCGTAGGGCAGGAGCGCCAGGAACCGCGCCCGCTTGATGGCGCGGGCGAGCTCGCGCTGCTTTTTCGACGAGACGGCGGTGATCCGGCTCGGCACGATCTTGCCGCGCTCGGAGATGTAGCGC